>JAJRWS010000635.1 GCA_024276705.1 Planctomycetota bacterium | reverse complement strand
CACTCCCTATCAAGGAACTTCGGATTCGCTCGGGCCGACGTAGTAGGTGATTTCATCCTGGGCAAAACCGGACAGAATCGGGTTGGCATCGATCGGCTCAAACCGCTTTGCATCGAGTTGCTTGCTTTGCACGTAGTCGGTCAACATTTCCTTGATTTGGTGGGCTTGGGCGGGCAGAAAACGAAACGCATAGCCATACCAGGGCCTGCTGTCTGCGCCGCCGGTAGCCAGACCCTCTGCCTTGGGCTGGGAAGCACCGCCCGCGCCCAGGGGTGCTCGGCGGTCCAGGCCGGTCAGAATAAGACGACGCTGAGTCACCAGGACCTTGATGCGGTGGTTTCCATACGGCTTCCGGTGTGTGTAAGGACCTTGTCCCGACCCGGGAACATGAAACACAGCACCCGCTTCAATCCAGGAGTTTTCTCCAGGCGCCGGGTACAATAGACTCAGATCGCCCGTGGGCGACACATGCAGCACGTAAAGGTATCCGGCCCGCTCGGAGGAACCGGTCACTTCGCTATGTTCCCCGACATGGTATCGAACCTTGCCAAAATCGGCCAATCGTGCGTCCAGCCCGAACGACGATGTTTTCTTAGCGATCGTCGCCACCAGTTGCATCGGGCTGATCGGCAAGGGAATGTCGGCCTGATCGTGAGAATTATCTCCCGGATCGCCAGACTGCCCGACCCAGGCCTCCACGGGCGGTTTTTTGCCGGCTGTGATTCCAGCCAGTCGATTCTTGGCTGTTTCGCGCTTTCGATTCTTCGCCTTGTTGGCTTGGCTCCCCGTGGCTCCCGGCTGGTCCCGTGTCGCTCCTGCCGTGGAGGTCGGGTCTGCTTGCGGTGTACTGGTCTGAATCAAAGTTTGAACGGTGTCATAGTCGATTTCGGGATTTTCGGGATTTGCGATGTAGGGGTACCAGGCGAAGTCAGGATGGTTCCACACGCTTTGTCCGGTCCAGCGCCCACTGCCCATCATCACGGCGCCGTCGCGCATTTGAAAGATGAATGTGTAGGTCTGCAGGTAAGGCACGGTCCCCACGAATTGGGGCTGCACGGCATCGTCGGCGGCCCACAGTTTTAGTTGCCCCGAATGCCAGCCGCCGCCTCGGGCCAGTGGCTCATAGCTGATCCGATATGCGAACACGGGGTAATTCCACACCTCTTTGCCCGCATCCAGGTCCATGACCAGAGGGAGCCGATGTTCTTGCAGAAACATTTTCAAGACTTGCCACAGCATGTCCGGTGCCATGTCGCCAGTATCTTCACTACCTTCGTCGTCGCCATATCGGTCTCCGTACTGATTGGCCACATCGTAAGCGTGGCCGACCGAATACCACCCTTTTTGAGCCCCCACATTGAGCAACACGGACGTTTGGCCATCCAGGCCCTTTGCCAACCGTTGAGAGACCGGTTCTTCTTCGGTAACCGCCGCCGCCGCCCAGCCATGGCAATAACCGTGCCAGGGGGGGACTTGGGGGCCGGGCGGTTTGTTTTCAAGTTCCCACCAGTAGGCGCGTTTCCCGGTGAGACGGTCATATTTCCGTAACGGCTCAAGCAACTCGCCTTTCCCGATTGGCCACCAGTAACCCGACCACGGAATGTGCCGGGAAATCCCTTCATCCACTCCGGCCAGCGTTGGTGCGAGAGTCCCCAGTCTCCCCAGGCATATCACGGTCACCATCGAGATCGTTCGTATCCGCTTCATGGCCGGTTCTCCAAGTGGGAGGATGGTTCGTTCTCTGTTGCGGGCATGAACGTGACGAACCGACTGATGGTCTGTCCGTTGTCGCTGTAGATCGGCCAGGGCCGCTGGGCCTGCCAAAGTTGACGGACTTCCCGGCCATGCGATTTCAGCCGCACTTCGATCAGTGGCCGGGAGGTGAGGCTCTTGCTCAACGCCTCGCCAAGAAGCCGTTTCGCGAACGGCTGTTCCAGCAAGGCACGCGTCTCCCCGGTCGAGAGGGTCTTCACGTGCTGCTCGATCTGGTGCGTGAAGCCAATGTCCCCAACCGCCTTGCCCTGACGGGGTCCGAAATCCAGCCGATAGGTAAAAGCTTCCAGCCCTTTGGTTTGGTTTGCTAGAAAAACGGGCGTGTCGATCGGCAGCGAAGTCAACGGCCCCAGGACGGGCGCCGTTTGTCCGGAAGTGAAATCATAGCGCATGGTCATCTCTTGAAAACCATTTGGGACCGGTACCTGCGTGGTGATTTGCCGGAGTGCCAGGGAATTGCGGTCGAGCCACAGGGTCGTTGCAGGCTGCTTGCCGGCAGCCTGACAGCGTATTTCAATACGAAAACATTCGTGCGCATCGAGAACTTCCGATTGTACGACCATGAATTGCCAAGGGATGGGCAGGGAAAACGTACCGGGAGGGCAAGCGAAACGGACCTGCATGGGACGGCTGACCGTCTCGACCATCCAGCGGTCGCCTTGCTGCCAATGCGGCCTGGGCAACTCCGTCCCCAAACTCGCCGCGGATGCCGGCTCGTCGATCTCCGGCGGTTGTTCCGCTTGGACGCTGGAGAGCAGGCAAAGCAGCATGATGAAGACACTACGCAGACCACGACTCGGGCCATGACAGACGATTTTCGGCATCGTAACACTCCTCTCCAGAAGTCGGACATCCCTTGGGAGCCATGGCCTTCTACGCGATGCAACAACCAATCACGGACATTCCAAGCTCGGCGGCTGGAACCGGCCCAAGAAGAACATGCCATTCGGACGGGCCAGGCCGACACCCAGGATTGAAACGTCCGACCAAACCGATGGGAACCCGACAACAACCGATATTTCGGCATCCGTGGAGTCACGCTTTGAGTTGTTGGGCGGCAGGCATCTCGCTCACCCCAGCTTCTTCAACAATGCCTGCGCGTATGCGGTATCGGTAACCATGGCCAGCATCAACTGTTCCAGGGGTTCCGGATCCAGTCGAGCGATGTGCATGAGTATTTCTGACATCTTGTGCTCGCTGGGGATAACGGCCAACAGCCGCCGCCAGATTTCCGAGCCTGCTTGCAGCATCCAGGTCTCGAATTTTATCTGATCGGCCTGATCGGTGACCCTTTGGTAGAAGGGAAAAGGAAGGGAAAAGGACATGCAATGCAATCGATATGTCATATGGCCAGATTCGGCGCAACCGATGTTCTGCCCCTGATTTATGGCAAATCAATCCGCCCTTTCAAAACCGCGAATTGCATGTGTCCTGACATGGTAATCGTTCACAGGCCGTAGATTCGGTGCTACGTTAATGGCATATCCAAAGGCAAGCGAAATGAGGCCGGGAGACTTATGCGCATCGGTCACGTGGCATTGAATCATCTGCGTCAATCTGCGTCATCTGCGGGCCCCCT
>JAJRWS010000634.1 GCA_024276705.1 Planctomycetota bacterium | reverse complement strand
GGAAAAGAAAAAGGAAAAGCCACGGATAAACGCAGATGAGGAAAGGGTTTTTTAGCCGGATTCGATTGCCAAAAAGAAATAGGGCAGGAATAGCGGGAAACTCTGAAGCCTTCCAATAAAATCGGTGTTTATCTGTGTTCATCCGTGGCTAATTTTTTTCCCTCGCGTGAACGGCTACGATTTTGTTGACATCCGCACCGATCAGACGGAGGACTTTGATTTTGTGGGTCGATTCGGAGTGGGAATAGACGTGCTGGAGAGCTCGCAGGACGGGAACGATTCGATCTCGACACTGCCGATTGAGTTCGACTTTGGGAATGGGAACGGTATCCAGCCGCAGCTGATTGGAGTAAGCTTGTCGCATCCTTGGCTCCTCGAAGATTGAACGTAGGAAATCCGTTTTGCGTGGGTTCTTAACAAGCGATACGAATCTTCACCTCAACTTCGTGGAGCTTTTTCAATTGTCGCCCAGTTTTTGAACAGCTCTTCAGTTTCAAGCCAGACACTAGTTAGGCGAAGTACGCGATCGCCAGAGAAGTCCTCGGCTATCGTGTTACTTTGCTTCGGCTTTCGCTTGAGTGGTCGCGCGGAGGTGTTCGGAAGCCATGTCCCCACGGTCGCGAATGCCCGGCTGGATGTACCAGTGTTCGTAAAATTGCTGAAGCGTTCCGTCGAACTCGGCCCGTTTGACATTCATCCAGGTTAGTTGATCACCCACGGTGAAATACACAAAAGTTTTGCCGCCATACTCCACGACTTCTGGGTCTGAGGCGTTAATGCCTTCGTCCAGTCCCGTGGGTGCAATCACCGGATTGGCGCTGCTGAGTTCCCAGACTTTCAGATCCTTGGAGCGGGTCACGTAGGTCTCGAAAACATGAGAGGGGAGCCGGTGTTCGAGATAAAGTACGTAATAATAGCCATTGCTATAGCGCACCGTAGGGCACGCGGTGTAACGATTGGTGCCAAAGGCGGCGTTGGGAAGCTTGGCCCAAGTTCCAAGGTTTGCTGACCGAGCAAACTTGATTGTGAAACCAGGATAGTTCGGGTCGTTCGACTCGTAGGCCAGTATGAATCCCTCGGGGCCTTTGCAGACCGAGCTATTGAACAAGTGTTCGTTTTCCTGTTGGATGATGACCTTTTGTTCCCAGGTTTTTAGGTCAGACGACTGAAACAAAGTGACATCGTTCCAGTTTTTTCCCTCGAAACGAGAAGCAAAGGCATAAAACACGCCCTCTTCGACATGACAAGAAGCCAATCCGTAGCCTACCGCGAAACGAGCCATTGGGTCGCCTGTTTTTGCGTCACGCAAGAGGAGATAATAGTCTTTTTTCGCTCCACCGGAACTGGGGCGATAACACTCCATCAGACATAAGCGGCTTTGCCAAAAAAAAGGCGTGACCTCGCATAGATCGGGCACCACAAGTTCTCGATGTGTGAGTACCGGCTTCGGCTTAACTGGTGCGGGAGGAGCAAGTTTTGCAAATGCTTCGACTGGCCAGCGGTCGAGAGTGTGAAAGCCCGCGGGAACTTTTTGTGTGTGTTGCACATAAGCCAGAGCAGAACCCTTCGTCGAGTATCCAATTTCCCCTGCGGAATCTTTGTCCACTTTGACTCCAAAGACTTTGAATCCCATGAGGAGGCAGTTCTCGAAGTCGACATGGAGATACTTGCCATTTTGAACGCTCTGAACCACACCATCGGTAGGAGTGCCGTGGGGTTGCGAAAAGTTGAGGGCAATAAGGGTGCAGTTCTTTACGAGTGCATGGGTGTAGGTATGAAAACCGTAGTTGCCGCCTTTCAGCGCGCACTGGGGACTCACCATTGTGCAGTCCTCGAAAACGATATCGTGGAATTTCGGCATCGATTGGTTCTCGATACGGATATACCCACCGGCCGTGTCGCCCCATTCGTCCAGAGACCACATGTGACAACGGCGAAATGTGATGGGTTCGTCACTTCGTGAAAGGCAGCTTGCAACACCGCAGCCAAAAGCGCGCCCGATGCTGACGCAGTCCTCGACGATCACCGAAAAGGGTTCGATCTTGTCCGTGCAGTCAAAAAAGAAGCCGGCATCGCCGCCAGTCGCGTACAAACGACGAAGAATCCAACGGTCCCATTTGATCGCCGAAACGGTTTCCTTGGTATGCTCTGCCGACCAACCTTTCTGATAGGCACGGATATTTCCCCACCAATCGTAGCTTTTGAAGCCTTTGCGCGGATCGCCCGCGTCAAGAACTACGTGGCCGGTCGTACCCGAACCGAGGCTCCCGTCGAAATCGCCGAGGAGTTCGTTGTACGCGCCCTTGGCTCCCCGATGTGCCGGGAGCAGGTTGGCTTCCATGTACGTATCAGGCCGAACGATAACGCGATGTCCACCTTGGTCGTCAGGAACAGCGTCAAGTGCGGTCTGAACTGTGTGAAACGCCTTCTGCCAACTCGTCCCATCGGTGTTGTCACCCAGCTTGGAGACGTAGAATGTAATCGGGTTTCTCGCTCTCGATTCGCCGATAGGCTCACTCCTCAACTCTCCGGTGGCAGCAGTACTGCAAAGTCTCCATTGGACGAACAGCCCTAACCATCCATCACACAGCGCAGCACACCCCCCCAGGCGAAGGGGAGTTGGCCAGGAAAATCCGGAAAGAAGATTTTGCCCCGTGTCAGTATTAGCTGCATCGGACACTCTCGGACGGCTCGTCTGATCCACCAGCCCCGACTCGTCATCCGCGTATGCAAAGGAGTTGCATTCCACAACGGCCAATATGAAGAACAATGCGCTGCCGATAAGTCTTGTCATGTTTTTTTGAAATTCTTTCCCCTAGAATTCATGATTGGCGATGTGGGTGTCTAAGTTTTTTGTCCTCGCATGACTCCGATATTTAGCCGGAGTAGTGCCAATTTCCTTGTGCATGAGCGTGGTTAGATATTGGATTGTTTGAATCCCAGCGCGGCTTGCTACGACTGATAACGGCAAGTCTGTCTCTGCAAGAAGCTTCTTTGCCTTCTTCAACTGAATGCGACGTATTTCAGCATGGATTGATCTACCTAATAATTTTTTGAACCGATTTTCAATCGTTGATCGAGACAGAGGGATAGCTTTCAGGACATCACTTACCTGGATCGGATCGCAAGCATGTTCGCGAATAAAACGAAGCACGCTAGCAACTTCGTCATCTTCGATCGCTAATAAATCGGTCGAGCGCCGTTCATCAACCCCTACAGCCTTGACAGAAAAAAGCTGCTCTGACAGGTGTTCTCCCGAGATCATTCGGTGCAATAATTCAGCAGCCAAGAACCCTATGCGGTGTGAATCTGGCCTGACACTCGTCAATGGGGGCAGTGACAGATTGCAAAGTATCGGGTCGCTGTCGACACCGATTACGGCGAAATCCTCGGGGACATTTGCCCCCATTGCTCGCAGTGCATCTAGCAGTAACCGTCCCCGACGGTCGCAAGAGGCCATCAGCCCGACAGGAGGAGAAAGCGATTTCAGCCAACGCTGAATTCTTTCGAGTACCTGAGACCAAGTGTTTGGCCGAGACTTGAGGCTGGCAGTAAACAGGTCGCAGTGGCATCCAGCCTCCTCTGTGAATTCACGAAAAGCTTGGCCTCTTCGATCCGACCACGATTTATCACAGCTTGCTGTGGCACCACAATACGCAAAGCGGCGCAACCCCAAGTTGTAGAAGTGCTCGAAAGCCAAACGTGAGATATCTCGGTGATCCGACCCCACGTACGCATACGGGATCGACTCATCAATCGGTTTGTAGCCACCTGTTCCTAACCCAACGATGGGTATGTCCTTCCTCGCTAAAGACTTGATGACGTTTTTATTATTGAAGCTGGTAATGATTCCGTCTCCATCCCAATGACTGAGGTCTGGCAAACGAACTTGCGTGTCATATTCCATGTAAACCGACCACGGATGCTCGGTTTGCTTTACGAAGGAAGAGATACCATGCAAAACGCCTCGGTGATAGCTGTAGTGAGGTGGTACTAGGACAGCAACTAGTCGCGTGGGATGCGGCATATCTTTCTACCTTCGATCAATATGGGCAGGAGAGCAAAAGTGAGTATGATATATTGTAAGAGTTTTAGTAATCATTGTAATTGGACGCAGTTACAATGTACCAAGCTGCGGGAGAAAAATGTTCGTTTTCCAAAGGCAGCGTCTTATGAACTTTTCTTTTCCAATGACAAGATCTCAGGTGAGCTCGAAGACTTTTTCTTCAGCTTTCGGTTGCCGAGCGAAGCCATAGACTAACATTTTCGTGTTTTGCACGGGCTGATTTTTTTGAAATTAACTTATTTCAATTGTTCCAGGGAGGTGAGTTTGGACATGGATCGATCCTTCACAAAAGTGCGTCTAGGCAGACATGCAGGTTTCACCCTTGTGGAACTACTCGTGGTGATTGCCATTATTGGCGTTCTTGTCGCTCTACTTCTGCCGGCTGTTCAAGCGGCCCGTGAAGCGGCGCGCCGTTCGCAATGTACTAACCAACTCAAGCAATTGGGGCTTGCAGGTCAGCTGCATGTCGATGCATTAGGATTTTTCCCCTCTGGCGGATGGGGGGACCAGTGGGTGGGGGCACCTGACTTAGGCGCAGGAAAAACACAGCCGGGTGGATGGCCTTACCAATTGCTACCGTATCTGGAAGAGACCGCGCGTCGCAACGCCGGTCGTGGCCAGAATGGCGCTCTCAGCTTGGCTGCTGCTAAAGCAATGATCGAGACTGCAATTCCTGGTTTCTACTGCCCTAGTAGGCGAGCGGCCATTGCCTACCCCTATCTTCATGGGGGAGGATTTAGAAATTCAGATCGACCTGAGGTCGTCGGCAGGAGCTGTTACGCCGCAAACATGGGAGATCTCAATTGGCGAAGGAATGATTTAGGCCCCAGGTCCTTGGCAGATGCCGAGACGTATCGCTGGATTCATTCTGACGAAGTGCTTATTAAACGTTTCGGCACTGGGCACACAGGCGTTGTGTTTCAACGTAGCGAAATTGCGATGCGTCAGATTACCGATGGCACGTCTCATACCTACTTGTTTGGTGAGAAGAACATTCAACCCGAGCATTACACTACCGGAACTGTTGGAAACGAAGATCAGAGTATGTACAATGGACACGACCAGGACAATATACGCCTCTGTTGGGTAAACGACGAAGGTAAAGGCTTAGTGCCGGTTCCTGACACACCTAATAAAACGTTTACCTATGCTTTTGGCGGCCCTCATCCGGGGAGCTGGATCGCAGTCTACTGCGATGGCTCGGTCCACACTTTGTCATATGATATGGATCCATTTATCCATAAACGGCTCGGTAACCGCCAAGATGGTGAGGTTACCAATGCAGGGGGCTAAAAAGAAATGATCGGTGACGTGTGTTCGTTTCGAATATTGCACAGGAGTCCGATAGTACTACCTGTTAAACGTATACGTCTCGCTACGAGTTTAGTCTATTTTGCTTTTTGATTACCAAAACCACATGGGAGAACTTATTCATTGGCACGATGCGTTGACCTAGGGCCAAATGTGGGGCAGGCCTGGGAACAGCCGAACATAAGATTCTTGAGCATCAGATGAGTTGTAGAAACTGAGACCACCGGCAGGAAGCCTATGTTTGTCGTACGGTTATGTGCCACTGTCCAACTGAAGGGCATAATCGACACAACAACGCTCGGGGCAGTGTACACCCAATTTGGTTTGGCGAGTTGGTTACCGAGTTGGTTTGTACGGAGCGAGGCTTCCGTCGGTGGAATCGTCGTGGGGTGTCTAATTTTTTGTGAGCGGGGGACATCCCAACAGTTTAGAAATACCCGCAATCTTCATTTTTCACATAGTAAGGGAGATAGCTTGATGAGATCGGCAACAAAATTACTAACCCTATGTACTCTGGCTGCGGCTGCTTGGACGATTGTCACGTACAATGGTTCAGCTTCTGCCCAGGCACTAGTAACCGGGGATCTGGTCGTATACTACGACTTCGATTCGATCGACACCACAACGCGTCCAGAAGGCCAGTTCCTCGACGGATCTGGGAATGGCTATAACGGTGACATCCAAGAAGAATTCTCTGGTCCCGGTTCACTGACACTGGAAACTACCAACACGATACGAGGAGGAGGAGCCGCCAATTTCGATCAATCCCCCGACTCCTTTGATGATCCTGTTTTCCTTGATGCACAGGGAAACGCCATCACGGATGACGGGAACGCTCCTACAACAGCCGTTACGTACGCCATGTGGGTCAACCTAGAGGAAACGGGTAGTGACGCAACACTTTGGCAAGCTCGATCGGCAAGTGGTACTTTCCAAACCCACTTTCAAATCCAAGGGAATGGAAAAATTCGGTTGACATTGCGTGAAAGTGTTACCAACAGCAGTGTTGTTAACCGACAGACTTACACCGATGGGGCTGATGCCCTTTCTGAGGTTTCTGCCTCTTTAGATGGGGACGCTGACGCAGATGGTAGCGACTTCCTCGAGTGGCAGCGCGGCAATGGTGACGCGAATGGAGACACCGTTACTGATGGGACTGACTTAGGCATCTGGCAATCGGAGTATGGAACCAGTGGTAACAAGTTCGGATTTAACCAATGGGTTCATATCGCGGCAACGTGGGATACTGCCACCGATGTCTACTCCATCTACTACAACGGTGTGGAAATAGCAACTGGTGGCCCTGAAGCTGGCAACGAATCCGCGTTAATGGGTGACTGGGGAAATGATATTGCCAGCAATGGCGACTTTTTCGCTGCAGGGACCGGTGCTGTGATGGATAGCGGTAGCCGACGTACGCAAGGATTGATGGACGAATTGTACGTCTTCAAGCGTGCCCTATCGGCTTCGGAAATCGCAACGCTGGCTCTGCTTCCAGGGTCATCTGCGGCTCTTTCTTCCGTACCTGAACCTGGTTCGATAGTTCTACTAGCGATTGCTGGTATGTCCTTGATTTCGACCAGAAGACGGCGGTCTTAAGTTGGATTTTCGGCTCTACCCAACGCTTCGCGTTGGGTAGAGCTTTTTGTTGTAACGGAATGAAGAATAATATGGGAACTCCAGGAAAAAAGACATTCTCAAGCAAGCCAGAGAGTAGCTTGAGGCCGCTTGGGTGCCGCGCTTTTACACTTGTGGAATTACTGGTTGTAATTGCAATTATCGGTGTCTTGGTTGCTCTATTATTGCCAGCCGTTCAAGCGGCACGAGAGGCCGCCCGACGGACGCAATGCCTCAACAATCTCAAACAAATTGGCCTGACATTTCAGCTTCATGCCGATACGCAAGAAATTTTCCCTACGGGTGGCAAGGGGATCTGGTCCAAACGCACTACCGATGGCAGTCGACCAAGTGAGCGACGATTTGGCGATAGGGGCCGACCGAATTCGGCGCGAAATCAAAACTGGGGCTGGGCTTACCAGATACTTCCCTACCTCGAACAGCAGGCTCTTTGGGAGTCGAAAGTGGATATTGTTACCGCAACTCCTGTTCCGGCCTATTTTTGCCCATCGCGCGGCTCGATCCGCGTGCACTCATTCGATGGTCGCGCGGATCGCGCGCAAATCGACTATGCTGGCAACGCAGGCGCCTCGGAATTAGGTAGCCAATCTTATGCGCAGTATGGTGATGCCCAGGATGGCGTCGTCATTCGAATTACACTTGGTCAAACAGGCAATCCATACGACAATTTTAGTCCCCCGATTGTTCCCAGCCGGCAAATTGAAGACGGCCTTACCAATACGCTGATGGTTGCAGAAAAAAACATCAATGCAGCCAGATTAAGTGGAAATCAAGGGAATGACGATGCGGGTTATGTCGAGGGGTGGGACCACGATACAATTCGTTGGGGTCACTTCCAACCAACACCCGATTCTCAGGATTCCACAGAGGATACTCCTATTCCCGTACTGGGCTCTTTTGGTTCCTCTCATACCGGAGGCTTTAATGCCGCCTTCTGCGATGGCTCGGTACGTTCAATCACTCATGATGTTGATTTAGAAGTCTTTCGGCGTGTTAGTTCTCGTAATGATGATTTGGTCTACGACGCGAATGATTTGTAGTTTGGTTTTGAATAACAACCAGGAGAGTTATGAGAATGGAAGCACAAAGTCGTCGCCAACACAAATGCTGGATTTGTCTTACTAGTGTCATGGTGATGGCCAGCTTACTCGCTTTCGCTGGTTGCGGCAAAGAAGGGATCCCACGTTACGGCCTCTCTGGGCAGGTTACCTACGACGGCAATCCTGTCCCTAAAGGATACCTTCGCTTTGCTCCTGACAAAAAAAATGGGAACAGTGGCCCTGGATCCAGTGCGACGATTAACGATGGCCATTACGAAACGATGACCGATCGTGGTACTGTCGCTGGGCCACATATTGTCACCATCACTGGTACTGACGGGATTGCTTACAAGACGGAAACGGGTGTGTTGGTTCCGATCGGACGGTCCCTTTTTCCTGAGTACAAAGAAAACATTGATATTCCCAAAGAGGCGGGGGCTGTTCACGATTTTGCTATTCCAGCCATGAAGAAGAATCGCAAGCGGTAGCGGTAATGAAAGAGTGTGTTGTTTCTTAATTCTAATTTGGAGCCCAGGAAATGAGCAATGGCGAATATCATTTAGGCCGCTACTCCAGTTGCTACCGATCGGCGCGGCACAGACAAGCTTCCTCGCTTGACAGGCATGGTTTCACATTAGTTGAGCTATTAGTCGTAATCGCAATTATCGGCGTTCTTGTAGCTCTACTCTTGCCGGCCGTTCAGGCTGCTCGTGAAGCTGCACGTCGTACTCAGTGCCTCAACAATCTCAAGCAAATCGGCTTGGCGTTCCAGCTTCACGCCGACTCACAACAGATCTACCCGGATGGAGGGTTGGATATGTGGAGCAAGCGTCTCCCTTTGGAGAAAAGGGGCGGAGGAGGGAGGGATGGCACACCCAAGACTGCTCCTCTTCAGGGATGGGGCTGGGCCTATCAGATTTTGCCTTACATTGAGCAGCAAAGCTTGTGGCAGACGCAATCGGACCGGATAGTTATGTCGACTCCTATCGAAGCGTATTTCTGTCCCTCTCGACGTGCTCCGCAAGTTATCGAAGCAGCACAAGATCGCAATATTCGCGCCAAACTCGATTATGCCGGCAATGCAGGAGTAGATAAAACAGGAGAAAATGGCCGCGGAAATTCTCTTTGGGCGCAGCTTGGAAATGGTCTGGATGGTGTGATCGTACGCACGCCTTTTGACGGAAGATATAACAACCGTAGTGTCTCGGTCGAGCCTGGCAGACATATTGAGGATGGAATGTCCAACACGTTACTGGTTGCCGAAAAGTGTATGAACGTAGCATTTGCCACAGACGGAGAACACGATGATGACGATGCAGGTTATGTGACCGGCTGGGATTGGGATACGGTGCGGTGGGGCCACCAACAACCATCCCCCGATTACTTAGATCCGATACGCGGTCAGCATGTGGCACTCATGGGAGCTTTCGGTTCTTCCCACTCGGGAATTTTCAATGCGTCGTTTTGTGATGGTTCGATACGCTCCGTCACCTTTGATATCGATTTCGAAGTATTTAGTTTTGTCAGCTCACGAAATGATCAAAACGCTTACGATGCGACAGATCTCTAGTATTTCGATATGGACATGGATTCGGACAAAGCCGCTGCATCTTTCAATAACTAGAACAACTGTCAATTATTGTGTTCTGAGAAATTTTCTAAGTGGCGACTCCCTGCATGATACCGTCTTTGAAGGATCGTCCTTCGATGACGAGTGTGATCTTCTCGTAGCTGCGTAAACGCCTCCATTTATTCGAGGCTGTCACCGGAACCTGAAATTTGAGGTATTGTCAAAAGTCGTGTTCTTGAAGGATTGATAAAAAGCGGCGTATCCTGTTGAGGCCGACCACAATCCTCAACGGCACCACTTCAACGGCCCAACGCGGGCACAAGGACACGCCATGAGCAAGACTACGACAAATCAACTGAACATTCCAGCCACAGATTCGCTCGATCCCGAAGTCCTCGCCTTTCGGCAAGCCTTCGACGGTCGCAGCCCCCTTGATGAAATCATCCATGAAGGAGCTCGCAGGATGCTGCAAGCAGCCATTGATGCCGAAGTCGACGCCTTCATCGAAACGCATCAGGATCGCCGAGACTCAGACGGTCGACGCCTAGTGGTGAAGAATGGCAGCCTGCCGGCCAGAGAGATACTCACTGGCGCGGGAGCCCTCCAGGTCCAACAAGGACGCGTTCGCGACAATTCGCCAGGCTTCGCCGACCGTGTGCAATTCTCGCCCAGCGTGCTGCCAGCTTACCTTCGCAGAACCGAGTCGATCGAGGAACTGATTCCTTGGCCCCCGTCCTCGGTAAATTCAGCCTCAAAGGAATTTCTACGAATGATTATTTTGGAGAAGCCCTGCAAGCTCTGGTTGGCGAGAAAGCCAAGGGGCTCAGCGCCAACGTAGTCGTCCGACTCAAGGAGCAATAGGCCGAGGAGTACGACCAGTGGTGCAGGTGTGACCTTTCCGGGAAAGAGTACGTTTACGTCTGGGCGGACGGTATCCATGTGAAGGTTCGGCTGGAAGACGACGCCAACAAAAAACAGTGTATTCTGGTACTGATGGGAGCTACGGTCGATGGTTCGAAGGAGTTGATTGCGGTACTCGATGGTTATCGCGAGAGTGAGCAGAGTTGGAGTGAACTCCTCTTGGACTTGAAGCAGCATGGACTTGCGATTGCTCCGAAGATTGCCGTAGGTGACGGCGCACTGGGCTTCTGGGCTGCCTTGCGAAAAGTCTTTCCCGAAACAAGAGAGCAACGCTGCTGGGTGCATAAGACGGCCAATGTACTCAACAAGCTGCCCAAGAGTGTGCAGCCGAAGGCCAAGGGGGATATTCATGAAATCTGGCAGGCAGAAACGAAAGCGGACGCCGAGACCGCCTTCGCACACTTCCTGGAAAAATACGACGCCAAGTATCCGAAAGTGTGTGAGTGTCTGAGAAAAGACCAGGACGAACTGCTGGCCTTCTATGACTTCCCAGCCGAACACTGGGGCCACTTGCGAACCACCAATCCGATCGAGTCAACGTTCGCGACGATTCGCCTACGTCATCGCAAGACCAAGGACAACGGTACTCGGCGAGCGAGCCTAGCCATGATGTTCAAATTGGCTCAGTCAGCCTCGAAGAAATGGAGACGTTTACGCAGCCACGAGAAAATCGCACTCGTCATCGAAGGACGGTCCTTCAAAGACGGAATCATGCAGGAATCCGCCGCTTAGAAAATTATTCAGAACACAACAATTGACAGTACCTCCGACCCACGCGGGCACAAGGACACGCCATGAGTAAGACTACGACAAACAAGCCCAACATGCCAGTCGCCGAATCTCTCGATCCCGAAGTCCTTGCCTTTTGTCCCTGAACCTGAAGTTTTACAGAGATATAACAGAATCCTGTGGATGAGGTAGGTTGAAAACGGCGGCGTACTTGGGTTTGATTTGGTTTACTGAAGACCTCAACCCCAGGAGCACGCCCTCACCGGCAGCAACGCTGCTAGTAAACAGCCAGTTTTTTCTGCCCAAAGCGATCTGCTTCATCCATTGTTCGACGTCATTATTGTCGATCAGCATGCGGCCATCTGTGAGGTAAAGCGGCAAGGGTTCCCAATGATTGCGCACATAACCTAGTGATTCGCCGAATTTGCTTTTGGGTAAGAGGGCTCGTGCTGCTGGGCTGTCGAGCCAGACGCCGAGCGATTCCCAGATCGGCTTGGCTTCGCTTTGTCGCCAAGTCCAACGATGGTCAGCAGACCTCTTTTTGCCGCGTGTCTCGATATCGTAAATCTGTTGAAATTTCGCCAAGACTTCGCATGATTCTCTGGGATGCACGCTACGTGCCTCAAAAATGCGTCACACAAGCACCGCGCTGGATGGCACCGTCTGTGCGGACTTCAATTCCTTGACTTCGGCCTCGACTTCGGCCTCGACTTCGTAACGCGGCAAATGCTTGGGAAGTTTTTCGCTGCGAGGCTTTTTCGCTTGTTTTTGCGTCGGAGGTGCTCTTTGACGACTTGTTGCCCGGCTTCTTGAGCCGCTTGCACGTTCTCGCCAAGAGCGTGGCACGTTTTTTTTGATTTACGACGCGCGC
>JAJRWS010000633.1 GCA_024276705.1 Planctomycetota bacterium | reverse complement strand
TGGTCTTAACAAGGGGTACCATCCGTGACGCCGTAGACCTTGGCCGGCGTTCGATACCCAAGAGCCAGGTGAATCCGCGCGTGCGAGTAAAAACAGAAGAACGCAGCCAGACTGCCTTCCGCCTCCCACGCGTTGGCGTAGTCCTTCAGGTAACTGCTTAGTGCATCACCGTGTCATACTGGAGTTGAACATCAACCGCTTCCGACTGGAGGAGGCTTTCCAGGCTAACCAGGAGAAGCATGAAGATCAGCCGGATCAGCAAACTCTCGACAAGGAGGACTGATTAGGGAGGGGCCGGGGAAGGCGCGCGGCGGGGGGGCGGCTTTTTACTCCGCTTCGCTGGCGCTCAGCTACGTAAAAAGCCGCCCCCCCGCCAAGGGGACTGGTAACGAAAGTTTTAATTGTCGCTAAAGAAAAGAATAGTTGTCGTCGAACAGCTTTGCCCGCATAGGCCATCACGTCGTAACCGAAGTTGGCGCCGGGCGGCACCAGATCGCACAGTTGCTCGGAACGCTCCGTGTGGCCGCACGACTTGCAGGCCAGGAACACTTCCCGCGCCAGGAACTGGCCAACATGCATCGTACTGACAGACCGAGTCCGTGTTTTCTGTACATTCAGATTGCGTCCACAGTCAGAACACTGCGTGATCGAGGGCCGGAACGCCACCAGCGGCGGTTTGGTGAACAGGCTGGATACGGCCACCCCGCCCAGCAACCTGGCAAGATAGTCCGAAAGGCAACGGATCAGCCCGAACGGGGCGTTTTTTTTTCTGCCAGGCCGTGGCGAACAAACAGGTTTTTGATCATCTCGGGTTCAATGGACAACTTCTGCTTTTTCAGTAGCCGGCTCAGGGCCTCGTTGGTCAGGGCTGGGTGCTTGATCTTTTCGACCAGAATCGCAATCGCTTCAAACGCTGTTGGCTGTCGCCCCTGGGCGCTCAGCTCGCTACGGCGCTGCCGTTGACCGGAGTAAACAGGCCGATCGACACAGTAGTAGACAAACCGTCCTTCCACCTTCTCTCGCTTGATTTGCGGATGCTCGGCAAATGAAGAAAGAAACGAACGCGGGTCGAGCCCGAGCAGTGAACCCATCTCGCCAGCGTCAAGGCCCGCCGACGAACGGCGAATCAGTTCAACGACCGTTTGCTTCAGGTTCCCGTAGCGCTAAAAGAAGACACCGCGCCAATGCCACAGTCCGTCAGCATCAAACTCGGGTACGTCTGGCAGTGCGTAGTACCGACCATTTTGGTTGTAGCTGGTATGTGCCCGCAACTGTTTCAGACGCCTCCGGGCAGTGTAAATGCTGCTCTGTACCAATTCGGCCACTTCTCCGAGCGTCATGATCTTGCGTCTACGAAATGCTTTCAGCCTTTTTTGGGAAACCGCACTTGGACTCCGTTTCATCGTGCCCCCTCCTTGCATGGTCAGGTATATGTTATCTCAACAATCTATAGCATATACTTGATCATTCGATGACGCGAAAATAGTCCGAAAAGACGAAAAGACAGGAAAAAGTACCAAAATCACCTGCCTGAAAAGGGAAGGCAGCGGATCATATACTTGAGCAGCACGAAAACCGCTGCTATAACTGCTTGCTCAGGTACACGTTAGAGAAAATCCAACCGGATTTTGCGCCAATAGGAATCCTTCGCCAAGCGGCCGGTCCATGGCGTCCGGCTTTTCGCCTGGCAATTGGGGCATTTCTCCCAGGGCCGCCGCAATATCGGGCCGCTCCAACTGGTCGCCGTCCGTCATCACGGCGGCTTGCAGCAAGACGTTGTAAAGTTGGCGAACATTGCCCGGCCAGGGCCTTTGCTTCACAAACGACATTGCGGCTGCAGAAATGGTTTTATGCCGGTAGCCGGGCTCCCCCTCGGCCGCAAGCTGGCGATTGATGCGATCCAGCAGGACTTGGGCCGTCTTGGGGATGTCCGTTTTCCGCTCGCGGAGCGCGGGGAGGTTGATCGTGATGACCGCCAGGCGGTAGTAGAGGTCCTCTCGAAAGCGGCTCACGGTGATCGATTGAACGAGATCTCGATTGGTGGCGGCGACCACACGAACATTGCTGGTCTGGTCCCTGGAAGAACCGACCGGGCGAAATGTGCGGTGACAGGGCGAACCGTCGGACGGGGGCTGCAGAACGCGCAGCAATTTTGCCTGCAGGTCGAGGTCGCATTCGCCGATCTCATCCAGAAACAGGGTGCCGCCGTCGGCTTCGGCAAACGCGCCGGTGCGGTCTCTTTCGGCGCCGGTGAAGGCCCCTTTCTTGTGACCAAAAAGCTCCGACTCCAGCAACTCGCGGGCGATCGCTGCGCAGTTGATCGGGACGAAAGGCCCCTTGGCTCGAGGGCTCGTCTTGTGGATGGCTTGGGCGAACATCTCCTTGCCCGAGCCGCTTTCGCCTAGCAGTAGTACCGAAACGCCTCGAATGGCCGCCCGCCGGGCGCGGCCCACCGCCGTGCGCAGGGGCCGGCTGTCGCCGACGATCCCTTCAAAGCCGGCGATTTCTCCGGGGCTCTTGGCTGCCAGGTGCTGGAGTTGGGTGTCGGAAGCAGCGTAGAAATCGGGCAGAAAATCGACGGCCAGGTCGAACGGGACGTCGGTCACCCAGGACTTTCCCTGGTAGGTCTGGTAGAAGGTGGCCGGGTATTTGCTCTTGCCCAGCAGGAGCCAGACGGCAGCCATCGCCGGAGTTCCCGGGCCGAGGTGAATGCAGAGCTCATGTGTTTTGAGCAGCTTTGCCGTACGGAGCTTCGCGAGTTGCCCGTCGGCCGCGCGGAAGATGGTCTCGTAGTCGGTCGGGCTGGCTATTTTGACCGCCGCAATTACGGTCTCTTGGTTGTCTCGGCCTGGCCCCCGATCCAGCCATTGGGCGTAGCGGCGCGACCAGTCGGGTTTGAAATTCGACAGTAGAACGACCCGATCAAAAGTTTCCTGTTCCAGCAGCGTCTTGATGGGCCCCATCTCGCCCGCGACCGCCTCGCCACGCACCGCGTCAAGAATTTCCTTCCGTTTCGCGGCCGGCTGAGCGGCGGCCATGGGCCGGAGGTCGTTGTGGCCGAGCCCACTGATGAGTAGACGTTTTGCCATCGTGAAACAGGAAAATTTGTGGAATGGACAAATGCCATTGTAGCCCGATGGTTGCGCACGGCAACCGGATGGCCGTGCTCCTTGGTTACGTTGATAAATTACCGGAACCTTACAGGGGTGGCCCTAATCCTAAGACTTTCACCTTGCGGAAGACGCGTGCGTGAAACGAAGGTTCTTAGGGCCGCCCCGTTGGGGCTTTTGGCTCGCGCGGGAAGTTTCCCAGGGTTGCGCCAATACTCGCGGAGCTCGCATTGACCGGGGTACCCATCCCAATATTCCAATGGGTCGCCTGGGCTGATATAGGGCTGTACCTTCGGCACGGAAGGAACGAGACAATACCGCGACTTTGTGAGAACCTCAACGATTTTAAAACAGCAGCAGCTTAACGGTATACGCCCCTACCGGCCCCATTTTTCTTGCGACATGCCCCCAACGTGTGGCCTTTTGCTTATTTGCCTTATTCAGGGTTTATGAAAATTCATATTCAACAAGTAATAATGGTTAAATTAGGTCCAATAATAAACTTTCAGCTCGCAATAGGTTTAATCCCGTGCTAAATTAACAAGTATGACTAGTGTACCACGCAGTAAATTAAACCAACTGCTCAGAGCATGGCCCTTGGGCACCGTCGCCGTAACACGTTGGCTGAAGGCCCAGGGTGCCTATCAGCAGTTGGTGTATGAGTATGAGAAAAGCGGCTGGATAAGTCGCGTCGGCCAGGGCGCCTATGTTCGTGCCGGCGATACGGTTGAGTGGTCCGGCGGTCTGTATGCCCTTCAAGAACAATTGAAGCTTCCCGTTCATGTGGGGGCTAAAACAGCATTGCAGATGCAGGGGTATGCCCATTTTCTGCCAATGGGGATGAGCCGCTCCGTATCTTTGTTTGGCACCTCCGGCACTCGGATGCCTGCCTGGTTCCGCAAGTATGACTGGGGAGTTGAGCTGCGTTGTACCACCACAAATCTGTTTGCCGATGTACCAGAAGCGGGCCTCACCAAAAAAGAACTGGCCACCTATACCGCAACGATTTCAGCACCCGAACGTGCCATCATGGAAGTTCTGTATTTCGTGCCCATGGAGGAATCCTTTGAAGAGGCCAGCCTGCTCATGGAGAGTTTGACCACCTTACGACCGCGCCTGGTCCAGTCGTTGTTAGAGCAATGCGGGTCTATCAAAGTGAAGCGGTTGTTCATGTTTCTCGCCGAAGCCAGTAACCATATCTGGGTCAAGGAACTGGAACTGTCAAAGGTGGACTTCGGAAAAGGTAAACGCATGGTAGTCAAAGGGGGGCGGTTAGACACCAAATACAATATCACTGTTTTAGGCTCGGGATCCATGTGAAAGGCAGCGACGAAATCAGGATGAAAGACAGTCCCTATTTCAGGCAGGCACAACTCATGCTGAGGGTCATGCCTCATGTGGCAGCAGAGAAATGTTTTGCGCTGAAGGGGGGCACGGCAATCAATCTCTATGTGCGCGATATGCCAAGACTGTCGGTTGATATCGACTTGACGTATCTACTCCTGGAATCGCGTGATACAACAATGGCAAACATCGGTGAAGCATTGCACCATATCGCTGCTGCAATTCGAAAAACAGTGCCGGGAGCGTCCGTGCAAGAAAGTCGGACAAGGGGGGCAATGCATGTTTCGAAGTTATTTGTCAGTACCGCAGAGGCCACAATCAAGATTGAACCCAACCTGGTGCTCCGGGGTGCTGTGTTCTTGCCTGGAGAGAAGAAACTGAGTGAAAAGGCCGAAGAGCTCTTTGAGATGTCGGCGACGACCAACACACTTGCGGTCGCGGATCTATATGGCGGTAAACTGTGCGCTGCGTTAGATCGTCAACATCCGCGCGATCTATTCGATGTCAAAATCCTGTTGGAGAATGAGGGTATTACAGACGAGATCCTCATCGCACTGGTCGTTTATCTCGCGAGTCACGATCGGCCGATGAGCGAGCTACTCGATCCTAACAAGAAGGATTTTCGTAAAACGTACGAGCAAGAATTTGCAGGGATGGCGGCCAAGGAAGTCCAGTACGAGGAATTGGTGGCTGTCCGTGAGAGACTTATCGAGACAATCAGGAAAACAATGACCGAAAATGAGAGGCAATTCCTGCTTTCCATTAAACAAGGAGATCCAGTGTGGGATCTTATGCCGGTGGCAGGAATCGACCAACTACCCGCGATTCAATGGAAACTGATCAATATTCGAAAGATGAAGAAAGAGAAACAGGCGAAATCGCTTCAGAAACTTCAGTCCGTGTTGGGACTGTGAGTGAACAGACATGACAGAACGGCCGATGAAGCCGACTCGGGCAGCATGCTGGCGTTGAAAATATCGGTTCCCGGGCGGCTTATCGCCCTGGAACCTCATCGGGCTAAGTGACCATTGGGAAGTACTGAAATTTGTTATGGACTGTTCGTCGAGGCTTGCCACAGGCGCAGAAACTTTGTCTCGAATGGCGTGAAGACTTGCTCTTGAGTGGCTTCGGCAAGCGGCTCCTCGAGAACGTTTAGGGCTTGCGACTTGAGTGGCTCGGATGCTGCGGTTGGCAAGGCCAGCCGCAGGGTCGTGCGCTTGCCATCGAGTTCCCTTAAGTGCAATACGATGCCCTCGGTGTGCCGCGCCGGGTAAGCTGAGACCAGGGCGATGTTGGGGGCGTCCACTTCGAGAATCGATCGCTCGGGGGCAACACCGTTCGGTTTGCCTGGCGGCAGAACGCGGGGGATGAGCGGGACGCGCGAGGACCAGCCAAATCGGGTCGCTGCCGTGTTCGAGGCGTCCGCGGTCGAGGTGAGGTAGTAGTGCCACTTGAATTCGCCTTCCTGCGTCGCCCGGAAGTTGGTGAACCAGTAGTTGTTCATCACCCACGAGTAGACATGGGGCCGGTAGATCCGGGTGATCGGCTGCCATTTGCCGAGGTTCAAGTCGCCGAGTTGTACCAGCGGCGCCTGGTCGCTCCCCCAGACAATCTGGCCCGCTTCGCCACGGACGGCCAGGAAGCCCTGGACCGTTTGCCAGTCGGAAGCGGACCGCGGAATCTGGTCTTGGCCCGGCCGGACCATGCCGCCCTGCGCTTCGTAAGAGATTTGGCTGTCGGGCCAGGCAAAGGGGAAGGCGACGTAAATCGCTTCGGGCTGTGTCCGGGGTAATTTCCGGATCGTGTAGTGCAGTTCGATGCGCTTTTCGGGCTCGTACAAGCGGATTTCGGCCAAGGCGCCTGGCGATGGGGCGCACCCGCCAAGCCTGCCGTGGACCTTGAGACTCTTCCAGATCGGTCCCGCGACGCCCGGCTGGAGCTTGACATCTTTCGGTCCTTTCCGTTCGAATCCGTCCCGGTGAAAATCGCGGCCGCCGGCGAGTGTTTCGTGCAGCAACTGGCCGGCGGTCCAATCGGCCTTGGAGTCGACCAGTTCTCTCCCCGACTGCTTGTCGACGATACTCGTCAGGCCGCCGGTCTCAGGATCGGCGGTCAAGCGGTAAAACTTATTTTCGAGTACGCGAGCAGCGGACACGGGCGTGGCCGTGCGTTGCTCGTTGGTCTCTTCGATGCGGTACGATTTGTACCCCAGTGCCGGCACGTCGCTCGCCCAGAGGGCCCACCAGGTCCCTTCACGCCGCTGTGACATCGGCTGCGCGGGGACCGCCTGGCCGGTCGCCGGATCGACGATGCGCGGGGCCCGGTCCGCGGGCACGATCTCGTGGTCGATGAAAACCTCGACCAGACCGGAACGCTGCCAGGCGAGCGTGTTGAAGACGGCGAGTGTCGGCACGGAGTCGCGGGGAAGAAACGGCTGCAGGGCGCCCAGCGCCTCTTCGCGGAGCATGCCAGCTTGCTTGACCGCATTCCAGACGTACGCCGACTTTTCCGCCCATTGGACCATCGAGTTTTCCGCCATGGGATCGCTGACGCTTTCCGCCGCTCCGTACGTATGTTCGTCGTAGAAGAGCAAGTCTTCCTGGATGGCCGCCGTACGGGCGGAGACGGCACGCGTTAGCGGGCCGCCCAGGAGCGAAGCCATGGCCAGGAGTGTCTGGTCCGCATCGATCGCCATGTGCGTGGTCCGTGACGCGGCCGTCTCGCGGGCCGCCGAACCGAATCCGTCGGTCCACCAGTCGGGCCAGGATTGCCGGTGCACGGCCAGTTCGTCGCCATGTTGCTGGCGGATTTCCTCGAGAAATTCGCCGGCAACGGCGCTGCGCAACTTCGGCCAGGCGTAGCGCCGGTTCCATGTCCGGATCAGGTCGCACGGCTTCATCGCGGGTGGTGAATTGTCGGTGTGGTAGCCGCTGTACTGGATTGAAACGGAGTCGAACGGATAGTCTTGCGTTGCGATCGAATGGAGGTAGCCGAGCAGGCCGTTCTGGAACGCGGCCAGATCGCCATCGTGGATTCGCCAGAAATTCCCCGTGTGATAATGTTCCGTCCGGAGTGCCATGACCCGCTTCCCCGACGGCCCTTCCCACCAGAATGGCACTGGCAGATCGAAGGGCAGCAGCGATCGGGTTTTATTGCTGCCGATGATGAAATACTTGAGACCGATGTCGTGGAAAAAACCAGGCAGGCACCACGCAGCACCGTTGACGTCGTTCTGCATGGCTGTGCGGATGTCGGCGCCGAGTTCCCTTTCGAGTTGGCGAATGGGCTGCAGCGATGCGGCCAGGCTCGATTCGGTCGCGATCTCGGCCATGTTCAGGAACATGCCGGTTACCTCGATACGTCCTTCCGCCACCCGTCGTTTCAGCCGCTCGATTTGCGCTGGGGGGCGGCGTTTAAGGTATTCGCGGACCGCCCAGGAAATTTCGCAGGTCCAGCGGAAGCGGGCGTCGTCCGGATAGTCGTCGGTCAGGTCGCAATAGTCGAGGGCGTAGTCGATGTAGCGCAGGTGCTCCGGCAGGATCTCGGTCTGAGGACGCGTGTAGCCGATATCGGTGTGTACGTGCTGGACCAGATAGACGGTCCATGGCCGCGGTTCGGCTACCGATACGTTGGGCAGGTCCATCGTGTCGGTCTCCGACTCCAGCCAGATGCGCGTTGCCCCGCCGCCGGTCAACACCGGCTTCTGGAATTCGAGCCGATGTTTGCCTGGCGGCAGGTCACCCAGGGGAAAGATTTGCGGTGCTGCCTCACCGGCCACTTGCATGCGGCAAGAAACGCCTTGCAGTCCCCCCGAACGGATCTCCGCCACCAGTGCTTGCCGTGGCCCCGCGGGCGTCTTCAGCACGAGTGGCGATGCGGAGAGAGTTGCGGCGACGATTTTTCCGGCGAGTGGCTCACGGCTCGACACAGCGGCGTGAACCGTCATGGCCGGTTGGCCAGCCGCGGTAACGACTCGAAGCAGCAAGCCCCAGTCGCCTCCGGACTGTCCCACTTTGACGAGCAGCCGGTTCGATCCTTTGTGGAGATTCGCGGCTATGCTGTCCTCGGCCTGTTCGATCGTCCGGCCGACATGCTGGTCGTGGATCAAGGTGCCGTTGAGCCAGATGCGCACGCCATCGTTACTGCGGACTTTGAAGACAACTGGCAGCTTGTCGTCCGCGTCGAGACGGCAGAAGGCGTAGGCAACGCCGGCCTCTTTCTTTGCGGCACCGAGGCTGTCGATGAAATCGAGCAAACCGGATGGAGCGCTGAAGGCTTGCTTCCAGGTAACTTTTTTTCCATCGTCCACGATGATCGAGTCCAGGTCGGACGGCAACGCTTGCCGTTCGCCGCCCGTTGCTTGCAGGTAGTCCTGGTAATAGCCAAAGCAGTTCTTGCCATGGGAGACGGCCGCGGCATTCGGCAGTGGGCCGGCTACCGTCCAGACAGGAATCGAACCGTTGTCACGCAACGCGAACGACTCCCATGCAGCGGCCGTTGCGGAAACCGGCGCGGAGACCAAGAGGAGAAGAACGGCAAGACGAACGCGGTGCGGCATGAGAATTCCCTCCGATTGCAATCGTGGAAGTGGTCTGCTGGCTGGTCCAGCGGGTATCCGATCTGGCCACCGCTTGTGCCTTGTGCGAACAGAGAAAATCACAAGATTCTGTTTCGTGGTCATCATGTTTCCGGTCACCCGGATCGGGCTTTCTGTCCCCATCCTACCGTTTCGATGGCAAAGGACCAGCAGCCGCTGCCACTTACCTGGCCGATTCAAGAGGGCTGGGCCTACGGCTAAAAAAAATCACCGGAGGTAAATACCCGAGGGACAACGGTCTTGATACTCGCATGCCGGCGAAATTTACCGAAAACCTGTAAGCTCAACCCTCCCTGAGCTCACCCGAAGTCAGTAAAATCACCGAAGAACCATGTTTTCGAACTATGCACTTTCCCTGTTGCTGCTGACCCTGTCGATGATATTGCTTCTCAAGCATCGTCGCAACTGGCTGGCGGTGCGTGACTCTAGCCAAGGGCCGGGGCTGGAGAAACGGTATGCTTTGGCTCAGTACCGGCGACGGATGCAGGCCAGTGGGATGATTGCCGTGGTGGGGGTTGCGATTGGCATGGGGCCACTGGTCCCCCAGCGTCCTGGCCCCTACACCCTTTACCTGGGGGGACTCCTGGTTGCTTGCCTGGGGCTGGTGTTGCTGGCCGGCCTTGATATGTGGGCAACCCGGCAACATTATCGCCGGATGCGCAGTGAACAAGTCGCCGCCCAAATAAAATTGGCGATGAAATTACAGTCGACCGGCGACAGTTTGGATACGGACATTGGGGTGACCGATTGTTGATTGGCTGCGCGAAAATCGGGACAGTTATATTCTTGCCCTTTCGTGCCGAAGGTACAGTGTTACCCGGGGTTGCACAGACGCTCGCGGAGCTCGCATTTGCTCCACCCCGGGCTGTTTTAGGGACGTCCCTTCGGGACTACACTCGGCAAGCAGCTGCGTTTCGACATGCAATTGGTTCATGTCTACCTGTTAGGTAACTTAGAAGCCCTCTTTGAGAGGGTTTCCTCGAACCACCTGCTATGCGGGTGGCACGTGGCTCACAATTTTCTCGTCAGCGGATCGGAGTGATCATCATGGGTAACAGAACGACTGAAACACGCACGTACTCACCAACTGCCCTGCTGCTTGCGTTGGGTTTTACCTTCTGGGGGCCGTGGTCCGGGGTGGCAGGGGCCATGCCGCTCGAACGTCCCAATGTCGTGCTGATCATGACCGACGATCAGGGAGTCGGCGATTTCGGCTGCATGGGCAATCGGATCATCGAAACGCCCCATCTCGATGCGATGGCCGGCCGCAGTGCCTCGATGAGCACCTTTTATGTCTGCCCGGTTTGCACACCGACGCGGGCTTGCCTGATGACCGGCCGCTACAACTACCGAACGCGAGCCATCGACACGTATGTGGGCCGGGCGATGATGGATCCCGAAGAAGTCACCGTGGCCGAGGTGCTCAAGGAGGCCGGTTACGCAACCGGTATTTTTGGCAAATGGCACCTGGGCGATTGTTATCCGATGCGGCCGATCGACCAGGGTTTCGAGGAGGCGCTCGTGTTGCGCGGAGGCGGTCTGGCCCAGCCTTCCGAACCGCGTGAAAATGGCCGCCGTTACACCGATCCGATTTTGTTTCACAACGGCCAGCAGGTTCAAACCACCGGCTATTGCACCGATGTCTATTTTGCCGCGGCTGGGAAATTTATTGAGCAGGCGCAGAAGGCCGGGCGGCCTTTTTTCGTTTATCTACCCACCAACGCGCCCCACAGTCCTTTTCATGATGTGCCCGAAACGCTGCGTGCGCACTACCAGCAGAAGGATCTGGCCAGCATCCTGGTTGACCGATTGCAGGGTAAAAAAAAGGCCAGTGAAATCGATCGGTTGTCGCGCATTGCGGCGATGATCACGAACATCGATCAGAATGTTGGCCGCCTCTTCGCCCAACTCGACCGGCTGGAACTGACCGACCATACGCTGGTGATTTTTCTGGTCGACAACGGCCCCAACTCGAGACGCTTCGTGGGGCCCTTTCGCGGTTCCAAGACCGATGTCCTCGAAGGAGGGATTCGGTCGCCCCTGTGGCTGCATTGGCCCACTCGCCTCCAGCCCGGCACCACCCGCGACGAGGTGGCCGCCCATATCGACTTGATGCCCACGATCCTGGAAGCGTGCCAGGTGGAGTTGCCCGCCGGCTTGAAGATCGATGGCCGCAGCCTGTTGCCGCTACTGGAAGATCCGGCGGCTCCGTGGCCCGATCGGATCCTGGCCACTCAGTGGCATCGGGGGGACCGGCCGGTCCGCTACCACCATTTCATGATCCGCGACGCCCGCTGGAAACTACTCAACAGCAGCAACTTCCAACAGGACCACCTGACCGGCCCGCCACAACTGGAACTGTACGACTTGCTGGCGGACCCTGGCGAGTTGCATAACCTGGCCGGCGACCGACCGGAAATGGTCGCCCGTTTGAAAGATGCCTATGACCGCTGGTTTGACGATGTCTCTTCCACCCGCCCCGACAATTACGCCCCACCTCGCATTGTGCTGGGCAGCATGCATGAAAACCCCACCGTGTTGACGCGTCAGGACTGGCGCAGCGATGACGGCTGGGGCCGTGGCGCGATGGGCCATTGGAAAGTAACCGTTGCCCGCGGCGGACATTTTGATCTGCGTGTACTGCTCGACGTGGATGCGTTCCAAGGGCAAGCCGGGGGCGGCAACGTCGAACTGCGAGTTGCCGATGTGGCCGCCCGGCAGACGGTATCCGGAGAGGCCGAATCCTGCTTGTTTCAAGATGTGGCCTTGCCCGAGGGAGAGGCCCAGGTGGAAGTGGTGCAGACGCTCAAGGGCGGAAAACAGTTAGGCGCATACCAAGTGATCGTGACGCGACGTTAGAGTCTCAGTCTATAAGATGCGCACACGGTGCGTGCTAATTTCTGTCCGTAAACCACCAGCTCTGCTGGTGAGTACCCATCAGGCTCCGCCGTTCCGTCGTGCTCGTACTCGTACTCGACTGGAACCATTGCATTCAATAGAAACAGAAGGCCATGGATATTGATGATGACCGACCTTGCCTCCCAGTCGGGTTCGAGTACGAGTACCGCTTTGCTGAGTACGAGTACGATATTCTCTTCCCGGCTCCTTTGAGGAGCCTTCCTCAAGCCACC
>JAJRWS010000632.1 GCA_024276705.1 Planctomycetota bacterium | reverse complement strand
TGCTGGAAGACCCTGAGCTGCGCGGTTACCTCCAACAGATCGATCCGCTGGAGATGATCCGGCAACTTCGAGCCCATCGCCTTGCCCCGGCACGGTAAGGAAGCTACCGCGCGAGCATTTCCCACAGGGTGTTCGTCAAGATTGCCGGATGCGACCCTTGTTCATGATCGTGCGGCGTAAGGGCCAGTCGCTGCAACTTTGCGTACCCCTCGGCGTCACTCAAGTAACGCTCGACGATGTTGTTGCCAACGGTACGAACCAAAGTGGCCAGGGCCTCGGTCGACTGGACCCAGACCAGGTCGTACTGGCCATCCACCGCACGCTGATAAACCACGGACCCACCCAGCGATTCGGCCGCCGCGCGATAATCTTTCAGCAGCACGAGAGCCTCGGGAATGATTTTTGGGCGCGGATAAGTCAAGCCGACCGGCGTTGTCAAATAGAGACGATCGTCCGAGTCGATCTTGAGCTGGAATACTTCGAGCGGCATTTCGAGCGCAACAAGCTTCCGTAAGACTTCTTCCTGGGTACCCTCTTCGTCACGGATCGCTTCGGCTTTTGCCAGGTAGCTGCCCAAGTCACGATGAATCAGTGTTTCCAGGCTGACCAGCATATCGACGGCGTCGTTGGCCAAATGCAGGAAACGAAGGACCTCGAGGTTATGCGTTCCTCTGGGTACGTTCGCCTTGGCAAGCAGCCTCACAATGGCAACCGGCATGGGCTGCGGCGGAAAGTCGACCAGGACCGATGGGTCGCGACCGCCAGGATAGAGCAGTGTGTACTCGTCCAAATTGTGGGCCAGGGTAAATCGGCGATTGATAAGCTCATGTTCGTTATACCCGAACAGGCCCCAATGAGTTGTGTAGCTGGTTTCCTGGGTGAACTTCGTCACCCCCCGATCGAGTTGCTGCACGGAACTACGGCTGTCTTTCAGATAGAACGGTTGTCCGGCACCCAGGTCACCGAGCCATTGTCGATAAGATCGATCGTTGGCGTTTCGGGCTCCCACCTGCTCTTCGAAGTGCGATTCGAGGAACCCTTTGGGTTGATGCGGGATCGCCTGCACTTTCACAAGGCTCGGATGAGCCGTATCGACCTCACCCAGGGCGGTAAGAAACGCCTGCATGCTGGAGTACTGATCGGGTGGCTGGCAGGCCGGGCTTCTTACCTTGGCGCTCAGCATCCACGGCACCTTGCTCTCGAGCGACTGCTCCGGCCGGCAAGCGTCGTACGCCCTCTGCATGGCCTTGTAGAAGGCAAGAGGTAACTCTTTCTGACGCATCTTCGAGCCGATTCGATCGAGCAGATTGCCGAGAATCATGGGCTTCTGAGCCGGCTGCCGTTGTCTGGAAAAGACAAACGCATTGTGGGTGCCAGGCAACTTGCTGACGATTTTGTTCAGCTCGGCCAAAGGTAGAGGTCGGGCCTCCTCGTCCGTGACAATCGACTTGGAATAGGCCGAGAAACGGATGCTTTGGAAGTCCCGAGTCAAATCGATCGAGAATGCCAGCCCGTTGAAGTTCGTCGCCTGGCCTAACAGAGTCTCGAAGAGAACTTCGTACGATGCAGTCACAAGGCATTCGACATGGTCGGCCAATTGCTCGATATCGCGAATGCCCATCCGCAAACGCAATTGGTGGTCTATTTGCCTGCGAGACGCATCGTCAAGCTCGCCAAATAAGTCGCTGCGAGTCTTTGAAATCGCCGCATCGGGAATGCGCGCGAATCGACGTAGTGCTGGTAGCATCGGTTTCAACGGGCTGGCATCAACCACGAACACAAGGTTGGTTTGAGCGTACTGTTGCAGCGTATCCATGATAAAAGGCGATCGATCGAGCCGGGCCTCGGGCGGCGCGATAAGCATTTGCCGAGCCAGCAGGGCCGAACCGCAAACCGAGACCATCTTGTCTGCACAGGTGACGAAAAGGTGAGCATTGGGAACTTGGATACGATAGATCGATTTGCCGTCCAACTTGATCCGTTCGACCTGGTGCTGTGGCATCAGGTGGGTCATCAGAGCGGAAAATGCCGCTAAATCCACAACCGGGATCGTCAACGCGAAAGCCTGCTCGGGACGCCCCGGATAGAGGGATAAGGAAATCGGTCGGTCGGGATCGACACCGGATATCGCTACTAGCTGGTCGACCGATAACGGCGTGCCTACGGTCAGCGCGCCGATCAGTCCGAGCAGCGAATTGGGCTCCGTCAGCGCCTGGCGAAGCGGTGGCGGCAGCGTCTTTTCGGGAATGAACGCCTGGACCAATTCGCTGGCATCGCCCAGCAATCGCCGCGCGCCGTTGATCCGCAGATGGAAAAGCGCACCGGCGGGCAACACCGCCTCTGGGGTTTCCGCCGACGGCAGCCCGGTTGGTTGCAGCACAATTGGCTCGGGTCCGAATTCTTCACTCACCTCTTGGCACCAGCCAGCCGTCGTTACGGCGAGCAAGATACTAATTCCCAGCATTGCCATTCCCCGTATAGACTGGCGCGGCACATGGGGTCGTCGTGTGACCATGATTTCCTCGTGTTTAGGACGATCGCATCGATCCGTTGCCCGTCAGTTTACGCCGCCGGCGAGGTGGGTCAAGCGATAGCAAAACGGCTGAATAACAAAAATCGGTGGCAGCCACCCAATCTAAGTGCAATTGGCAGTTTAAGAATTTCTCCATTTGGGTTTCGATCTGCCCCTAAACATTAGGCCAGTACCCCACCGCGGAAAGAAATGGGCTTGCGGTCGGCGGCGAAGTATCGAGGATCGACGGGCGGATCTTCGACCAGAGAAATACCGGCCATCATCGTGCTATTTGGTTGCCAACAACCTGCACAAGAGAATAGACAGTAGTTCCAAGAATGGCCGATGAAGCCGACCCGGGCAACGTTCTAGCTGCTAATAGCGTCGATTTCCGAGCGGCTTATCGCCCTGCTCCACGTAAGGCAATGTGACAATTGGGAAGTAATGATAGAATGGTTCGCTTTGGTGAAGATCTAAACCTGGGAACATCGTGATGATCTCCATAAATAAATCCCCATGGCGGGTATTTATCACGTGGTGTGTCATGGCAGCTTCGGCATGCTACGCTACAAGGTCCACCGCAGCGGCAGAGAATACGGCCGAAACCGATTTCAAACGGCTCTTTCAAAAGGAGACACTCGCCGGCTGGGAGAAGGTTGGCAACGCCGGTTTCTTGATCCACGAAGGTGCGCTCCTCTGCGATGGGAGCGGACAGGAGCCAGCGTGGCTCCGTTCGCGAGAAGTCTTCGAGAACTTCGTCCTCCGGTTCCAGTACCGGTTGGCTGCCCACGGGGATGGTGGCATCCTCCTGCATGCGCCGCTCCACGGACGGGTGTCGGCCGTCGGACTCCTCATCAAACTGTCAGACGACACACCCAAGAGCCGGCCGACCTTCACTTCCACGGGTGGCGTCTTCGGCATCCAGCCACCCAACTGCCTGTGCGGCCTGGCCGACCGTTGGCTCGACGTGGAGATCCTTTGCGATTATCCGCGACTGGTGGTTACAGTCAACGGTCGCATCGTTCAGGACCTGGACTTGCGAGACGATCCCCTGCTTCGCCATCGACCGCGGTCCGGTTTTCTCGGTTTTCAGGACTGCGGCCGTCGAGTTGAGTATCGAAATGCCCGCATCAAGCGTCTGCCTGGGACCGAAAAAGCGTGGCTCCCCCTCTTCCAGCAAGATACTCTGGCGGGCTGGAGACCGATCGAAGGGAACGCCGCATGGCGAGTCCAGGATGGGGTTCTGATCGCCGAAGAGGGACGCGGCTACCTGGCCTCGACAACAGCATACCGCGACTTCGAACTGAGGGCCTACATTCACACCACCGCAGGGAGCAATGGGGGCATCTTCTGCCGATTCAACGCCATGCCGAACGACCGGGGATTCGAGATCCAGATCGAAGACAACCCGGCGAGTGGCAATCCGACCGGCAGCATCTACAACCACCGGCGGGCCTGCTGCCTGCCGGTCCGGGCCGGAACCTGGTATCCGTTGCAAATCGTGGTACGGGGCCGCCACGGCACGGTTTGCGTCAACGGAGTGCCCGTAGTCGAAACCGATTCCCTGCCGGTCGACCGTACCGGCTCCATCGTCATCCAACTGCACGACAACAGCAGCCGGATCCGCATCAAGCGTCTGCCTGGGACCGAAAAAGCGTGGCTCCCCCTCTTCCAGCAAGATACT
>JAJRWS010000631.1 GCA_024276705.1 Planctomycetota bacterium | reverse complement strand
GCCAAACTCAAACATTCGTGTTCATTGGCGTTCATTCGTGGCTAAATCCCAAAATGCCCGTGAACAGTTACGAAAAATCAGGCTGCTGGGCGCGAATCAAGAAGGTTCCAAAAGTTTGAGGAGAGGCCCGTTTGGGAACATCGATGAACGGCATTTCCTAAAACACTTCGGACGTAATCGCCGTTGCAGGGAAAAAATACGTTTCGCTACTGCGGTGGAACAAACAGAAGTAAATTTGTGATGGCAGTTAGAGGCGTCGATCAAGATCTTCTCAGCGGCACTTTCTGACTCAGGACGGTTCGACATTGGTCACAAACTGAGCCCTACCCAAGCTGCCAAAATCCGCTCTAGTGTCATCTGTTGGATTACACAATTCACTCGCCTGAACTGTGGTCGGTGGATTTCACCGCTGCGGCGAAGGACAACTCCACCCTGCTGGCGAGTGATGCAACCTCGGCGAGTTTGAGTGACGGCAAAATGCAGTCGGTGGGGCCAGACGAAGGGAGTTAGCGACTTTAGTTTCATGTGGTCGGGCGATTTCACTGATGCGATTTAGCAAACTTTACTGAAAGCAGAGGTGAGAGGCGAGGTGTGCTGTTTGCAAATCAAGCGGGCATGAACTCTACCGCAAGTAGTGACTGCGTTTGAGCGTGGAGAGGTGACTGACGTATGTAACGCACTCTGCCATGTAATAGGGATTGTGCGTACTTTGCGAGGGACTGAAAGAGCCGCCATCGACTTGAGCTGAAGGTAGTCGATTCCTCTCTCGCTTTGGACTACTATATGGGCATGAGTTCTCATGGTAAAACTTCGGGTTATGATGCCCTTGTGCAAAAAGCTATCGCGGGCGACAAGGCTGCGCTGGCCCAGTTGTTTCAGCGCTATCGCAAACGACTACGGAAGATGATCGACTTGCGGATGGATCGTCGAATCCAAGGCCGGGTCAACCCATCCGATGTCTTGCAAGAAGCGTATGTCGATTTAGCTGACCAGTTGGCGAACTACGCCAAGGACCCCAAGTTACCTCTTTTTATCTGGGTTCGGCGGATTACTGGCCAACGTCTGGCGAAGACTCACCGCCATCATCTCGGGGCGGCGAAACGTGACGCGGCTTTGGAAGTTTCCCTTTATCGCGGCCATATGCCTCAGGCGACTTCCATCGCGCTCGCTTCAAAACTAATCGGCAATGCTACCTCTGCGGAAGGAAAAATGCTCCGAGCAGAGCGGCAGATCAAACTGCAGGAAGTACTCAACGCGATGGATCCTGACGATCGGGAAGTCCTCGCGATGCGGCATTTTGAGCAGCTCACCAATGCCGAAGTGGCGATGATCTTCGAAGTCAGCGAATCGGCGGCGGGCATGCGACATCTGCGCGCGTTGCGCCGCCTGAAACAAGAACTCAAGCAGCTTCCTGAATTATTTGACGACTTTGCCATGCAATCCGAAGCCCTGCAATCCGAAGATATGGCATCTGAAGCTATGCCATTTGAAGAAATGGGGCAGATCGAAGAGGAAGCGGGTTGAACTCATGGACAAGCCCTCTGATGCCGACTCCCTGTTGTCCACCGATCCAATGTGGAAACTCGTCGACGATTTTCTCGGACGCGCACAACGTGGAGAGCAACCGACGATTGACGAGTATTGTGAAAAGCATCCTCAACTGGCCAAGGAGATTCGCGACCTGTTTCCTGCTCTCGTGGTTATTGAGGATCTTCAACCGGCTTCGTGTGAGCTGCCCGAGTTGTCTGGTCAAAAGGCTTCTCCCGAAGGCGCGGTAGACATTCCCGAAAAAATCGGCGATTACCGTATCATCGGCGAGCTCGGTCGGGGCGGGATGGGCGTGGTTTACGAAGCCGTGCAAGAATCACTCGGACGCCGTGTCGCCCTAAAAGTGCTACCCCATCAGTCGCACCTCTTGAGTCATTCACGACTTCGCTTTCAGCAAGAAGCGCGCGCGGCTGCGAAGATGCACCACACCAACATCGTTCCAATTTTTGAAGTCGGGGAGGATGGCAATCACGTTTTCTATGCGATGCAGTTGATTTTGGGGCGAAGTCTCGATCATGTGATCGAAGAACTGAAATATGCTGGAAGTGGAACCCATGTCGAAAAATTGGTCCAGCCCCCTTCGAACGCCGGAGCTGCCCCTTCTGGATCGAACCATTCGGCGTCTTCGATCATCCGTGAAGGTCTGAACGATTCGAGCAGTTCGAAGCGGCGTCATTTCTATCGGTCTGTCGCCAAAATCGGTATGCAGGTTGCCGATGCGTTGGCTTATGCGCACGCACGAGGCGTCATTCACCGTGACATCAAGCCATCGAACCTGCTGCTCGACGCCGAAGGCGTAGTATGGGTTACCGACTTCGGTTTGGCAAAGATCGAAGACGAAGGCCTCACCCAGACAGGCGATTTTTTGGGCACATTACGCTACATGTCTCCTGAAAGATTCCGAGGGAAATGTGACGTCCGCGCCGATATCTACGCGCTAGGTCTCACACTGTATGAGCTGCTACTGCAGCGACCTGCCTTCGAGGCTTCTGATCGCTTGAAGCTGATCCAGTGGATCAACGAATCCACGCCCGTGAATCCTCGCTTGGTAGATTCTCGTATACCGCGTGATCTGGAAACCATCATTCTCAAATCGATCGAAAAGGAGCCTAAGCGACGGTATAATAGTGCAAAGTCTCTTGAGCAAGATCTCGGGAGATTTCTCAGCGACGAGCCAATCCAGGCGCGGCGTATTTCGATGGCCGAGCAGGCGGTCCGTTGGGCTCGTCGCAATAAGGGGGTGGCCGCATCATTGGCAGCGCTGGCGGTGATGGCAATCGTAACGATTGGTGTGCTTTTCTATTCACTAACGACGACGGGAGCTGCACTTGCCGAAACGAAAACAGTTGCAGCTCGGTCGCTACTAAAACAGGCAGATTTTGCATTCGAAAAACGCAAGTACCAGACGGCAGCCGTACTCGCCTCGGCTTCACTCGAGTTTGAAGCATCGCAAGAAGGCAACGCAAAACTTCTTTCGGCCCGTGGGAACATCCCGGCAACGCTCGAGTGGACCACGCCAGCGCTTGACGGTTTGACTGTGGCGGAGATGAGCCCCGATGGAACAACCATCGCCACTGCGCTGAAAAGTGGTCACAGAATACTGCTCTGGGATGCCCGATCGTTGCGACTGGTTCGCGAAATTGTTGGCCACGAAGGATCGATTCGCTCCCTTGCTTTGAGCGCCGATGGCGGGACGCTCTTGTCGGGCTCCAGCGATCAGACGGTCCGATTGTGGGATATACATTCGGGGAAACTCCTGTGGATTCGCCCCCTCGAGGCATCGGTCTCCAAAAAGTAGCCATTCATTCTGCCGGTCGGTTGGCAGCCGCAGGCGGTGTGTTCCGCGGGACCGTTTGGGTTTGGGATAGTCAATCGGGAAAAGAAAAATACCGCTTCGAGGGAAGCGGAGAGCCGGTCCGGGCCTTGGCGTTCGACCCCAAGCAATCAACCCTGGCGGTCACCTGGCAAGAGGGAGCGATCGTGGTGTGGGATCTGTCCACTGGGCAAAAGACGAAGCTACCCGGAAAGAGCCCTGTCAACGCATTGGCATTTTTGGTCGATGGTCGACTCGCCGCGGGGAAAGAAGATGGCACGGTTTCTCTGTGGAATGTCGCGTCCCGAAAAGATTGCCCGTTGAGTCCTGTCGACAACGATCATGGCCAAGCCGTGACTGCCTTGACCGCGAGCCCCGCTGGCGACGAACTGGCGGTTGGCTCGGCTGATGGGTGCATTCGGTTTTGGAGCGTATCTACTCTTGATGAATCCACGGACGGAAAGTTGCAACTAGGAGATTCCGTTGCGTATGTGCAGTATCACGCAGATGGCAAACGATTGCTCGTCAGTCTACAAAGTCAAGAGGCCTTCCAACCGATTGATCAAACGCTCCGGCTGATTGATCGCAGGACCGGAAAGGCGACCGCCTGGACCGAGGGGCATGTGGATAATGTGACTCAAGTTGCCTTTGGTAAAGACGGAACCAGGGTCGCTTCGCTGTCCAAAGATTCGACCGTTCGAGTCTGGGATCGAAAATCGGGGGCCCTGGTTCGTCGTTTCGGCGGGCGCACCCATCCGATCGGTTGCCTCGACATGCAGGCAAACGGGCTGCTGATCGCAACGGGCGGTAGAGACCGCCACTTGCGGTTGTGGGATTCTGATTCGGGGTTGCCGTGGACTGTGCCGCAAGAATTATTCGGCCAAGTCATTGATGTCGCGTTTCATCCTGAAGAGGAGATCTTGGCATCACTGACGCAACAGAAGATTCAGTTCTGGAAAGTCCCCGCCCCGAGAGCTTCCGCCGAACCAGCGCTATCGCCCACCCACTCCGCAATCGACCTCGGCATGATCCAAGAAACGGCTTCGGCCCGAACCTTGAGCTTCAGCCCCGATGGCAAGCGCGTGGCGTGTGGCACGGTTGATGGGAAATTATTGATATGGAACGTTGCCGACGGCGAATTGATTTGCGCCCACACGGTTGAAAACGATCTAGTCGAGACTCATCGGATTCATGGACTTGAGTTCAACGCCGACGGAACACGCCTCGCGGTGATCAGTGGTGGATACTACGCCAACGTGCTTGACATCACCTCGCCGAAGCAACCGGTCGTCCTCGGTCGATTTGCTCATCGGGGAGTGCAATCGATGAGCTTGGCTCCCAACGGAGACTTGCTCGTTACCGGTGCCTACAAACGGGACACGCGGGTTTGGAGCGTCTCTTCAGGACTGTGGATGGGCCGCCTCGAAGGGCACCGAAAAGAGGTCGAGGCACTGGCGTTTGATCGCACGGGCAAGTTTTTGGCAAGTGGCGCGGGACCAGAAGTTCGTCTCTGGCAAGTCAATACGTCAGCGCTGACATCGATCAACCCCAAGAGTTTTACCGAGGATTCTTTTCGATCCAACGATTGGTTCGATTTTGTGACCTGGTTTGGATTCAGCCCGGACGAAAAGTGGATTGCGATCTACGGGAAATGGGGCGGAAAATATCGCGTCGCATTGAGAAATAATCACACGGGCGAGTTTCGCGATCTTCGCAATGCGAAGGGAGGCGCGTTCGATCCGAGCAGTCGCCAATTGGCGATCTACTCAAGCGACAAAAAGATGGAACTTCATGACCTGAACTCTGGCGCATCAGTTCCGCTGGAATACGAAGGGGGCGAAATACGGGATCTGGCTTTCAATGCCGATGGCAGCCGGCTGGTGGGCGGTAGTCGCCACAGGGGCCTCTTTCTTTGGGATCCTTTGACGCGCTCGCTAGTCGACTCGATTCCAACAGGTCTTGGTCCGATTCGCGTGGCATTTCATCCTACCGATCCCCATCGCTTGGCGTCCGGCGGGCTTGATGGGCGGGTCTATCTGTGGAACATTTCTGCTCAAGTCGAGCGACCCTTGCGTCACTTCGACAAGCACACGGGGGCAATCATGGCAATTGCTTTTAGCAGCGATGGGCAGCGTCTGGTAACTGCCTGTTCGGGCCAAACCGAGGTCGTGTTGCTATGGGATGTGGCCAGCGGGGAGATTTTGCAGCGATTCACGGGTCATACCGATACCCTAAGGGGCATCGCCATAAGTCAGGACGAAAAATGGATTGCTTCGACCTCCGATGACAAAACGGTTCGGCTTTGGAGCGTGGAAACCGGCAAGGAGGTACGTCGGTTTCTGGAGCACAATAGTCATACGCATTGCGTCTATTTTACCAACGACGGACGCCAGTTGGTCTCAAGCGCTTCCGACGGAGCGATCCGATACCGAGACTTCCGACCGGATGCCATGCACCGGCAGTTGACTCGGTCGCAACTAGAAGCCCAGATGGGCCTTTACTTTCGGGACAATCTCGTCCGCCCACTTCCCAAACGGGTACAGTGGCACGTCGAACCGGCTCACGCAGAGCGGTAGACAATTCTCTGTGGTTTCTCCCCTTCTCCTGGCCTTTCTTGGCCTGAAATCGTTCCCGTGGGAGCCGAAAAGGCCCCCGGTAGCTTTTCCGCCCAACTTTAGGGAATTTTCCGGATTTTCGGTTAAGAACCGCCGGAAAGCGGAAATATAGGGATAGGGGGAGTGCTGCGCTCGCTCATTGATTGTCATTGACACCTTTTTTGAGAAAAATAATGAAACTGTCCAAACGCATAACTCTACTGACCGCGGCTTCCCTGCTGCTGATGGCTAGCTCGGCCAATGCGTCCATCGTCTGGGACTGGTCGAACGCGGGCACCGGCACCGAAACCGGCACATTCACCACCGATGGCGATCTGGTCGGCGGTCTAGCGACGGCTGGAACCTACAACGTGTCCGACTTCTCATTCAACACAACCAGCACG
>JAJRWS010000630.1 GCA_024276705.1 Planctomycetota bacterium | reverse complement strand
CGATGGTGTCGTTGAGGACATCGGCTTACGGTCCACACGGATTCGATTGCTCACAAGCCATCAGGTTACGGTTCCCAACGACGAGTTGGCCCGCAGCGACATCGAAAACGTCGGACGCCGGCATTGCATCCGGCGGGTAACGGACATTCACATCCCCCTGGACACGCCCAGCGAAAAAGTCGAGGCAGCCCTGACGATTCTCCGGACAGCGCTCGACAACCATGAAGGCATGGCGGCAGAATATCCGCCCCGCGTCTTCTTTTTAGATATCCTGCCGCAAGCGTTTGCGATTCGTGTGATCTACTGGTATCACCCGCCAAAATACTGGGACTATCTCGCATTCAGCGAACGATTCAACTTCGAGATCTTTCGTGCGTTCGAAGAGCAGGGCATTAGCTTCTCATTGCCCCATCGGGTCACGCACACTTCCCTGGACAGCAAACCGGCACCGATTGAAGTACGGCTGTCCGATGATGGCACAGATAATGAGACCGATAGCGGTCCATCACCGACAGGCAAGCAAGAGGACTAGCAGCCCGTTGAAAAACGTGGGCCGGACATTTCTGTCTGGCCTGAAGCAGTCAAAGCTGCTGTTTTTTCGCCAACACTCGCAGACAGAATGTCTGCCCCGCCCTTTATTTAACGGGCTGCTAACCCTCCGCCAGCGGGGGAAATGCCAACAGACAGAATTCCAGCCATTACAAAGGAGGCTTCCTGATGTCCCGTATCACCCGCCGCGGCTTCCTCCAACACACAGCCGCCCTCGGCACCGGCTTGGGACTGACCGCCACGATGAGAGGCAGAGCATGGGCTGCGAATGACAAGCTCAGCATCGCCTGCATCGGTGTTCGCGGGCGTGGCAACTCGGTGATGCACAGCTTCGCCGCAGAGCCGGATTGCGAAATCACACACATCTGCGACGTCAGAGAGACGGTCCGCCGCCAACGAGGCGCCGAGATGAAGGAGAAGACCGGGCGGATGCCGAAACTGGTCACCGATTACCGCACTCTGCTTCACGACAATTCGGTCGATGCGTTCATGGTTGCGACACCAGACCATTGGCACGCGCTGCTTACGATCGACGGCTGTCTGGCTGGCAAGGATGTTTATGTAGAGAAGCCTGCCAGCCACAACATTCTCGAAGGCAAGACGGCTGTCGCCGCTGCCCGTAAAAATAACTGCGTGGTGCAGATGGGCACGCAAATCCGCAGCGCCCCCTTCCTGCAAGAGGCTGCTGATTACGTGAAGAGCGGCGCGCTGGGCAAGGTGATGTACGGCAAGGCTTGGGAAACGGATCGCAACGCCGCTGTGCATCTGTCGCCGGACAGCGATCCGCCGTCCGGAATCGACTACGAAATCTGGCAGGGTCCGTCGCCCGAACGGCGTTACAACAAGTCGATCGTCGGAGGTGCTTGGCGGTGGCTGTTTGACTATGGCACGGGTGACTTGGGCAATGACGGCGTCCACCGCATCGACTACTGTCGCTATGTCATGGGCCTTGAAGGGATGCCCGAGGCGATCAGTTGTTCCGGCGGCAAGTACTTCTTCGAAGACGACCAACAGTGGCCCGACACCATGTTGATCAACTACGAGTACCCCGGAAAAGTGCTGCAATATGAGATGCGGCTGTGGTCCAGGTCGAAGCTTTTCGACGCCACCGAAGGGGCAGTCGTCTATGGTGAGAATGGCTGGCTGCTGCTGACGAACACGTCGTGGAAGGCCTACGACGCAGACGGCAAGATCGCCCAGCAAGGCAGCAGCGATGTCGGCCAGCAGGCCCACATTCGCAACTTCCTCGACGCGGTCCGCAGCCGTAATCGCGAGTCGCTGAATCAGGAGATCGCTTCGGGGCACGTCAGTACCTCCATGTGCCATGCCGGAAATATCTCCTGGCGTACTGGCAAAAAACTGCGGTTCGACCCCCAGACCGAGACATTCGATGACCAAGAGGCCAACCAATACGTTGGCCGCGAACACCGCAAAGGCTTCGAATTGCCGACGATTACCTAGTGGTCCAACGAATAACACTCTGAGGGCGGCCGGGCCGCCCTGCGAGAACAATTGGTTGCAAACGATCCCCGGCAAGAGTTGGTTACCGATCCTGAAAATCTACGGTCCTCTCAAACCTTGGATCAAAAAAACCTGACGGCCTCGCGAGATTGAACTCGTGAAGTCGCTCGGGCAAGACGTCACTAAACGATAAGGAAATAGAAGATGAATATTCTGAAATTGAAATGCCTGTTCGGTGTCGCTCTCGTGATCGGCATCAGCACACAACTCCAGGCCGAACTGCCGAAAATGAAGATGACCACGCCAGTCCCTGAAGGAGTCGCGACTCCTAATCGGCTAGAGACATCGCTCGGCACTCTCACCTCTTTCGATGGAGTTCCGGATGAAACGACAACAAAAATCGTTTACGACAATCTCGACCTTCTCCGAGCTACTGAAGCCTTTCTGAATTGCATTCCAATTGCCTCGATGTATGGGCTGGAGAAAGGATACCGCGAATTTGGACCGCCCAATACAACAGTGTTGTTGTTTGAAAATCTCATGGACTCCAAGTCACTGTGGCTCACCGCGAATACGGTCTCGGTCTATCAGGCGGCTTGGATCGAGTTGGGAGACGAACCGATGGTTGTTGAAACTCCGCCGAACGTTCTCGGTTTTGTCGATGACTCCTGGTTCAAGTTTGTGATGGATTTCGGCAATGCCGGCCCAGACAAAGGGAAAGGTGGCAAGTTTCTGCTCCTGCCGCCTGGATACAAAGGAGATGTTCCGGATGGTTATCACGTCGCACGCTCGACGACGTTCGGAAACTGGATTATCTGGCGTGGATTTCAAGTCGACGGCTCACCGATGCCGGCAATCGATGCGACGAAAAAACTTTTTCGCATGTACCCGCTCTCGAAAAAAAACAATCCGCCCAAAATGAAATTCGTTGACCTTTCTGGAAAGTACACCAACACGATTCACCGAATGGATTTCGGTTATTGGGAGGAAGTCAATTCAACCATCCAGGCCGAACCGCTTGATGGTCTCGATGCCGACACCCGTGGGCTTTTAGCGTCAATCGGCATCGAGAAAGGAAAAGAATTCAAGCCTGATGCCCGGATGAAGAAGATCCTTACCGAAGCGGCCAAGATCGGATCGGTCACCGCCCGCGCGTTGGCCTCTCGCCCAAGAGATCTACGCCAGCACCTCTACCCTGGCGAGCGAGCCTGGACGAATCCATTCATCGAAGGCCGGTATGACTTCCTCCTGGACGGCAGCCGTTTGCTTGATGCTCGTATTTTCTTTCACTTCTATGCTACCGGTATTACGCCTGCGATGGCGATCGAAAATGTTGGCAAAGGATCGCAATACTTAGTTGCCTACCTCGACGGCAATGGCGATGTTCTTGACGGCAGCAAGATATACAAAATCCACCTGCCCCCCAATGTGCCCGCCAAAGATTTCTGGTCATTCACGCTGTACGACAACCAGACCCGCTCGATGCTCCAAACCGATCAACGTTTTCCTGGTCTTGACAACAACAAAAAGGGACTCAAGAAAAACCCAGACGGTTCCTTCGATATCTATTTCTCTCCGAAGCCGCCACAAGGACAAGAGAGCAACTGGATTCAAACCGTTCCCGGCAAAGCCTGGAACACCATCCTCCGTCTCTATGGCCCCCAGGAACCCTACTTCGACAAAAGCTGGAAACCAAGCGACCCGGAGTTGGTTGAATTAAGTGGAGTTGAGCGACGAATGAATTGATATCGAAGATGAGCGACAACTCGATTTTCACTACGATTTGCCTGCGAATTGAGCCATAATCGCCACAACGTCACGGCGCGTCTGGAAATGGAGCGAATGCAACTCACAAATGCCATCTCAATAAAGTGGTCCATCTGGGTTTTTTGTGGGTAGGATTTGGGAGACTACGCTGCGAAAACCTCCGCTCCGGCTCGACAAAGGGGCTAGCGACAATTCTTTGGATGAAAAATGTTCGTTCGATAATCTCCAGCCCTTTCGATACCAGCCGCTAATTCCAGGCATTTCCGTCCGGGCCGCTCCGTTTTCGCAACCTG
>JAJRWS010000629.1 GCA_024276705.1 Planctomycetota bacterium | reverse complement strand
CGCCGTCTAAAACACAGGAGAACCCATTTTCTTGACTTGTCCACTCTTTCATTGAATTAGAGCTTCCAGCGATGGGCGTGGTGGATGGCGTGTGGTTTTCCTTATCCCACACACCGCCACGCTCGGGCAACCACGCCCTTCGTGCCTCAGGGACGTGCCACACACACCTGTCGGGGACGCGGGCACACACACCTGTGTTGGAACAAGAATAGATCCGTGTCCTGGTGAATTCTCACCAGCGGAGCTGGTGGGTTGCGAGGTGATTTAGACGACGCTGGTTACCCAGTGTGTCGCAACACTTAAAATTGACCGCGCGGCCGGTCAGATTATTTCGTAATATGTTCTTATCGGGTATATTCACAAGCAGGCTCTGGAAGGAGCGACCGACCGGTGACAGCAACGGAAAGAACACAATGAAACGTACGCGTCAAAGCCATTCAAGGGCAATAGGGATAGGGATCGTCGTGCTGTCGCTGGGGATCGGGCCTCAAGCCAACAGTCTGGCAGCACCATTTCTGGATGGAAACCGGCCGCTCGGAACGTCGGGAGACCTGTTGCTCTCCCCCCCGGCCGGTTCGCTCATTCCAGGCCTTTCACCGATTGGCGGACGGTCTGGCTCGAGTGGGTTGGCTGGTTCGAGTGGGATGGAACCCATCCCGCCGCACGAGCGGGCGGTCCTTTCGGACGATGCCCTGGCGGTCGCGGCAAGCAACAACCGGTTCGCCCTGGACCTTTACCAGCAGTATACGGCCCGGGTGCCCGCGGAAAAAAACGTGCTGATCTCGCCACTGAGTATTTCAACTGCCCTGGCGATGACCTACACCGGCGCGCTGGGAAACACGGCCCGCCAGATGGCCGACGTACTGAACTTCGATCTACCGGCTCAGCGACTGCACCCGGCCTATGGCCAGTTGCTGATGGATCTCGGCATGCCGAGGGAAGGTTACCAGTTGAATATCGCCAACCGGTTGTTCGGGCAACGGGGATTCGCGTTCAAACAGCCGTTTATCGACACCTTGGCCGGTCCCTACGCAGCCCCACTGGAAAAACTCGATTTTCGGCTGGAGCCGGAAGAATCGCGCCAGCACATCAACGACTGGGTTGAGGGGAAGACAGGCGGCCTCATCCAGGATCTGTTGCCGGAGGGGTCGGTGGACAAGGAGACTCGCCTGGTGCTGACCAATGCGATTTATTTCAATGGCAACTGGAAGTATGCGTTCGACGCAAGGGCAACCCGTGAAGACGTATTCACCATTCCGGACAGTACCACGGTAACCGTACCGATGATGTCGCAGCAGCAGACCTTCCGCTACGCCGCCGGGGACGGTTTTCAGATACTCGAGATGCCGTATGCGGGAGATGACCTGTCGATGGTCGTGCTACTACCCGATACGACCGACGGCCTGGCCGACCTGGAAGCAGCCCTGACCCCCGAACTGCTCGAGGAGAGCCTCGACGCGATGGCCAGGCGTGACGTGATTGTGCAATTGCCTAAATTTACCTTTGCCGATTCCATGGGACTCGAAACCATCCTTTCTGAGCTGGGGATGCCGGATGCTTTCAGTGACTTGGCCGATTTCACCGGCATGGCCGATGCGGACCTGGTCATCGACAGCGTGGTCCACAAGACGTTTATCGACGTCAGCGAGAAGGGAACTGAAGCAGCAGCCGCCACCGGGATCACCATTGGCACGACAAGTGAGGTGATCGATCCGCTGCCACCCCCCCGATTCCGAGCGGATCATCCATTTTTGTTCGCTTTGCGGGACACGCACTCCGAGAGTTTGTTGTTCCTGGGACGGGTAACCCGGCCGGACGAGTTGAGAGGCCCTGCGGCCATTGTGCCCGAACCCTCGTCAGCCCCGCTCTGTTTGCTGGCACTGCTTGGCACGGCAGGGCTTCGCCCAAAAGCTCGGGGCTACCGCGGCTCGCTGTAGCAATGCATAACTCCAAATGCCGGAACCAGGTTCCCATGCCGGAATGGGCCCAGCTTGCTCCGGCCCACAACTCCCTGGTTGCTGGCACCGCTGGCTCGGCCAGGCAATGGGCTGATCGAATCGATGGACGACAGGACTGATCCCAATTGGGCTGCCCCCAACGATTCGCGAGCTCGCGTTTCACTTATCGAGGCCATCCACGCCAGTGGCCACCAGGTGGTGCTAGCAGTCACTGGCGGTGGGAGCAGCGCGATCAGCGAGTTGCTCGGAGTGCCCGGCGCGTCGCGCACGATCCTCGAAGCGAGTATCCCATACGCAGCATCGGCCCTGGCCGATTGGCTGGGAGAATGGACCGGGCAGGCTTGCAGTGAGCCGACTGGCCGGGCGCTGGCGATGTCAGCCTGGGAGCGGGCAAGAGAGCTTGCGCCCACGGTCGATCCTGGACCTCTGGTTGGCCTGGCCTGCACGGCCAGTCTGGCCACCGACCGACCCAAAAAAGGTTCTCACCGAATTCACGTGGCCGCCCAAACGACCACCTGTACCTATTCTGTTTCGTTGCCGCTGGGCAAGGGGAGACGCAGCCGGTTTCAGGAAGAGTGCCTGGCAACCAATCTGTTATTGAGTTTACTGGCCGAGGCGTGCGAGGTCGGCATGGACTACCGGCTGGTCCAGGAGCTACTCGAGGATGGCGAAGCGTTGGAATTTTACCGGCAGCGCGCTCGACCCGCCTGGAGCCAATTATTGCTGCGGCAAGAGCAATGGGTGCTGGACACACCACCGGACGGTCACGGACCGGCCGATGATGTGGCTAAACCGAAACTGAATGCACCACGCATCCTGTTTCCCGGCGCATTCAACCCGCCCCACTCAGGCCACCTGCAGATGGCCCGCATGGCCAGCGTACGTCTGGGATGTCCGGTTTTATGGGAACTGTCGATACGCAATGTCGACAAACCGACGCTTGATTTCATCGAGATCGCCAATCGGCTGGCCAGACTGCGGGCTCTCGCCGAACTCGAGGAACAACAATCGGACAAAAAATACCCTGAAGGGGGGGGGATGGCATACGCCGGGACATTATTAACTGCCACCCCCACATTTCTTGAAAAGGCCCGCCTGTTCCCGGACAGCCTATTTATTGTCGGGGCCGATACTATCGTCCGAATTGGCAAGCTACGTTATTACAACCAGGATCGGCTGCAACGAGATCGGGCCATGGACGAATTGGCCCGTATGGGGTGTCGCTTCCTGGTTTTCGGCCGTTTGTTTGCGGATACTTGCGAAAACCGCAAACCTGATAGCCCACCTGCCATGTTTTGCACTCTCGGGGAGCTGCAATTGCCTAAGCGTCTGCTGGCCCTCTGCGAGGAGGTTTCCGCCGAGGAATTTCGAGTCGATCTACGTTCGCGGGATTTACGCGGTTGAACAGGACCCAAGGAGACGATACAATACAAAGAGATATTGATAATCAGTCTCAATATCATGATTGGCCATTGCTGGTACTGGTTTTCAGTACTGGCATTAGCAGGCAATGGCATTTTAGCTGAGCTGGCAATTGCCTGGCCACCTACCACCTTGATCCCGCCTGGAATTTCCCTCCGATGCACGACCTCATTCCCCTTAGCACATTATGTCCGGGCCAGTCGGCCGAAGTCTGTCAGGTGGTTGGCCAGAGGGACCAGGTACGCCGGCTTGAGGAATTGGGACTTCGGCATGGAGTGCAGTTGGAAATGGTTCGCCATGGCACGCCATGCATCATCCGAGTTGGAGGCCAATCGCAAAGCGACCACTTCGGTGGCAGCAAACTCTGCTTTCGGCAGAGCGATTTACTCCAGGTCATGGTAACCCCCATCGATTGGGCTTGAACGTTGGGCTTAAAATGATTTCTCCATCCGATCCGACCGCCAACGGCGTAACACAATTGGCAAAGCTCGATATGGGCTGCTGCGGCCGGGTCGTACAGGTGACTGGCAATGGCGAAGTGAGCAGACGTTTGCTGGAAATGGGAATCACCCCGGGGACGAAGATCCGCCTTCTTCGCGCCGCGCCGCTAGGCGACCCATTGGAGTTCGAGATACGTGGTTATCGGCTGAGTCTGCGCCGGAGCGAGGCAGAGCGGATTGACGTCGAAACGCGATAACTGATCTGGTACCCCACGGCACCAGCCCGGGTCGTATCAGCCTTCCAGGTTTATTGGTAGATATACTACAGCCTGAATCCCAACCACTTGCGATCCGCACCCCCTTGAGGGGTGACCGATTAACACTTGCCAATTTCACCCATGGATACCAGGTACCAGCGGCTTTGGAATGTTGGAATAATGGAATGCTGGAAGCACTATTCATTCCATCTTTCCAATATTCCATTATTCCAGTGTCTCAAGGTTAGATGCTGTTCCAGTTAAAAACGAGGAGCTAATTTTCGGCTGTCCCTTGACTGTCCCCAGCACACTGCCCACTGCCCCCTGCCCACTGCCCCCTGCCCACTTCTAACGCCACATGCCTACCACCGCGTCTGCCTCAACACTTCGCGTAGCCTTGGTCGGCAATCCCAACACGGGCAAGTCGACCATCTTTAGCGCGCTGGCCGGAGTGCGACAGAGAGTCGGCAATTATCCGGGAGTGACCATCGAGAAGAAGACCGGTCAGATGCGGCATGGAGGCCTGACGCTGGAGCTCATCGATTTACCCGGCACTTACAGCCTGGCCCCTCATTCGCCCGACGAGATGGTGGCCGTCGACGTGCTGCTGGGGCGACTGTCTGGCCAGCAGGCGCCCGACGTGATCTTGTCGATTATCGATGCATCGAACCTCGAGCGAAACTTGTTCTTGCTGAGCCAGGTGCTGTCGCTGGGAAAACCAACCGTCGTGGCGCTGAACATGGTCGACCTGGCGCGGCAGCGCGAAATCGACATCGATGTTCCCCTGCTTGCCGAGCGGCTAGCTGTGCCGGTGATCGCAGTACAAGCAAATCGTCAAATCGGCTTGGAACAACTCAAAGAGGCGCTGGTCACCACCGCCAAGGAAAGTGTCAGCTCGAGCCCGACCCCCACCCAGCGAAAGGGGGCAGCGGAAAACGGTCGGGAAAATCCTTTCCCGGACGACTTCAAGCAACTCACTACCGAGTTGGTCAAGACGCTCAACGAAGATAGCAACCGACAATTGCCCCATTTTCTGGTGGAACGGCTCCTGCTCGATGGCGATGGCTACCTGGAACATGCCTTGTTAGCCGATGCGCCGGCCGGGCAAATCAAACAGTTGCACGAGGCGCGCCAGACGCTGGCCGATGCGGGCACTCCGGTGACAACCATCGAGGCGATGGCCCGTTACCAATGGGTAGCCCGTACCCTGGAGGGAATCGTCCAGCGTCCCGAATTCTCTAAGCAGACCGCCAGCGATCGCATCGACGCGGTCTTGACCCACAAGGTGTGGGGGACGTTGGTACTGGTGAGTGTGATGACCCTGCTGTTTTCATCCATCTTCGTATTCGCCACTCCTTTGATGGGAATGGTCGATGCGGGGGTAAGCCATCTGGCGGATTGGGTGGATGGGCTGCTCTCGCCTGGAGCACTCCGCTCGCTCCTGGTGGACGGAGTGATCGGCGGGGTAGGCGCGGTGCTCGTGTTCCTGCCGCAAATCCTGATTTTATTTTTATTCATTGCCGTACTTGAAGATTGCGGTTACATGGCACGGGCCGCTTTCCTCATGGACCGGCTGATGGCGGGCGTGGGCCTGAGTGGCCGATCCTTCATCCCGCTGCTCTCTTCGTTTGCCTGTGCGGTACCGGGAATCATGGCGACCCGGGTCATTGAAAACCGGCGTGATCGATTTGCCACCATCCTGATCGCTCCGCTGATGAGTTGCTCGGCCCGGTTGCCCGTCTATGTGATTTTGATTGGTGCGTTCGTGCCTGCCCGTTCGTACCTGGGCGGGCTGGCAGGCCTGCAAGGCCTGACCCTGCTGGCCATGTATGCGCTCGGCATTTTCACGGCGGTCCTGATGGCCTGGTTACTCAAACGGACATTGCTACGGGGCGAAACGCCCCCCTTTGTCATGGAATTGCCCGGCTACAAGTTGCCGTCAGGCCGGCTGGTACTGCAACGGATGGTCGAACGTGGCTGGGGCTTCTTGCGCCGGGCTGGCACGGTAATTTTCGCCGTGACGATCGTCGTCTGGGCCTTGGCTTATTACCCGCGGGCCCAGCAGCAGGTGGACCAGACCATCGCCGCCGAGCGAATGGCCCTGGTGAAGGCTGCCGGTCGAGCCTCGCCTGGCTCACCAGCCCACGCCGAGGCTGCGGATCGGTTGGCCCGTTTCGACGATCCCGGCCAGCACGACCATCTGGCGGTCAGCTTGCATCAGCGTTACAGCTTGCTGGGCCAGGCCGGCCGGTGGATCGAACCGGTGGTGCGGCCACTTGGCTGGGATTGGCGGATTGGTTGCGCGGCGATCGCCTCGTTCCCTGCCCGGGAAGTGGTCATGGGCGTGCTGGGAGTGATTTATCACTTGGGTCCGGAGTTGGATGTAAGCGACAAAACCGACCAGAACCAATTACAGCAGCGGCTCCGCATGGCCCGCTGGGACGATACCGGACGGCCGGTTTACAATCTGCCGGTGGCTCTGTCGTTGATGGTTTTTTTTGCCCTCTGCGCCCAGTGCGCGGCGACACTCGCGGTCATCCGCCGGGAAACGGGAAGTTGGTGGTGGTCCGTCTTTACTTTCACGTACATGACGCTGCTGGCCTATGTTGGCGCTTTGATTACCTATCAGGTGGGGATACGATTGTGAGGAAAACAGAAAGCGGAGAGCAAAGAGCGGAGAGTGTAATGGCTGATATTCTTCAGCTCTTCGCTCTCTGCTCTCGGCCCTCCGCCTTAAACCACTCTAAATCCACGGCCTCTGGCCGTGCGACCCTGACAGGCTCTGCCGGTCCGGCGAGAGTTTTTCAAGGTCATCCATGGATTGAAAGTTCAGGCCTTGAATCGTACTCGTACTCGTACTCGAAAGGACTGGACAATAATCGAACCGATCTTTGCCACGATCGAGTGGATGTTTAACGCCTTTCGATCGATTGGTCGATTCATCGCTCTTCCGTCCAGCACCATGTTGACGGCG
>JAJRWS010000628.1 GCA_024276705.1 Planctomycetota bacterium | reverse complement strand
CGGTACTCGTACTCGAACCCGACTGGGAGGCAAGGTCGGTCATCATCAATATCCATGGCCTTATGTTTCTGTTGAATGCAATGGTTCCAGTCGAGTACGAGTACGAGCAATATCACTACGGAACTGTCGAATTCTGCCAGTCCCCCGGCAAAGCCGGGGGTTTTCTTAAGGAAATAAACACGACATCGAATGATTGGACGATGCTAAGTCGGTGAAACATTGAAACACTGAAACACTGAAACACTGAAACACTGAAACACTGAAAGTCCCCATACATGAGTTCCAAGGAACCGAGCCCCACCGACGTACAATTGATTGAGCAACTGGCCTCGGCGGTCGATCGCATCAAGGAACAACTGTCGCAGGTCATCGTGGGCCAAGGCGAGGTGGTCGACCAACTCTTGATCAGCCTCTTCAGCCGCGGCCACTGCATCCTCGAAGGTGTGCCTGGATTGGCTAAAACTTTGCTGATCAGCACGTTGGCCCGTTCGCTCAATCTCTCGTTCAGCCGTATCCAATTTACCCCCGATCTGATGCCGGCCGACATTACCGGCACCGACATCATCGAGGAAAACCGATCCACGGGACAACGGGAAATGCGTTTTCTGGAAGGGCCTCTCTTCTCCCACATCATCCTGGCCGACGAAATCAACCGCACCCCGCCCAAAACTCAGGCTGCATTGCTGGAGGCCATGCAGGAGCGTCAAGTCACCGTGGGCCGCATGCGCCATCAGCTCACCGATCCGTTTTTTGTGCTGGCCACCCAGAACCCGATCGAGCAGGAGGGAACATACCAACTGCCCGAAGCGCAGCAGGATCGTTTTATGTTCAAAGTCCTGGTCTCCTATCCCAGCTTCGACGACGAATTCGAAATCGCCCGGCGCACCACCAGCACTCCGGTCGACAACGTCACCCCGGTCGTCGCGCCTGAGGAGATCTTGGCCCTGCAACGCATTGTCCGCGAAGTTCCCGTCAGCGACCACGTGATCCGCTACACGCTGTCGCTGGTTCGACAAACGCGCGTGGGTGAGGAGGGCGTGCCGGAGTCGGTAGCCAGTCAATTGGCCTGGGGCGCTGGTCCCCGGGCCGTGCAATACCTCATCGTTGGCGCCAAGGCCCGGGCGTTGATGCAACGTCGCACGCACGTGACCATTGAAGATATCCAAGCCTTGGCATTACCCGTCCTGCGGCACCGCATCGTGGTGAATTTCGCTGCCGAAAGTGAGGGCATCTCCTCAGACGACATCATCGGCCAATTACTGGCCCTCACTCCCACACAAGAGGACGAACTGGCCAATGACGCCCGATTCAAAGCGATTTTTGCATCCTGAAGCCATCCGCCGGATTGGCCGACTGGAAATTCGGGCCCGGCATATTGTCGAAGGGCTGCTCAGCGGCATGCATCGCAGTCCTTACTTTGGCCGGTCTGTGGAATTTCTGCAGCACCGCCAGTACGCACCAGGCGATGACTTGCGCCATGTCGACTGGAAAGTCTGGGCCAAGCAAGATCGGCTCTACGTCAAACAGTTCGAAGAAGACACGAATATGCGCTGCACCTTGCTGGTCGATGTCTCTTCCAGCATGCGTTATGGCTCCGGACCACTCGACAAGTACGAATACGCGGCCACCGCCGCGGTGAGCCTGGCCTACCTGCTGCTGCGGCATCATGATGCGGTAGCCTGCGTTGCGTACGACCAGATGATTCGCGCCCGTACTCCCCTGCGCAGCACGGCAAAACATCTCAACTCGATTGCCCAAACACTCGACAGCCAGCGACCCCACCAGACTCGGGGCGAGGGAAAAACCGACACCGGCACCATCCTGCGTGATATCGCCAACAACAGCCCTCGGCGCGGGATGATGGTACTGTTTTCTGACCTGCTGGGAGACGTCCCGGCGACGATGCGTGGCCTGCGTCTCCTGCGGCAACAAGGGCACGATGTCATGGTGTTACAGATCCTGGACGACGATGAAATCGATTTTCCTTTCGAAGGGCCTACTCGATTCGAGGGCCTTGAACTGCCGCGCCATCTCAAGTGCAACCCGCGGGCGTTGCGGGAAGACTACCTGCAGGCACTGGCAGCATTCCTCACAAAAATTCGCAGAGGCTGCGCTCACGACGGCATTGACTACTCGCTGATCCGGACCAGCGAACCCCTCGACGCGGCACTGGCGGCCCTGGTAACCCGGCGCATGGCGAAGGGAGTGGGCAGCAGGCAGTAGGCAGTTCGTTTCACGAATGTGGCAAAATGAGCAAATAATACCAGTTGTTGGGCGCCCGTCTTCCCGAGTCAAGGCTACCCAGGATTCGGACGATGACCATCAAGCATGGTAGCTCCGTTTGTAACGTTTCCGCCGAATCGTACAGTTCTCGCAATCTAGTGGACGGGTCGGGTCACTGCCGTTTTGTCAGGAAAACATAGTGCCATCAAGTAGCCCGGCGTCTTGATAAGGCGCGTCACGCATGAGGCTTGGCAAAAATCGCATGGGCTGGATCATGGGAGCGCCTTGGAATCGTCGAGAAGATACATTCCGCGAGTCTTTTTTCCGGTTCTGGCCAATTGCCTTGCTCTTGCTGGCTTCGGTTCAGATGTTGTCCGGTTGCCACCTGGGTGGGAACCTGGTTAGCGACCGGACACCCCGGGGTTGCGTGGAGTGTCACGCAACCATTACCGGCCAGTGGGCCCGTTCGGGACATGCGGAATCGTGGCATGACAAGCAGTTTTTCGCCCGAACCGGAAAGCGAACCGTCAAACACTGTCTGCCTTGTCATGCCCCAAGTCCGTTGCTGGAACAGGACCACTCGGCACCACCGCGATTACGTGGCAAATCGCGTGGCTGCGGCATCGACTGCAATTCGTGTCACGCGGTAGGAGATGCGTATGCCGGGCCGTACGATTCGTGGGGACCGCATCCGATGAAGCAGGCCACGTCAAAAATGCGATCGTCGTCGCTTTGTGCCCGCTGCCATGAGCTTGAACAGCAGGAGTACGCCGAACTTTATCTCCCCTTGCTCGAATCATGCGAAACACCCAAAGAGTGCGCCGACTGCCATATGCCGGCCCGCGTCGAACGGTTGACCGAGGGCCATATCCTTTCACTCATTCACCCACGCCGTGTTGTTCGAGATCACTCGTTTCCGGTCTGGACAGATGAAGTCGCCGGCGCGGCAGTCGAAGTCCATGAGATGAAACTCACGCATGAGGGAGAGAACCAGTATCTCGCCGTCGCCACACTCACCAATCGCGGCGCTGCCCACCGCATCCCCACCGGTGGTTATGGGTATCGCGAGGTTCTGATTCTGGTCGAACTGCTCGATGATACCGGTGCGGTGATTGGCCGGTGTGAGCGTTCTCTCTTTGCCGAGCGATCGGACGGGCTGAAACCACTCAAACCAACTCGCTTTCAGTTCTCCGCATCCATTCCCTCCGGCGCGAAACCGGCACGGTTCCGTCTGCATGTCGAACGAGTCAATAAAGATCGCTCGTTCCGATTTGTCTTGGCCCATCATGAGCGTACCTTCAAGGAGGCAGAGTCCAGGCCATATCAAAAGTAGCCGTGTCAGGCTATTATTAAGCATCATCCAATCATTGACTGTCTTGTTTGTGTCCTATGCCGAACACGTTTCTTGCCCGTACAATCATTAAATTCTTGCAACCACGAAAGAAACGAAATTACACGAAATATTCAATGAACCCGTCTTTCCCACTCTAGCTTCGGATGGTGGCCGAAGTTTACGAGTCATCTCTGTTATCTGCCTGTCTTTTCTTAAATTTCGTGTCCTTTCGTGTTTTTCGTGGTTGTAATTGAATCTCTCAAGAGAAGTGATTCCCGCGTCCAAAAACGACAGTTATTGATTGACCGATCCTAATCTTAGCCAAATTTCCTTTTTTTCTGAACCCTGAACCCTGACCCTGACACCTGAACCCTGAACCCTGACACCTGACACCTGACACCTGACACCTGACACCTGAACCCTGAACCCTGAACCCTGACACCTGACACCCGACACCCGACACCCGACACCCGACACCCGACACCTGACACCCGACACCCGACACCCGACACCCGACACCCGACACCCG
>JAJRWS010000627.1 GCA_024276705.1 Planctomycetota bacterium | reverse complement strand
GCCGACCATTCCGACGTCGTCACCATTGAGGATTGGTCTCAAGTTTTCCAACATGAAAACCTGCAAGACGAAGGCGGTGATGCCCCGCAAAAATGGCAGTGTCGCACCGGTTGGGATAATCGCAGAGGCATGTCGTTGGGCAACAGCCTCTACGGCAACGCAGGCAAGGAACTGGCCATGCCTCAGCTTTCCTACCCGCTCGACCTCAAGGGCTGGTACGCCATCTATGTCCACATCCCTGGCGCCATTCGCTTGCGTTTCACCGGTGATGAGCGAAGCGATCTGCTTTCTTCGCGCAAGGGCGAGGAAGTACTGTGGCGCTGGGCCAAACTCGACCACCAGAACCTTGTCTTGAAACAGCCCCACAACTACACGGGTTACAGCCCGGCGACCATCGATTACGTGAGATTCGTGCCCCTGACCGAGTCGCAGCGAGCTGCCCTGGACGCCCCCTACACCGGGCCGCACGACAAGTTCATCGCAGGCTACTGGGAACCCTATTCTTATGCCTTTCACGATAACGTGCAAAACGCCCTCTGGCACCGCGAATACCTCACCGCCTACCCGGAAGCCCAAATCGATCTGGTCGATATGCAGATCGGACGCATGGGCATGAAGGTGGTCTACGAATCCCGCCTCACGGAGAATTTATATTATGCCACCCAGGGCGACCCGATCGGCAAAGTAAGCCATCCTCAGACCGACAATGTGGGCCGGATGCAGCAATTCACCAACACCCTGCAAACTTCCGTGCAGCAGGCAGACGAACTGGGGTTCCGGCTCCATGCCAATTTTGGCGCGAGCAACTGCTACCCCGGCTCCCCGCTGCAAGGAGAGTTCTCCAAAGACCATCCCGATTGGATGCGTGGCTCCACCCTGCGCTACGAGGTGCCCGAGGTGCGGGATTATGCTCTCAGCCTCTATCGCGAAGCGTTGGAGATCGGCGCCAAAGGGATCTCCATCGACTACTGTCGCTATCCAGGCACCATCGACAAACCGGAGACCGCCAACCTTTTCCAGCAAGCCCTGCGAGCGCTGGCCGATGAATTCGGGGCGGCGAGTGGCACGCACGTTCCCATCCTGGTACGTTTCCCGGCCCATGGGGTCAACTTGAGCGAAAACTTCGACTACGCAACTTGGGCCAAAGAAGGATGGGTGGATTACCTCTGCCCCAGCAACATCCAGGGCCGCCACCACCACTTCGATATCAGCCCCTATCAGGAGGCTGTCGAGGGCACCAAGACCACCCTGCTCCCCGCCATCGACGGACTCTCCTGGGGCAATCCCCTGCCAGGCCCTTTCCTCTGGCGGGCGAAACAGCTCTACGATGCGGGCGCCCCCGGAGTCTACGTCTACCAGGCCGACGCACGCGTCTTGGGCCCGCCGCTGGACCGCCGCACGATGCGCATGCTCGGCAGCAGCCATGCCATCAACGCCTTCTGGGAGCAAGACGCGCGCCTGCGTCCGCTGCGCAGCAAAGGCATCTACATCACCCGGAACATGCAAGTGCAAGGCTGGTACGGCTGGCAACGGCTTCGTGTCTGGACCGAAGGCATTGCCCTGGGTCCGATGGAATTTTACCTCGACGACAAACTGGTCGATACGAAGCCCGGCCCGCCTTACCTCCTCGGCACGGAGGATCGATCTTCGGACGGCATCCTCCCCAAAGGCGACCACACGCTCCGCATCCGTGCCCGGGATGGCGATGGCTGGCTGGAGCAAACCTTTGCGATTAAAGTCGCCGGTTGAGCAATACGTAAGGAAAAGAAACGGTCGCCAGACCAATCGTTGCCCGCGCCAACCGCAAACGAGGATGGCAAAGAACAGGATGACGCTGTTTGGCTTGGGGACCGTGAGCAAGGCAACAGCAATCGGATTGGCATCGATTCTCCCCCATGCCATCGCTTTGATCGTTTTCATCGATCCAGCCGGCATTTTTACGCCAGCCTTGCACCGAGGCGCGGCATTACTGTCAGCACAAGGCGAGTATCTTATCGTGGTTGACCTATAGTTGCAATAATTGCGTATTTCTTGCATCCAACTTACCTGGTGAACCGTTGTCCGCGATGAGAATTGCAGCTCTCAATCTACTCGACCGACTGGCAAAAGACAGGCTAATCCTTTTTCTAATTTTGGTGCTTATGAACGCATGCTGGTCGCCCTACGGTGGGTTGATGCATGATGCACGGCTTTACGCGCTGCAGATAACCGACCGACTCGAAGTCGGTCATTTCGCAAACGATCTCTATCTCCAATTTGGCTCGCAAGATCGTTACTCGATCTTTTCCTCGGTGGTAACTCCGATTGCCCGGCTGTGGGGGATCGAAACAACTTTTTTCGTGCTGTACATGGTATGCAATGCGTTGTTTTTGTGGTCGCTGATGCAGCTTGTATTTGCACTCGTGCAGTCACGGATTGCAGCAGTCGTAGCCTTGCTCTACCTGGCGGTGACACCGATCGCATTTGGCGGGTTGTGCATTTTTCATGTCAATGAGAACTTTTTTACGCCCCGGATCATCTCCAACACTTTGGTATTGCTGGCTTGTGAACGATTGATCCATCGACGGTTTGGCGTAGCGCTACTCTGCTTGGCTGGGGCATTGCTTTTTCACCCGATCATGGCTTTCTGCGGGCTGCTGGTTTGGCTTGGCGCCGTCGCAATCGAGCGGCTGCCGATCCGGCGGATCGCCTGGATAACCGGGCTGATGTCGATTGCCGTGGCCGGCATATTACTTAATCCCACTGTTGGCATTCCAATATTTGGCAAGATGGACGCCAACTGGCTGTCGATTGTCCACGATTCTAACTTCTACGCGTTTCCAACGGAATGGTTGGCGGTCGATTGGCTGTGGATTGGCATCGCATTTGGCGTGGCATCGGCTACTTGCTTTTCCGATCAAGTACCGAAGCCAATTCGCCGGATCGTCGGACTCATTGCAAGTGTGGCGGCCATCGGAATCCTGTTCGGAATGCTTGCCCCCCAGTTGCCGTTTGCGTTGCTTTTCCAAGGCCAGCCCTATCGGGCATTGTGGCTGCTGCAGTTATTGGCAGTTCCGTTGGGGTTCATGCTCATCGAAGAGCGATGGAAGCGCAGCGGAATGGCAAACCAATGGGGTGTGATTTCGCTGACGGCTCTATTTGCCTTCAAATCGTTCACTTTGTGGATTTTGATGATGGAACTCTTCGTGGCGATCATGGTCTGTTTGTGGTTGACCAGGAGACCATGGACAGCTCGCCTGCTCCTTACCGTCGCACTCGGCAGTTGGATTGTTGTTACGGCAGGAAGCCTGGTTGGCTGGGGCGTTGCGTTGTCGAGTACATTTGCCAACACGCATGAATATGCCTATTTGATTGTCTGGCAGAAGTTGCCAAGGACCATCTTAGGCCCGGGACTCGTTTGCGGTTTATCGTTGTTGTTGCTATACGGGTTATGGCGTCTTAGTGATAGCCGACGTCTATTTTCAGCCGTGTTGATTGGGTTGATCATCTCTTGGATCATTCCATGGTACTCTTTTCATGGAAGGCCGCATTCCGAGTCGCAAACTATGGCTCGCGGTGGCGAGATCGAGTTTGTCAAATCTTACCTGCAGTCGCAAATTGCAACCAACTTCTCGACAACGCAGCGAACTCCCACTCTCCACTGGCCTCTTTGCGATCCCAAGGAACTTTGGTTCGAGTTGCATGCAAACTGTTATTTTTCCTGGGTGCAACTATCGGGAAACATGTTCAATCGGCAGACTGCCATGGAAGGCGAACGCCGTGCCAGGCTCGTTCGCACGTTCGACAAGTCCGTCTATCGAAATCGAAAACTATTCGCAGCACCGTGGCAACAACGTTCGTTCAGACGGTTGTACGGTAACACGCTGGATTTGGCTGAGCCTTCGGCCGGCGACCTCCTGCGTTTGTGCCAGGAAGACTCGCTCGACTATGTCGTACTCCGGCAAGACCTGGGCGGGATGTTCGACGCGACCGATGGCAAATTGTATATCTACGATTGCAAGAAAATCTACCAGCTATTGGCGGCTGGCGATTAACGCATTGTGATAGCTTTTAACGAACGAAGGAATTGAACAATTCTCCCATAATGTCTGAATCACAAAGCATACACCACAATTTGCCTGCCACCTACCAGAAACGTACATTCTTCCGGCCAAGCCACAAGTGACCGATTGCGGTTCAGCCAAAAGCAGACACCCGAAGAGAAGAACCAATGAAAGTTGCAGTGATCGGCGCGGGCCCCGCGGGGCTGACGGCCGCCTACAAGCTTGCAAAAGCAGGCGCCGAAATCGATGTCTTCGAATCCAGTTCCGACGTGGGTGGTATGTCGCGATCGTTCGAGCTATGGGGCCAAATCGTTGATTTGGGTCCACACCGATTCTTTAGCAGCGATGCGCGTGTTAATCGACTCTGGCTGGAGATTGCCGAGCAAGATTACCGTATGGTAGATCGGCTTACGCGCATTTACTACGGCAAACGTTTCTTCCACTACCCGCTCCAACCGCTCAATGCGTTGCGAAACTTGGGGCTTTTTGAAGCGGTGCGCTGTACGCTTAGTAATCTTCGTGAGAAAATCAGTCCGACCAAGGATGAGCAGACATTCGAATCCTGGGTCACGCGAAGGTTCGGCCGTCGGCTGTATGAAATCTTTTTCAAAACCTACAGCGAAAAACTTTGGGGTATCCCCTGCTGCGAGCTCGATGCTGACTTCGCCGCACAAAGGATCAAAAAACTTTCGCTCAGCGAAGTCGCCAAAAACGCACTCGGGATAGGACGGGTAAAACACCAAACGCTCGTCGATCAATTTGCCTATCCCATCGGTGGTACCGGCATGATCTACCAGCGCATGGCCGACTATGTCGACGCCTTGGGAACTGTCCGTTTGAATCGGCCCGTACGGCGAGTTCTCCACACAAACCAACAAGTCACCGGACTCGAGTTCGATAATGGTACTACCCGAACTTACGACCATGTCATTTCGACGATGCCGCTAACGCTTTTGGTCAAAGGGTTGGACGATACACCGGAGAACGTGCAACAAGCGGCCGAAGCGTTGATGTTCCGGAATACCGTGCTGGTTTACCTGAATGTTGACGGCACCGACCTGTTCGACGACCAGTGGATTTACGTCCACGCCGATGCCATGCAGGTAGGTCGGATTACCAATTTTCGGAACTGGATAACCCAGCTCCATGGAAATTCAAAGACTTCGATATTATCGCTGGAGTATTGGTGCAATAACGATGACTCGATGTGGAGCGAATCGGACGAGCAACTGATCGAGCGGGCGAAGGCGGAAATACGTGCCACCGGCCTGATCGGAGATTCACCGATTCTCGATGGCCATGTCGTGCGAGTGCCCCGATGCTACCCAGTCTACGCCCGGGGCTACAAGGACCGTCTGTCGGTGGTCACCGACTACATCCGGGAATTCTCTGGCCTGACACCGATCGGCCGATATGGAGCATTTAAATACAACAACCAGGATCATAGCATCCTTATGGGCCTGCTGGCGACTGAAAATCTACTGCAACAACGCGAAAACGATCTCTGGTCGGTCAACACCGATTACGATTCCTACCAAGAGGCGGCCACGATTACCGCATCGGGTTTGGTTGCCACGGGGGTGTAAGCAGTTAGGCCACTTGCGGCTTAACGTTCTGAAAAAAACCGCATGAACTGGCACCAAAGAATCATCCATCCGCCAAGCAGCATTGCCATCGCCATTAAAATCGCTGGCAAACGAGCCGGTAACCGTTAGCGTTCAAGTCACATTTTGCTAGAGTGGCCCAATTCGTGCAACGCAATCTCCTTGGCATTGGAGTTCCCCCCGGCAAAAGTGGCCCATCTTCCGCCCGACCCCCCGTACTTGGTGCCGTTGACCGTGACCAATTGCATGTCTGGCGTAATGCCTGAATCGGCCAGCTCTTGGTTGCGAATCCTGCTTGCTTTCCACGGGTTGATCGTCAGCAAACGGTCGATGTTGTTTGCCTCATACGTTGCGTCCAGCGCGGTGTCGACGTAAATGCCTTGAGACGGAATGTCAGCCCCTGACTGGCTGCTGACCGCATCGATTTTATAGACGTTGAAGAACTGCTCGTACCGCGGAAACGGATCAGCCAAGATGCCTGAAGTATAGAGCATCTGGTCCAGGTAGTTCTGGATATGCTGATCTGGATTTTAAAACACGTTCTCAGTCGCCAGGCATCGGTGTGCCAACCACCGTTTGCACGACGATAGCCTCGGGCACAACCAATGACCAACCGGGCGCATCCCCTTTCGTGCCGGCAACGAGTTGACAGGCGCTGGCCAGTTCCTGGGCCGTCATTGCGGATGTCTGGAGATAAACGGGCGATTCGCCCAGTGGCACCGTCCCATCGCTTTGGCGCTGGCCGTTGTTCAGGACACCGGGTGCCCAGACCACCATCGCCGCGCCATCATGGACAGCAAAGGCGTAACCATGAATACCGCTCGTGCTGTGGTCTGTAAGAGTTTCGGGCTTCTGAAAGGGGGCCACGAATTTGGGGGCAGGGCCCAGCAAGCGGGCCAGGGCGGCCTGGGCCGCGAATGCTTTCTGCGGCACAGCCTCTGGATCCAGCAGGGGGTTTTCAAGGTCCATCAAGCCGTTGTTAACCGGGCCTTCAAGCCCCGAATGCCAAAAAATCTTCTCTACCCCGTGAGCCAACAAGATTACCGACAAGCGCACCATGTAATCGGCAACTTTGCGCTCACTGGTCTGCTGGCGGTTGGCCGACCAGTGTTTCGCATTTGGCGGCATCCAGGGCCTCCAGGGCTTGTCGTCGGTGGCCCAATAGCTCAGTTCCGTGGCCCAGATCGGCTTACGGCCGCCGTGCGCATCCATCACGTCAAGAATACGCTTTAGCCACGGGATGAAAGACTCGGGCGCATTGCCTCCCGGGTAAGGGTGCAGGTTGTAGATGTCGACATAGTCCAGCCCTCCTTTTCGAATAAACTCGTCTCCCAGAGCGCTGTTCGCCATGATCGAAAGCCCGCCGAGCACCTGGCAGCTTGGGTCCGCGGATTTCATGACGGCAGATGCGCCCCGCAAGAGTTCCAGGTAGGTGTCCACCGTGTATCCCCCATCGGCGGGCAGACAGTACCACGGCACCCAGAGCGGCTCATTGAGAAACTCCCAATACTTCACCCGGTCTTTGTAGCGTTTCACCGAGGCCGCGACAAAGGCATTGAACTTGGGGCGATGATGGGCTGCGGGCGCATAGGCCCTCCGCTTGACCGGGCTTAACTCGCCCGTCGGCGCTTCCGAAGACCAACTCGCCGACGGCTGGGGCGGCAGAAGGGGCAGCTGGTGCATACCGACATCCTGGAGCCGGTCCACTTGATGGTCGATCTCCGCGAAATCGTAGACTCCCTCGGTAGGCTCGACAGAGTCCCATTTCATCGACCAGTTCCGCGCCCAGGTAATGCCGGCCTTTTTCAGTTGCGCGCACGCAGCCACGGTCGTGGGCATATGATTGAGTCCGAAGGGCGAGTCGTCCCACGGGTACGTATCGACCACCGCCATTTTGATGGTTCGGGTCTGTTCTATGCCCCCAACATTCCACGAAAAGTGAACTTTGTAGTACCCCGCGCCTGGCACCTTCACCGGCAGGAAGGCCGTGGCACGCCCCTTGGCAGGGACCGCCAGTACCATGGAGAATGTCGGCTCCCGAGCACCGAAATAGTTTTCGAAATTCACGCGAACCGTGGCGCTGTCAGCCGCTGCCGAGGAATTTGAGCCGTAGAGCGTAAAACCAATCGGCTCCCTCACATCGAAGAGATTGCCGTAGTGTTCGCTGTCGATACCGATCTCGACTGGCTCACGCCGGGTGTATGGGGTTGGCTTCAGGGTTGACTCGTCGTCCGTTGCCACCCCGACTGGCGATGGCTCCAATTCCTCCAATTGCACGGCGTCAACCCATACCGTTGCGGAAGCGTCCGGTGTCGCACTGAGGTTGGGACCCATCGCCACAAACACGTCAGGGCGACAGGCCACCATGGAGAAGGAGTAGCGAGTCCAGTCCCGGGTGAGTGTAACACGTTTCGAATGGGTTTCTTTCCCATAGTTTGCATTGATGTCGCAGCCGAAGTGAAACACCAGATCGGCAGGAACGCCATCACGATCGGCGCG
>JAJRWS010000626.1 GCA_024276705.1 Planctomycetota bacterium | reverse complement strand
TTTCCTCCTGATAAGATGGATTCCCCTTACAGCCCTGTCAATAATCGAGATGCCAGTTTCCACAGTGCTTTTATGCAGAAGCTGAAAACAAAACGCATCTCATGCAACGTGTCACAAACTACCACCGAGCTTTGCACGCATGTGCGCCATTGGCGTTCATCGTCTCCTGGGTGGTTCCCGGTATGTTGCAAGCCAGCCTCATGCTGCCAAAGGAAGTCGCCTTTAACCTCGAGCAAATGATCGCCCAGCGCGATGCGACTGCGGCCGCAAGCTCATCCGCGAAAGCCCCCAGTCGCCGCACAACAACGGCTCAGCAAAGAAAAACAACCCCGAACATTCAACTCGCCCACCCCGAAGGTCCTGGCAAATGGCTCTTCGCCCTCTCCCAGGCACACCCATTCCCCACGGCCGGCGGTGAATCCAACTCTGGGACTTCTACCTCCAACGGCGGCACCAGCGGAACAAGCCAGTTCCCGGTCGATTCGGCCGCCGCAGTCTCTCTCTCCACAACGAACCTTGTCCGTTGGCTCTTCGACGAGCAGCATCTGGCGCTCCCGATGCCACCGGGCACCGATCTTCTGCGACCTCCGCAAGCAGTATGAAAAGTCCGCCGCTACCGATGCGCCGGCAAACTGGCTGAATTCTTGTCCCTTCGTGGGATAAAACCAAAATCATACTCTTAATCATTTGCAGGAGATCTTTTGATGAACATCATGAAAACAACTTCAATCCTTAGCGTCGCACTGGTGGCAATACTGACAGCCTCCACCGCCAGCGCTTCAATCGTCAGCGTCGCTGGCCCCGTTAGCTCGGCAGGCGCTCCGGCAGCAATCATTGCCGCCCCAACGCTTGCCCAGAATTCCCTGGCATTCAACACGGGCCAACAAGGCTTTGACGAAATGTAAAATGTCTTGCTGGCAGCTCCCCTCGCCGTGGACGGAGGGATTATCCCCGCCGGCACGCGCGTCTCGAGCCAGATGATTTTTCTCAATAAAGAGGACGGCGTAAGCGGCATCTTGACCCACACGCGTGTTACCTGGACATTCGACGGCGTCGTCCTGGGTACCATGTCCGATGCCCCAGGCGCCTTGGAAGGGGCAAGCACAAGCATCCTGGGCGCTGCAGTAACCACCTATCCAGCGCCATTTGCCAATCGTGGCATGGAAGGCGCTGACACCCTTTCGGTGAGTGGCAACACGGTAACCGTAGGCATGGTCGTAACCCAACCGGGCGATTGGATTCGTGTCGTTACCGCGGCGGTTCCCGAACCGACCACCTTTTTCGTGTGGGCTGGACTCGGTTTGTGTGTCACGGCTGGGAGGCGACGTCGTCGCTAGTCCATCCATCCGCCATTTCCATCCATGGTTAAACTTGCACCATTGGCAAGTTTAACTAAAAAACAAAAGGCCCCCTTCGGCAATGCCGAAGGGGGCCTTTTTCATACCGCATCAGGAATTGGCCTGACAATCCAGCTGTAATGCCAAGTGCAAAGACGCAGCGGATACAAAGGTTGCAAGCTACATTTCAGCGTGGTTGTTTACCCGCATTTCCACATCCTGATTCGTGTGTGGCACGACCTGAGCCGTGTGCACCGTCTGAGTTCCGTGTGGCACGCCCAGAATCGCGTGTGGCGGGTGCAGGAACGCACTTCGCACCCAACCTTGTGTGGCACGTCCCTGAGGTACGAAGGGCGTGGTGCGTCACTGGTAACGATGCGCCGGAGTCCACTGCGCGCCGACCACGCCCTTCGCCAGGGGGCTCGCACCTGTTGGTCTTCTCATCATCTCTTGCCCTGGCTCCAGAGCGTGCCACACAAGGGGGGGGGGCTTGCCCGCGGCAAACGCGACAAGCCCGTTCCCGCATGGCGCCCGTCTGAGTCCTGTGTGGCACGTCCCAGAGCCCTGGCGATGGGCGTGGTAGAATCGCCAAACCGCCATGCGCCTATCTGGGGCGAAAATGAATGGGGCTCATCAGTTACCTTTTATGCGCGTCTGGAATACAACCGATTGGCGTTTCAACCACGCCCTTCGTTCCTCAGGGGCGCGGGCACACATCACTGGGAATTTTAATTAAGAACGCCATACCGCTTAGCATCCGATTTTATCCTGCACGCAGGAAATAAGAAACTGTCTTAGATTCCATGGCCTTGCCTGCTCCCGTCCAAATGCGTCCAGTTCGTCTGAAAAAATATTACCGATGCCTCAACCATGCGATAGCACTCATCTTCACTCTTCCCCCACTTCAAAATTCACCACTCCTCGTTCAATACTCGATATTCACCCCCCCACCTTCCACCCTTCCACTATTCCATCTTTCCACCATTCCACCATTCCACCATTCCACCTATCCACCTATCCCAACTCTTAGCTTTCTGAATTCTCACTCCCAAAGTAGAACATTTTCGGGTGGGAATAAAAGTCTTCAGTCTCCGCCAGAACCTTAATGAGACGGTCTGTTAAAATACTGCAATTTGGCTCCCGCAAGATCGACTCATGGTTTCCTGGAATATCCTGTACGTCGACAAAGAACGCATTGACCCGCGACCAACCGAGATCGGGCTCCAAATCATCAAAGAGATTTCGCTGTTTGGCGCGGAAAACCGTGAGCATGCCACCATACTGGGACGGAACATAATTTTTAAGGGCACGTAGATGCTGCATGTAAATCGGCCGTTCGTCGGTCGGTACCATATCCATATCGAGAATCTCTTCCAATTCCGCATATTCCCGTTGATTCGAAGAGACCTCCGGATTCGGCCACAACCGTCGGGCGATTCCTTTCGCTTTGGCCAGTACCATTCTCGGCAACCCTTTCGCCTGACCCTGCAACAGATTTACCCAGACCCACTGGGGAAGATTCCGCAGGAACAGCACCAGGTAACGCATCATGCTGCGGAAGGATTCCGTGGGATGAAAATCGGGGCCCACATCGATAATTCCCACGACAGACCCTTGCAAACCTTTTGGATCCAATTGTCTGGCAACTTCGTAAGCCAACATGCCAGCGAATGAAAACCCGATCAAATGGTAAGGCTGCTTCAGCTCCGATTCTTGCAGAACCTTCACGCATTCCGCGGCAATTTCTTCCATGGTTTGCTGTTTCGGCGTTCCGGCCTCAGAAACTAGATCGATCGTATAGAGAGGGTGCCTGGCGCGTAACTGTTGAACCAGAATTGGAATCGAAGACGAATGGCCGCCCAAACCGGGCAGGAGCACCACGGCATAATGCGCACCCGTGGTACTCAATGGTACCAGAGACGACACGGCGGCCTCGGACGGCACTTTTTCGATAAGATCCCCCTGTTTGGCGATTGTATCTGCTTCAAAAAAGCGAGCGACTGGCACTCTCTTGCCGAAAACCGTATCGACCTCGGCTGCCAGCCTTACGGTTAGGAGCGAATGCCCGCCCAGCTCAAAAAAATTGTC
>JAJRWS010000625.1 GCA_024276705.1 Planctomycetota bacterium | reverse complement strand
AGCAAGAGCTTCCGGGCTGAAATGATGGAAGTGTTTCCTGACTATTCGAGGAGTGGCTTGACGGAGATCTATGGCCCGATCATACCGCCCGATGACGTGACCAGGTTCGTGCCGGCGAACTCAAAACTGAGGGATGGCTGGAACTGGTATGGATACGGATTGGTTTCCGTGGACGGAAACATGTACCAGTTCATTTCGCACTGCGCCGAACGATACGGTTGGGGCTGGTTTGACGGTACTCAATTGATCTGGCGACCCAAAGGCCAAAAAAAATGGAAACGCTGGAACGGCACGGACGCGCACGACAAGGAGCGTTGGCTCCTGAATGAGAAGGGGAATCAACTTCTTTTTTTCGAGGAACCCGAAAACGCATTTTCGTTCATTTCCGTTGCTCAGTTTGGTCAAGACTATGGCCAAAACCGGGACGGGTATATCTACCTGTATTCCCCGGAGGGAAAGGAAAGAGCGGCTTATCTCAATATGGCCCGTGTGAAGAAGGATGAGATCCTCAACCGCGGCAACTGGGAGTACTTTTCAAAACTGAATGCAGATGGAAACGCCGAATGGGTCAAAGGCGATATATCCCGCAGGGGCGTTGTGCATCACTTCCCGGACGGATGGGGTTTTTATTCCTGGCTTCCCAGCGTCGTCTGGAATGAAAAGCTCGGCCTCTTCATCATGGCCACGGGCGGCACCCAGCGGCCGGGTACGGGCGACGTGTTGTCAAGCAGCCCTCACAACGAATCGGGCAGCCTGATGTTCCTCTGGGCGGAGAGGCCGTGGGGTCCGTGGCAGCAGTTTTTCTGGAAGGAAAACTGGCAGGCAGGCGAAGAAATCAATCGACTTTATCTGCCGCAGCTCTCTCCGAAGTGGATTTCGGACGATGGAACGGAGATGTATCTGATCTTTTCGGACGCGGCAAACGGCCACTCGACATACTACCAATGGAATATGCAGCGAATACGGATCAAGATGAGGAGGAGATAGTCAGCAATGAAAATGGTTATCGGCGTCGGTTTGCTCATCTACGTAGTGGCGACGGGCTGCGCGCTCGTCGCGGGTGAAACGGCCGATCGGGCCGGCATCCAGAAATTGCCCAAACTCGAATACCCCCAGGACGCGTCCAAACGCCGGGCACGAGTCCAACCCGATGTTCCTGACAACTACACGGCGGTCCCCTTCATCGAATCGGCCCCGCCGCCGGTGCTGACGGTGGAGGAACGCGAGCGGGGCTATCTCCTGTTCCAGCGGCCCATCATGGAACCTGTCTACCCGAATACCCGGCCGCTGGCTTACGAGCGTCTCCAGAGCCTGACTGGATTCGCCACGCCAGGGGAGTTCGAACCCGTCACCTTCAGCATCTACCCGGTACGTGATCTGGAGAACCTGCAGGTGCGAGTCTCCGCGCTCGCCAGTCCTGACGGCAAGATCCCGAATTCGAACATCGATGTCCGCTTGCTAACATACTGGGATGTCGGCTATCCACGTTACACATCGAGAAGTACCTACAGACGGACCCCCGAACTCCTCGAGCGGGTCACCGTACTACCTGCGCCACAACCAGGAAAATGACAGCACCTGCATCGCCCACGTGGAGGAACTTGGGAGAATGTTGGCCGCGGGCCTCAGCGGTCCCATCCCCCTGTCGGGTGGAAATGACATCGAGGTCCTCTACGAGGGCACAACACCTGATGGCAAGCGTGGATCACACTGGAAGATCAACAAGATGCCGCCGCCAGAATTTTACGAGAAGGTCACGGAGTCGTATCGGGCGTTGCAGGCCGAAGCCAAGGAGAAGGGATGGCCGGAGCTGATCTGCTGCGCTCTGGACGAGGTGCATCCCGCCCGCAAGGAGTTCGGCGTACGGGTTTATCAGGCGGTGCGCGATGCCGGAATCCGCACCTATATCACCAAGGACCCAATGGCGGCCGATGCCGTTGACTACCGAGACGCAGTCGACATCTGGTGCTCCCAGCCATACTCGATGCCGTATGAGCGGATCGTCAGCCAGGACCGCTATGAGTATTGGTGCTACCCCAACCACAATGCAGCGGAGATCAAGGACCGCCGCGTCATGTGCAAGGGCGGACGGATGACGTACGGTTTCGGTTTCTGGCGAAGCGGCTACACGTCGCTGATCCCGTGGCACTGGGCCTGGACACCGGCTCCCGATCCGTTCGACTACCTCCGCGGAAGCCGTTCAGGCTGCGGTCAGCGCATCGACGACGACGGCGAGGTCATCCCGGCAGTCTACTGGGAGTGCTTTCGGGAGGGCCGGGACGACGCCCGATATGTCTACACTCTCCAGCAGGCGGTCTGGGAACGTGAGGGAGCAACGGACCAGGATTGTCGGCGACTCGTTGCCGGGGGGAAAGCTCTTCTCCAGGAACTCTGGCAGGACATCAACGTGCAGCCGAAGTATCTCGTCGAGGGAATGTGGCCCTCGGAGGAGTTCAACGCCAGGCGTTGGCGACTGGCGTTGGCAATTGAGGCCCTGTTGGAGCATCCGTCCGTCAGGGAAGGAACGGCACCATCGGTCCTCGTGGAGAGCACGGACCCCAAACCGATGCGAAGCGACGCAGACTTCATCAGCCAGGCCATCGAACAGGGCCGCGTAACCACCAGAAACCTCGGCGGGGACTTCTCGGGCTGGAAAAACCAGACCGGCGAGGGCGAACTCTCCGTCACCACGGATGCCGGCCAGAACAACGCCCCCGGCATGCGCTGGCATGTGAAGGTGGATCACAAGACCGATGGCGGCGGGGAGGGGGGAGACTACCCGGTCGGGTGGCCCCGGATTTGTCGCTTCTTCGCCGAGAGCGAACTGGACATGAGCGCCTTCGACTACCTGATGTTCATGATCCGCATCGACTCCGATCGGGATGAGGTGGCCGATGACACCACTCCCGTTGGCTTCACCGTTCACTCCAGCCAGTTCTTCGAGGTGGCTCGTGATCTCGGCAGACGCCAGCGCGTTTGGCTACCGGTGCTGTTCGACGTTCGCTCCATGATCGAGACCGTGGGGCGGGGCGAGGAGCAGTGGCGCGACATCCGCCGGGTACAGATCTTCATCAGCGAAGGAGACTACGCGGACCGTACGGATCTCACCTTCGACGTGGCCGACGTATCCCTGTTGCGGTTCAAGGCACCCACGATTCAGCAAGTGGATGTGGCAAGGTTCGTCGCGCTGCCCCAATGGGTGTTGCCGGTCGGCTTCCGTATCATGGGAATGCGATCCGTGCGCGAGGGGACTCACACCGTCACTGCCACGCTGGTGAATGATCGCGGCCAGTCGCTTGCCGCAACCACCGGGGACCTTGCGAATTGCGAGAGGCTCATCCTCGACACCACGAAATTGCAGCCGGGAACTCACACCCTGAAAGTCAGCATCACGACTGCCGATGGGCAGCTCTGCACCCAGTCAGAGTGTCCCGTTGAATTCATGCCAGGTCCAATCTGGAACCAGTGAACCGTTTAGGGACTTATCGAGACTGAATCACAATAACGATGGCAATTAGGAAGAAAATTGCCCCCTGCCCGAGTCGCCGACCTCCAGAAAACTGGGCTCCATCTGATCTTACCTTATCTGGAGCAAGGCGCGGTCGAGGATCTGTGGATCATGGCGGAAGGCTGTTTTTACGATCCGCCACCCGAGACACGAAACAACGTGATTGACATCTATCTCTGCCCCTCCAGGGATCGCGATTCGACGCTGATCTCGGTGATGCCCGACGCTGTCCATGGTTCGCACCGGGGCGTAAAGGATGGAACGGGACCGGGCGAGTACCTCGGATCGGTGACCGATTATGTGCCTTGCGGCGGAACGGTGCGCCGGCTTCCCCCTCGAGGGTCAATCGGGATTTACCGAGCCACGGGCGACCACGGCCCCTGGGACATGAATGGGGCGATCATCTTTGCCAACACGCCGGACAAGTACAAGCGTGTGGTCCGAACGTGGAAATCGAACACCAAGTTCAAGTCGATCACCGACGGGACCAGCAATACGTTCATGCTCGGCGAAGCGACGAAAGCCTACTCCCAAGGGCCTCTGAATGCTCCGAACAAAGGGGCGCAAGCATTCAATGGCGACAATAGCCGGGGCATGCCCATTGGCCACGAAGAGGCACCCCTCTATGGTCCCAACGAACAATATGCATCCGGCTTTGGCAGTGAGCATCCGGGGGTATGCAATTTCGCGATGGTCGATGGCTCGGTACGTGCGGTAAGCATCGACACCGATCCCTTGATCCTGGCAGCCCTGGCAACACGCAGTGGAGAAGAAGTCGAAAGGGCGATTCCAATACAAAATCAACCTATCAGCGATAAATGAATGAAAGCTTCTGAGATGGCGTAACGGGTGCCCGCTCTTACTACTTGCGACGAAGGAGAACCCAGACTCCGGGCGACTTTCGGCGGACTTCGAGGCGCTGCGGTGGTTCGAGATACCGCCGGAGAGTTTGTTCCCATGGTATTGAATCAACTCGGGACTGCCCTGGGGGAACATTTTGGCGGCAATGCCGAACATACTCTTCTTGGTCTGGAGCTGGGGATTGCCCAACGGGCCGAGTACGACGGCCCCGGAAGCTTCAATCCGTTGGACCCAGATTTGATAGGGGTTGTCGATGCTCCTGCCCGGGCCGACCTCCTGGGGATGATCCCAAGACTCCAAGGACCCTCGGATCATACCCCGATAGGGCCCCTCGTCCATGCCAATCAGCCGCCCGGTATTCGTGAAACGGGACGTAAGCCAGGGGAGCGGTTTGCAGCGGGCATCCCACAACACGAACAACAGGCAAGGCCCCTTTAAGCCGACCTTTACTTTATCTGGGACAACATTAAGGTGGAAGTCGTGAAAGCTCCCGTAGGGTTGCCAGGCGACTTTGACTCCGACGGCGATGTCGACGGTTCCGACTTCCTGATCTGGCAGCGCGACCTGGGTGATGCGACTAGCCTAGGTGACTGGCAAGACCACTTTGGTGATACTTCTGCCGTTCCCCTGACCGCCGCCGTACCCGAACCGGCCACGCTGGTTCTTTTCGGTCTCGGCCTTTGCGGCCTGCTGACCATCCGTGGGAGGAAATCGTAGGCGCTTCCGGCTGATCCGCCGCCGCGCATGAGCGGCACGCGGACGAGTGCTGCCGACCCGCCCCCGGGGCAAGCATGAGTCGAGATGGCGTCAGCCACACCGACGATGTGGGGCAGGCCGGCAGACCGATTGGCAACCCTTTTTGGCGTGACCGTTCACGCCAAGAAGGGGATGCCGATGGCATTTCCGTCTCCTGTGGCGTCGACAATCTCATCGCGTATAACACGGTTTACAGGAATAGTGATGATGGCATTGATACGTGGCAGTCGGTGGACTCGACGGTGGAATACAATCTGGTCTACAACCATGGAATAGCGAATGGGGATGGAAACGGCATTAAGTTAGGCGGCAACCCAGGCTCCCCCTTGGGCAATGGGGCGATTGCCAGACACAATATTGCTTACGGCAACACGAATAAAGGTGTCAACACGAATGACGGCGAAGATGTCTGGATCGAATACAATACTTCGTTCGACAACAAGCTCGGTTACAAACTTTACACCGATACCCTGTTAAGATCCAACATTAGCGCATGTGCGATTTTGCATCTTTACCTTTGATCCGGAATGGGGATTTCGCGCAGCCCTTGAACGCTATTACAAACTGTTCCCGGATTCATTTCGGTGCAGAACGCCCAAACAGGGACAATGGATGGCGTTTTCCAAAATCAGCAATGTTCAAGGATGGGAGGACTTCGGCTTCAAGTTCAAGGAAGGGGCCAACGAAATCGAGTGGGACGATCAACACGACATGACCACGTTCCGCTATACCGAGACCTCCTCCTGGTGGATGTCCATGCCCAAGAGCATGCCCCGGACACAGAAGGCCGCGTTTGCCGAAGTCGAGCGACTTACCAGGAAGGGAGACACCAAGGCCCAGGCATTGCTCACGAGCGGATTTCATGATGAGAAAGGCGTATTGGTTGCAAAATTCCGCAATGCGCCGTGGTGCGATGGTGCGGTATGGAGCATGAATTCCATGCCCGGCGTAAAGGGAACCGTCACTGATTTCAAGAACAAGTGGAATCTAGAAGAAAAGGACAAATACTACGGGCCCGGGAAAAAGGGAGTTCTCGACGGTGAGTATATCGACTCCAGCGAAGGCTTTGTCACGGCGCTTCTCAATTTTCGGCGCGACCACTTCGCGGTTGCGGAAACGCCGCTCACGTTCTCAAAAGTCGGTTGCCTGCCTGCTCAGTTTTGCGGTCTGATCAGCTTTGAATATGTCCGTACCATTGCCGAGGACGTCCATGGCATGGGCAAGCTGATGATGGCCAATGCCACACCTGCCCGCCTTTGCTGGCTCGCTCCGCTGATGGATGTCTTGGGCACCGAGACCAATTGGTGCCGGGGGGGCGCATGGACTCCCATGTCCGATGCGGACATCCTTTACCGGCGTGCCTTGACCAAGGGCAAGCCGTACTGCTTCATCATGAACACCGATTTCAACAAGTTCACCTACGAGCTGGTTGAAAAGTATATGAAACGTTCGCTTGCCTATGGGATGTTCCCGGGGTTTTTCAGCCCCGAGGCATCCCAGCGAAGCCATTACTTCAAGCGTCCGGACTTCTATAACCGTGACCGGCCGTTGTTCAAAAAGTACGTCCCCCTCTGCAAGCTGGTGGCAGAAGCCGGCTGGGAACCGATCCCATGGGCCCGCTCGTCCGACGAGCATGTCTACGTGGAGCGTTTTGGCAATCGCTACCTTACCGTGTATAATGACAGTAAAGAGCCACGGAACGTAACCATTGCACTGGAGAAAGGCCTTTCTCCGACAGCCGGCAGTCGGGAATTGCTCAGCGGAAAACGCGTCACCTGGGATGCGGCAGGGAAGACAAAGCTCACGCTCGCCAGCGAGGATGTTGCCCTGTTGGATCTGGGGAAATAGCGCGAACGACGGTTCAGAACAAATAACTGTTCCTGGAAAAGGAACCACGAATGGACACGAATGAACACGAATTGATTCTCAAGGAAGATCAAAGGTGATTGAGCGAATCACGGACCACGAATTGGGACAGATGATGAACTACCTGAAAATCACGGGATTGCAAGTGGGAATTATCCTGAACTTCAAGCAGGCAACTCTCGAATGGAAAAGAGTCGTCCTGTAGAGGAACCGTGT
>JAJRWS010000624.1 GCA_024276705.1 Planctomycetota bacterium | reverse complement strand
CTCCCGCGGGAAACGGGATGCCGACCGTGACAGGCAACGCCGGCAAGGTCCAATCTCCCGGGTGGATCGTGATCGGAAGCGTGGCTCGTGGCGTCTTCCCGGCCGGTGTTTCCGGGGGCGTCACCAGCAACGTATCGGAGACCACCGGGCCGCCATCTCGAGTTTTGCCCGCCACTCGCACGGCCACCGGCCAGGTGTCGGGAGCGGGAAAGCTTGCCCGGTGATTGCTGGCCCAACCGGTCCCGGCGTCCCGGTTGTTGGTCGTGCCGCGCAGGCAGGAGGGGTCTTCTTTCACGCTTCCGGCAAGGCGACCCGGGGGGCCGTACTCCACTCGGCAGAGGGCCGGTGCCCCGGTCACCCAGCGGACTTGGATCCTGCCGTCCCGATCCGCCCAAGCCTGCAGCCGCTGGACGGTCCCGCCCGATTGGGCCCGGACCCCGGACACGCCAACACAAAAAGCCGAGACAAGCAGACGAACGGAGTTTCTCATGCTCGGTTTCCTTCCCGGTCGGCGCTGGTTCGTGGATGTTTCACAGCCATCCCATGGAATGGCAATTTCATGCCCGTGCCCGTGCCCGAACGTACCGGTCACGGGCGGCGGTTACGACGCCCCGTGCATCTGGCTTGTTCTTTCCGAATCGCTGCCGGTCGAACGTCCAACGTCGAATGGCGCGGTCCTGCCGCGTCGATCATCGGGTTCCGCCACCAGACGCTTCCCCTCCGGCATTCGATGTTCGGTGTTCGACGTTCGTTCCCTCCCGGATTCATCTGTCCGAGAGAACGGGTAGGTGTGCGGCGGTACTGCGTCCGTTTCCATCTGCCGGTATGAACTCCGCATTCCTCTCGCCCTCCCGCCGAGCGGGATCAACACGCCGAGATCGCCAAGGGGAGGACGATTCGGGGCCTGCGGATCGACAAGTGCCGACGCCCGGAATCGCGGTCGGTGGCTCTCTCGAGGCGTCCCGCTTCCGATCCAGCCCTTGCGATCTTGTCGTCTTTGCGAGAGTCGCTTTTTCCGGCTTCGAACGTCTGGCGTAACCGGGCACGAACGGAAGACTGTGCTTTCAAATGCCGTGTAAATGAGTGCTCCGGTTGACGGCTATCCGCAGTGTGGCCACTGGTTTGACGCTGGAACATTGCGTAAGGTTATTCTTTCATTCGGTGACCCTGTGGACGTCGCTGGGGAGGCTTAACCATGTATTCATCGATGATTTTAGCAATCACCGATGGTTTAGCGGATTCAATCAAGTACGAATGGTTCTTATCCGGGGAAATCTTCCATGTATTTGAACCCGCCCGTCCGATGGAAATGTGTCCCGTCGTCCGGGCCGTCCAATACGTGACACTGCCATGCGACAAGCCACGCACAGCATAAAGTAATGCTGTCTGGTCCCAACTGGGCCGCCCGTTGGAAAGTGCATCGTAAGCCAGCTCATAGGTGCGCTTCACCGGGCTATCGGTGAGATGGTCGTTGTAGACCTTTCCTGTGATGATCTTGATGCCGATTTCCTCACCCGAAAACATGATCGGCGCCTCCCTGTCCGGCCAGTTTTCCATGACGTATTTTGTCGCATTGTCAGAGGCGCTCTCTCCTGGGTTGTCGAAATTGAAATTGTACGCTCCATTGCCTTTCGGAAACGTGCCCCCCGCAATCACCGCGTTCTTAACTTTGGCCTTTACGAGATCGAAACCACTTCTGCTGTCAATCTTGTCGGGTGGTGACTTCAGCAGGTCTTCGAGGTTGATCATGAACCCTACGGCAATAATCACAACACTCTTGTCCGGGGATTTTGACAGCGCAGCGCGAAAGACATCAATCGCGTCGGGCCTGTCGACATCGAGCAATCCGTCATGTGGGAACTCATCCCATACCTGCTTTGAGTAACTGCTTGATTTGTTCTGGATTCTTGAGTCCGGCCTTTTGCTCACTCCAATTGGAATGTGTTTCCGACCGTAGTAATGGTTGATGGCGCTAACCACCGCGCCATGCTTATCATTGTTGTCTCTGCCATTCAGAAGGGTCGCCACGATTTCTATCTCACCATCGTCGGCGAAGGCATGCGCCATCGCCAACAATCCCGCATCATCGCAGTCGGTCAACATGTCAAAATCAAATATGATTTTGGTAGCGGCCGCAGCATTGTCTGCGGCCAGGCAAATTCCCAGAATAAGCACAATAAGTTGAACACATTTTACCAACATGGTTAGACAAGACCTCTCTTGGTTTTGTAACTACTCACACTGTCAATTCGGTCGGCAATCGGCAACGGACATTCGCCGGAGCTGCCCCCCAACCCCCTCCACGAACATAATCGTGGGAGGTCGCCAGCATTAGACTTGTAGCGCAACTGATCCTGGAATCTGCATCACGACAACGTTGCCCCTGCATTCTACTGTGCATACTGGAGCGGGATAACGTAACCATCACCGGCTGAGGTCACGAAGTCCGGTGAATGGATTTGTTGGCCCCACTGCTCAGGTATGAAGAGGGGCTGCATGCAGTTCGATGCCGAGAGCCTGGACAACTTTGAGGACCGTATCGAATCCCGGTGTACGTTCACCAGAGAGGGCCTTGTATAGACTCTCCCGTGACAGGCCGGCGTCACGTGCCACTTGTGTCATCCCTTTGGCCCGGGCAATATCACCGAGCGCTTTGGCGACAAATGAGGCATCACCTTTTGACTCCTCAAAACAGGCCTCCAGATAGGCGGCCATTTCTTCGGGTGTCCGGAGGTGTTCGGCCACATCGTACTGAGTAGTTTTCGTTTTAGTCATCTATTTTTCCTACAGATTACGTGCGAGACGCAGCGCTGCCTCGATGTCTCTGCTTTGAGTCCGCTTATCACCACCAGCCAGCAGTATCACCACAGAACGCCCTTGTTTCTTGAAGTAGACCCGGTATCCGGGGCCATAGTCGATCCGCAGTTCCGACACCCCCTCTCCCACAGGCTTGGCGTCCCCCGCGTGCCCCACGACAAGGGCGCCGGATTCTCGCTTGAATGCGGGCACGTCCGCGTAGGTCGCGCAGATCGTCAATCCATTTGGCAAAGGTCTTGGTTTTCCGAATGTCAATCATTACTCATACTGTAGCCAGGAGGATACACTATGTCAACACTGAATCGAGTGTAACGCTCCGAAGGAGCCAACGCTACGGTGACCGGCTTGGTGTGCGAGCCGCGCGAGTACACCAAGTCTTGGTCCACCAACTCGTTGGGCCTCCCTATCTCGCCAATATCCGTCACGCTGGAGACGTTGCCTTATATGCTGTTATCTAATCGCTATAGGCTATTTGCGTGCGTGCTCGCTGCCGGGATGCATCGCGGATTGTCCACGTCAAAACGATACCGGGTTCTATCGCCCGCGCAAGCCGTTGGAGAGCCCCCTGTATCGCCTTGTCGAGGATCATTACGAGCAGTTCGAGAGCGTCTATGCCGACCGGTTCCAACACAAGTGCTGTTCTTCAGACTCAACCGCGAGCTGTTGCGCAAGCTCCCCAAACTCGCTTGGGAGACGATCCTGGAAGTCGCCCGCGCCGTGCTGGACCGCAGCGACGTTGTGCTCGGCATGGTCGCAGGCATCCAGACGCACGGGCAGCTCAGCAATTGGCATCCGCACATCCACGCGCTGACCACGAACGGCACGTTCATACCACTCCCCGATGACCTTGCAGCCACGCCGTTCCTCAAGATCCGGGAGGACAAGGTCTTCAAGCTGCTACTGAACGAAGGCAGGATCACTCAAGATGTGGTCGACCAGATGCGCTCCCGGCGGCACTCCGGATTCTCTGTGGCCCTCCGAGCGTAGACTCCGACGGGCACGGCGGAACGCGCCCCGAAACGCTCGATCCGGATTGCATTTGTCTGCCCGACCCTCGGACGTCCCCTGAGTGGTGCCGGATCGGGCCAGTGCAGGCCCGATCCCGCACCACTCAGGGCTTCCAGCCCCACGATTTCCACCCCAATTCTTGCGCCAACACCGGACCAGCGCTATCCTCTTCCCGTCGCAGGAAAGCAATTTCCTATCTCTTCACTACATGGACAGCGCAACAAGGAATAACCTCGATCGCTTTTGAGGCAATATCCGTTGGCGTGCTTTACCTTTTGTCTATACTTGCCATGACTGTGCTAAGACAACGGCGAAAGACAACATTTTACCTAACTTCCTTTGTTGTTTGTGCATTACCTCTCTTCCCCGCCGATATTTTTGCACAAACTTCGGACAAAACTTCAGATCTGTCTAATATGACTCTCACTCTGCGCAACCCTCTCGGCCAGCCTGTACTGACCATTCAAGTTGATGATAAAAGCTCCGGCGGCAGTCGCTTGGATTTGAATATTGATGGACAGAAGATATCACTAAATGTCAAAAGTTTCAAATCAGCAGAGCGTGCTGTGTGGCTTAATAGAAAACTGGCTCCCATATTTCCATTTAAGGCTAAAACGTCTTATCGCAACTTAGATGATGATGCTACCGCAGTCATAAATTCACTAGGAAGAGGTCTCAACGTTGGTCAGTCGTGGGATGCTATGCCAGCTAAAGATGTCATTCCGGGTGCTTACAGAAACGTATTCACTACCCGTGAGCTATTCAGACGTATAAAGAAAGCCGGGTTTGACCATGTGCGCATCCCGGTGAATTTTTCCAACAAAACAGCAATTGAACCGCCATGGACTATTGATTCAAAGTATCTTGATCGATTCTTTGCCAATGTTGATGATGCCTTGGCGGAAGGGTTGATGGTTATTATTGATAACCATAATCATACGGGATTTCTTAATAAAGAGGGTAAGAATCACCTACTCGGAGGTTCGCTACCTCGCTCAAAACAACTGATTCGTCAAGCCGCAATGGTTGCTCAGGTCGCCAAAAGATTAAATAGGTATTCATTTGAAACAGTCTTATTTGAGTTGGAAAATGAACCTAACGGAAATTTCAACAAAGATTGGAACAAATACTGGCCAGGTATGTTGAACACGTGTAGAGCTGTGAACTCCAAGACAATTTTCCTTATTGGTGGTTCTAACTACAACAATCCAAACAATCTGGAATCAATGCCTGAGATAACCGACCGTAGAACGGCTTTGGTGGCGCATGTCTATTATCCTTATTGGTTAACACATAACAATAAACGTGGGAACAAACCTGGCGTATGGTCTAATTCAGCAAAAAAGGAGATGGATGCTGCCTTTGATATAGTTGAAGAGCAAGTAAAGTTACGCGGAAAACCCTGTGTTATTACTGAGATTGGCGTGGCGGGGATCATTTCAAGCCATCACAGAAATATGTATGCCAGAGATGCCGCTAATGCCTGTATGAGTCGTGGAATGCCGTTCAGTTACTGGAACGCGTATGGGGATTTTGGTATATTCCATCCATCAGGTTTTTTTGCCAAAGGCATCACAGAGGCAATCACAGGGCGTGAAAAGGCCACTGATTATGCCTTGCCGCAAGTGCCAGGCAGTAATGCCATCGCCTTAAGTAAGTGTGTTTACGGAGCAAGTAAAGCACCAATGGGGAATACTTCGATTAGTGTGATAGCTTCTAATGAAACCCCGAAGTTGGAATTTACAGATACCACGATTAAGATATTGTCTGATCCTGTTAAGAATTCTCTCAATATACCCTATGTATTGATGAAAGGTGGTATATCTGATGCACCTCGAGCTGGACGTAGGTTTAGAGTTACCATGTCCTCAACCAACAAAAAGACCAGGTTTAAATTGGGCCTTGCCGACATGAATGCCCTTGTTACCGTTCACGGGTGGTTACCCTTTCCTATAGGGGCCGGACCTTCATCAAACCCCAAGTGGGGAGATCACCGCCCGGGAACCTATGAGTATGAGTGCTACAGAAAAACCAAGTTGGATTACTTAAAAGACACATCCCCGTTAGCATTTATTTGGGGGGCTTCCAATGTTGAGCGTGGTGATGTTATCACCTTTAAACTCGAGTGGTTGGATCGATGAGATTTCAACCAGGCTCAGAGGATTGAGCTTGAGGTTCATAACCGTCCAATTGATTTCCGTGCACAAGCAGGAGAAATGTGCAAACAGGGGTAGCGGAAGGCGAGGCGGATTCGAGCTTGGAACGGCCCCGGAAAGGCGGGTTTCCGAGGGTTGTGGGATGGCAGTGTTGAGGTCCTGTAAAATAGAACGCCATACTTTGGGGTCGATCAGAACCTGCGCGGGCCGGTTATTGAACCGTCTTGTCCAAGACGTAGCACCCAAGAAGCGTGAGCGAATATGCAACAAGGTCAAATGAATCAAACACTCCCTTTGTGAAAAACAGAATCGTTCCGGATAGATCGAATAGCTGGCAGATTTCCCAGACAAAGCATCCAACTATCTGTGTCAGTACTGCAAATTCAGCCCCATATTTTGGCGAAGCAAATATCGTTCGTCGCAATCCCCACCAAAATGCAATCGGACCAAAGACGTCACCGCCATAGCTAGTCAACCAGCCACCATTGTATTGCTCGGCTTGCATGAATCCGACGAGAGCAACGAGTCCCCAGACAAGAAGACTGGCCCAGTCGATGACGCGTACCGCGCCTTCGCCAAGCGTGGCCTTCAGGTG
>JAJRWS010000623.1 GCA_024276705.1 Planctomycetota bacterium | reverse complement strand
CCCGCTCGGATGAAGTTGCGGAGCAAGTGGTCAAAGTCCTCGAGGGTTTCTATGCCATGGCCACGCTGCACGGCCAGGATCATCCCGAAGCGCTCGAAGCGCTCGACGCGATTCATGTCCGGACCGAAGGCCAGGTGGTGATGGTCGAATTGCGGGAATCAGCGGATGATGTCTGGGAATATGGTCAAAAAATCGTCGAAAGGCTGATTGAGGCCAGGGGAGATGGCCAATGCCCGCTGAAAGGGTGCCGGAAGTAAGCATGGTGCCACGGAGGGGCGGATTGGGTAGAATGAGAGTAGTTCCAAGCAGTGGCCGATGAAGCCGACCCGGACGACGTGCTAGCAGATAAAAACGTCGGTTCCCGCACCGGCTTATCGCCCTGCCCCACGTAGGGCTACGAGGAAATTTTGAAGTACTGAATGTTCCATGCCAACTGAGGGTGGTCTTGTTGAGCTGCGATTCCAGCGATCCATCGGTCACGAATGAGCAGCTTGCCTGTCAGGCCCAGGCAGGCTGCGCGCGCAGTTCCGAGGAGTTGGTGGTCCGTTTCCAGGTGCCCCTGTTGCATTTTTTGCGGCACCGGGGTGCCGCCGAGGAGGCGGAGGACCTGGTTCAGGAGACGATGGTTCGCGCTTATCGGAATCTGCACAGGTACCGGCAGCAGTGGAAATTCAGCACCTGGCTCTACACCATCGGGCGGCGGTTGAGTATCAACCATCACCGACGTCAACACAAGCTGAGTCAGCATGGGTTTGTGGGCCACGGAGCTCGTGGCCTGTCCGACGAAGACGAACATGGCCTGGATGCGATCCCGTCCGATGGGCCCGAGCCGCAACAGATCGCTATCGAAGCCGAACAGCGGCAACGGCTTTGGGCGGTGGCGGCGGAAGTCTGGTCGGAAGAACAGAATACGGCCATGTGGCTGCATTATGTTGAAGGCCTGCCGGTGGCGGATATCGCTCGGGTCCTGAACCGTTCGCGGGTCTCAGTGAAGGCCATGATGTTTCGCGCCCGGAAGAAACTGTTGCCGCTGGTTCGGGAGTGGGAACCCGGCCGGCGCATGACCGACAACCCACTCATGGAGGAGGCCCTGGCAGCGCCCGATGCGCAGCCGTTGTTGTCACCAACCAAGGGGGTGTCCTATGTTTAAACCAGGTTCCATGCACCGGTTCGCCGGGATCTTTTCACGCCGGCCTTGCTCACGTGCAGGGAAGAGTACGCTGCCCAAGCCGGTTGCCCGTGAAGCATCGGCATTGGGGGAACGGCTTCGGCGCGAAGCCTGGAGCGAGCGGCCTCAGTTTTCGGCCGACTTGCACCGACGGATCTGCCATACGGTGCAACAAGCGATGCTCCAGGATCGAGCCCAGACCACCTGGGATCGATTTCGCGATGCCCAGCGAGCGCGAGCCTGGTTCTCGTCCGGGCGAATGCGTGTTGCCTGGGGGAGCCTGGCGGTGGCAGGCTCTCTGCTCATCGCTGGTTGGCTACTCATCGCCGGTTGGGTTGGACGCTGGGATGGTGGGCGGACTTCCGTGGGCATGGCGGAATCGAATGTCGCCGGGCCGGCCGATATTGCCGGCAGGCTGGGCGACCCGACAGCCAGCCTGGCCGCCCTGGCCACGTTACCGGATCAGGCAACCGGACGCATCGAACAATGGCTGCAGGTGACTCTGGCCGACCGGCAGTGGGCTTACCTGGGGCACGATGCCCGCCTGGTTACGCAGTGGTTCCTGGAAGACTTGCCGTGGAAGATCCCAACCGGAGATGCGGAGCCGGAGATCGGCGAGCGCAAGTCCTGAACTGAACTTCCCCTCATTTGCCCATTCTGCCATACTCGGCGGCACGGGCCTGGATGTTTCATGCATTTTGGAAGGTCGTGGCAGGAGTCCGCAGCAAGGAAGCTAGGATGAAAATATTTTTTTCGGTGGGTGAACCGAGTGGGGATCTGCACGGAGCGAATCTCATCAGAGAACTGGACCAGGCCCATCCCAAGTGGGAATTTGTAGGCTATGGAGGTCCGCGAATGGCCAAGGCAGGCTGTCAGTTGCATGCCGATCTCACCCAGTTGGCGATCATAGGAGTTGTCCGGGCCTTGCTCTACCTCCATCGGTTTCTTGGCCTGCTTTGGCGCGCGGATCGTTATTTTCTACGTCAGCGGCCCGACCTGGTGGTGTTGATTGATTACCCGGGCTTTAACTGGTGGATTGCTCGGCGGGCAAAAGCACGTGGAATTCCGGTCGTTTACTACGGTACGCCCCAGCTATGGGCATGGGCCAGTTGGCGGGTGAAGAAAATACGCCGCTATGTCGACCATGTGTTGTGCAAACTTCCCTTCGAACCGAAGTGGTTTGCCCAGCGCGGCTGTCAGGCAACCTTTGTGGGCCACCCTTATTTTGATGAACTGAGGGGCCAGAGCTTGGATGCGACGTTCTTGCGGCAGTTAGCAGAGCAAGACGGGCCGCTGGTGACGATCTTGCCCGGTTCGCGTACGCAGGAGGTGCGAAGCAACATGCGGATGTTTTTACGCGCCGCGGATAAAATACGGGAACAGGTTCCTCAAGTCCGATTTGCAGTGGCGGCGTACAAAGTCCAACAAGAGAGCCTGATTCGAGAGATGATCCGCAGTGAGCCGAGTCCGTCAGGCAAGGAATCACCGGGCAGCCCGATGGATATCCACGTGGGCCGCACGGGTGAACTGATTCATGCGGCTTCCTGCACGATGGCTTGTTCCGGTTCCGTATCGTTGGAGCTTCTCTATCATGCCAGACCGACCGTGGTGTTGTATAAAATCTCGAGATGGGCTTATTGGATTCAAGCCAAGTTCCGCAGGGTGCGTTATATTACCCTGGTCAACCTGTTGACCGACGACGATCCGTTTGCGGCTGGCGAGTCGGGGGTGTACGATCCCGAAGATCCACGTGATGCCCATGTGTTGATGCCCGAATATCTGACCTGTCAGGACAAATCGACCCAGTTGGCCCGGCATGTGGTAACCTGGCTGACCGACGCCGCCGAGCACCAGTCAATCGTTCGGCGTTTAACGGAACTTAAAGCAGAAGTAGGCCGGGGCGGCGCGTCGCGTCGTGCTGCCCAGTACATCGGCAGGCTGTTGGAAACGGCAGAAGGGTCGAAAGATGCGTGTCGCGAGACCGGAGCGCAAAGGTCCAAGGTAAGAATCAGAAAAAGTGCGTAAGAGCGGTAGGTGCGGAGAGCGGAAAGCTAAGAGCGGAGAGCAATTTTCCACGAACCCTGAAAGACTGAATCCTGCCACCTGACATTCAGCCCCCTCACCCTAACCCTGGGCCTTCGGAAATACGCGTTTTTCTCGAGAAAACAGGTCCCAGGTATTGATCGATTATTGTTCCACACGTCATCCTGAGCGCAGCGAAGGATCTCCTGTTTGCAGTACGCAGCAATCAGCCTCAACGAGAGATCCTTCAGTCGTCGACCAAAACAAGTTTCGGTGCCCGCTCCATCAGAATGACAGGATGGTTGACAGAAAATCTGCATAAGAACGTAACGCGAATTTTCGGGAGCCCACCCCAACCCTCTCCCCCAACCACTTGCCGGGAAAGTCCTGGCGATATGGAATATTTTTCGGCGGCAAGTGGCCGGGGGAGAGGGGACATTTTTTGCATACGGATACCCGCCACCTGACGCCCTTCGGCCGAGAGCAGAGCTTTTCATTGGACCTAAAGCATCCATCATAAATCATCCATCATAAATCATAAATTCCCTGTCACCCCCGTCACTCGCTATGCTACTTCGTGAGCCTCCTCCTACGCCGGCCGATTTGCACTTTAAATTGTTCGGGTTTCCGGTGCGTGTTCATCCCTACTTCTGGCTGGTCACGGTGTTGCTGGGCCTCAATGGCAAGTCGACACCTCCGGAACAACTGGTAATCTGGGCCATCGTGCTGTTTGTTTCCATCCTGGTGCATGAGTTGGGGCATGCGTTCATGCAGCGGCATTTTGGTGGGCGGCCATGGATTACCCTGTATGCCATGGGGGGATTGGCGTCGTGCGACGATTGTGATCGACATACGCGTAGTCAGGTGCTCATATCGTTGGCCGGGCCCTGCGCTGGGTTCTTGTTGGCCTTGATCGTTGTGGTGGCCGTGCGAATGGCTGGGCATCCCCTCGGTTTTCTCGGGCCTTGGACGCAGCCCACGCTGGAATCGGTGGGGCTGGTGGAAGCCAGCCTGTTATCCACTCCTTTGATAACCATTTTCTGGCAGCCGTTTGAGTCGGGCAATGTGAATTATCTGGTACGCCAACTGTTGTGGGTGAATATTCTCTGGGGCTGCGTGAATTTGTTGCCCATTTACCCACTCGATGGCGGCCAGGTGGTACGCGAGCTCTGTCAGATAGGACGACCACGTCAGGGCATTATTCTTTCGTTGCAAATTTCAGCCTTATGTGCGGGAGCGATGGCTATCCTGGGGCTTATGTCAGGTGAGCTGTTTGTCGCCTTTTTTTTTGGCTACTTCGCTTACATGAGTTATCAGACACTCAAGGCATACCAGACGAGCGTTTGGTAAGAAGTAGCAATCCTATCTTGCGGTGAGGTCTTGATGCATGAATCGATGTCTCAATATGAGACTGTGTGTGCAGCCAATCGCGTGGTCTTGCTTGGTGCGAGTAATCTGTCTCGCGGTTTTCCTGTCGTGGTGCGCAACGTCCAGCAGTTGTTGGGATGCCCATTGGAAATTGTGGTTGCCAAGGGGCATGGAAGGTCTTACGGACAAGATTCTTCTTTTTTTGGAAAAAAAGTTTGTGGAATTTTGCGAAGTGATCTTTGGGCATATTTAGAACGGAACCAGTGTGTGCCAACCTATGCATTGATCACGGATGTGGGCAATGACATCCTCTACGGAGTTGCGGTGGAAACCATCTTGCAGTGGGTTGTCGAGTCGATCGAGCGGCTTCATCGACATGGTGCGCAAGTGGTGATGACCGACCTGCCAATCGACCCGATACGACGCATTGGCAAGATGCGTTTTCGATTGTTTCGAGCCTTGTTATTTCCAGCCTGTCGTCTCTCGCTGGAGACGGTTCAAGCCCGCGCAGAGGCATTGAGTCGGGCTTTGCAGCAATTGGCGAAAGATAAGAATGCGCCTATATATAAGGTGAAAGAACCATGGTATGGTCTTGATCCCATCCATGTTCGTCGGGCGGTTGCGGTTGCCGCATGGGCTGAAATTCTAGGGCAGTGGACCGATTTGCCGGACCCTTCTCCGGGCCCTGGTTCGGCGATCTCCGCGGTGTTCTCGTGGCATCATTTTAAGTGGACCCTATCCTCGAATGGCATGGCTGCCAGACCTTCGCGACAGCCCAGCATTCGTTTACGCAACGGGGTCACGATTGCGCAGTTTTGATTCATAGCCGATGCGACTCTTCGTCGAGTGAAGGTTGCATGGTTAAGAAGATCATGACGCGAGTGATTGGCACATAAGCAAAAAAAGCGATCACGATATGAAAAATTTTTATAAAAATGTGTTGCATAAAAATCGTGAATCCGTACAAATACTTCCAAGCGGCACATGGATGTAAAGTTTTCTTTCATGTCGCGGATCCACTGAGTCATTGGCGAAACTATCCAGCGATGGCTGGAACGGAGTCAACGATTGCTGGAGCAATTCGAATGCGAAACAACCTTTGTGCCATCTCGGAAGGATGGCAGGTTTCTTTGAGGTGATTTCCATCCTGGCCCCTGCCTGGTTGTTGGGCGGAGGTTTGTCGGATCGGGGGGTCGCCACCACTTTGTTATGGAGGAGTGACTGTGGCTAAAAAGAAGAGAACGGCTAAAAAGAAAGTGGCCAAGAAAAAGAAGACGGCCAAACGCAAGGTCGCCAAGAAGAAGACGGCCAAGCGCAAGGTCGCCAAGAAAAAGAAGACCGCCAAGCGCAAGGTCGCCAAGAAGAAAAAGAAGACGGCCAAGCGCAAGGTCGCCAAGAAGAAAAAGAAGACGGCCAAGCGCAAGGTCGCCAAGAAAAAGAAGACTGCCAAGCGTAAGGTCGCGAAGAAGAAAAAGACCGCCAAGCGTAAGGTCGCGAAGAAGAAAAAGACCGCCAAGCGCAAGAAGCGGTAGTCTTTAGCAGACGTCTCAGGACAAATTTCCGTCGTGGGGCACACGAAAAACGCGTTTCAGGGGCCGGCACCACTTGGGTGTACGGCCCCTCGCTTGTATCTGTAGCCGTTCATGACCGGAGGTTTCTTATCTCTTAATCCTTCCTAAATCCACGGCCTCCGACCGTGCGGCTCTGACAGGCTCTGCCGGTCCGGCGAGTGTTTTCCAAGGTAATCTCCTTAAACCACTTCTTTATACCGTAAGTGTAATAGCAGAACTTGATCCATAAAATGCGACCGCCATGGATTGTATGTTCAGGCCTCGAATCGTACTCGTACTTTGCGCCAGCCGGTACTCGTACTCGAAAGGACTGACAATAACCAAACCCATCCTTGCCACGATCAAGTGGCTGTTTATCGCCTTTCGATCGATTGGTCGCTTCCTCGTTCTTCCGCCAGTACCATGCAGACGGCGAGTACGAGTACCGCTGGGCTGAGTACGAGTACGATATTTGTTCTTCCGCCCCTTTTAGGAGGCATGAAGGTTTTAGGACCCCCCCCGAAATGAGGGTGCGATGCATTGGGGGAGGAAATCTCGATAAATTTCTCTTGCCACGGTGAGTGAACACCGATACAGTATTCGTGCGTACAGTATTTGGCGCCGAGTGCTTGCATAGAGTGCTTTTCTATTGGATAAAGGTTTCTCCCAGATAAAGGGTTTCACGTCATGGTCGTAGCAACTGTAAAAAAAGCTGTAACTGCCCAGTCCGCCGCGTCGGTTGCAATGAGTACTGGATTGAACAGTAGTGCGGGTTTGAATCAGGATTCGGAGACGAGAGCAAAAACAGCGGCAAAAAAAAGTGCAGAAGTAAAGCAGACTTCAGCAGCAAACGAAGAGCTTGCAGTGAAAAAGAAGTCTGAGGCAAATTATATTCAGTCAACTCGTGGGACAGTGAGTCGCAACATGGCAAAAAAAGAGAAAAGTACAGGTCGTAAGGCCCCGAAAACAGGCAACCCGAAAAAAGGGAACGCGAAGAAGGACCACAATTCACCCATCGGTACAATTCTGGAAAATAGCGATGAACTGCGCCATACCGTGGCGGCCATCGAAAAACAATTTGGCGAGGGCTCAATCATGCCCTTGGGTAGCGACCAGATTCGCCGTATCAAGGGAATCGCCACGGGGAGTCTGTCGCTTGACCTCGCTTTGGGAGGGCAAGGCATCCCTTGTGGACGGGTCGTCGAAGTCTATGGCCCGGAATCGAGCGGTAAAACGACTTTGGCTCTGCATGTGATTGCCCAGTCCCAGAAGACCGGCGGTATTGCCGCTTTCATCGATGCTGAGCATGCTTTCGATCCCAGTTGGGCGAAGAAACTGGGTGTCGATTTGGAGACGCTCTTGGTAAGCCAGCCTTCCCACGGGGAAGAAGCAATGCAAATTACTGAAATGCTGATCAAGAGCAACGCAGTCGATGTCATCGTGATTGATTCCGTGGCGGCCCTGGTCCCTAAGAAAGAGCTGGATGGAGAAATTGGCGACTCCCATGTCGGCTTGCAGGCCCGGCTTATGAGCCAGTCGATGCGCAAGCTTACCGGTGCCATTGCCAAGTCCAAAACATCGGTGATCTTCATCAATCAGATTCGGGAAAAAATTGGGGTGATGTTTGGCAGTCCCGAGACAACGCCAGGAGGCAGGGCGTTGAAATTTTACTCTTCCTGCCGAATCGATGTACGCCGCATCGGTCAATTGAAAGATGGGGAGCAAGTCGTAGGTCAGCGTGTTCGGGCAAAAGTGGTGAAGAACAAGGTCGCGCCTCCCTTCCGAACGGCGGAGTTCGATATGATGCATGACTGTGGTATTAGCTACGAAGGAGATATTCTCGACATGGGGATGGAGCAAAAACTGGTCACACGCACCGGTTCCTGGTTCCGCTACGGCGAAATGCAGTTGGGTCAGGGTAAGGAGAAGGCACGTGCATTCTTGAAAGAAACTCCTCAGATCGCCGAGGAAATAAAACAAAAAATCCTGGCGGCAGCCGGCTTTGAAGATCTGTTAACCAAGCCCGTGGATGCGGATCGCGCGCCCGTGAGTGGTGTAGAAGACTAGTGTCTGGTCAAGCCTGAATTTTCGGATAGCGATCGGAGCAACTCATAGAGGGGCAAAGGTTTACGCAGACCGCTAGCCGAAAATATTAGTTTGACGAAGGACTAGAGTCTGTGCGCGCGACTACCCAAAAAGATGAATGAGTCCGGATGAACTGATACGTTGTTTGCTGCGTAGAGCTTGGAAATCGTTATCTGTAAGGTGGATTTTCGGGTACTGGCTGTATTTCCAGAGTAATACGGGATTTCCAGAGTAATACGGGATTTCCAGAATAATACGGGCAGTGTGGGAGAGGTGCGGGCTTTGGTTCGACCAGAATTACGAAGCTGTCTTGGCTCATTGGGTCGTAGCTCCGCATGGGACTGCGTGCTTGGGGGTTGGGAGTTTGTTTGGGTTTGGGGTTTTGCCAGAAGCTGTGGGGGACGGTTGGCATGTTGGATACTGCTTGGTTGGGCCTTGTCGGCAGATGGCCTTGTTGCCGCAGGACTGCCTACCGGCGCGGTAGCCCCAATCGCTGCGATCACGCCGGGTGAGAATTTTTTATCGATTCACAACTCACTTTACGAACGGTCGGGCGCAGCCAAAGAACACTCGACTGGAGGTTATAAAGATTGGCTGCGAAGAAAGGTCTACTCTCAGCAGGATGATGCCCGCTATGGTCTCAGGCTGGACGACCCTCAATTGCTGGTGCGGGGCAGGCAATTGCTGGTACCGGGCAGGCAGGTGGATAAGAAGAGGTGGGCCGATTCTGAGAATATGACCGGGAAAGAACGCCCCTTGGTGGTATTGCTACACGGTTACAATTCATGCTTGGAAAAAAACAAAGCCATTCTTGAGCCAATTCGGCATGCCGGATTCCCCTGTGCCGGTTTTTCTTACCCGAATGATTACTACCTGGCCGCTTCGGCGGAGCGGCTTTCGTTATCGCTCAAACAATTTGCCAGGCAGTATCCCAAACGCAAGGTGGTATTGCTGACGCATTCCATGGGTGGCCTGGTAGCTCGTGCGTGTTTGGAGGATCCTGGATTGGATCCGGGTAACGTCATGCGATTGATTATGATCGCCCCGCCTTCTCAGGGGACTCTGGTGGCCAACGTGGCTGTGGCGACCGATGTGTGGGAGCATTGGCTGGGGCGTAAGTCGGGTGGGCCGTGGGCTCGCTTGCGTGATTCGGTGGTGGATGGATTGGGGGAGGCGGCGGATGACCTGGTTCCGGGCTCGCCCTTCTTACAGCGGCTCAATGCTCGGCCTCGTAACACAGCGGTGGAGTACACCATCTTACTCGGGACTGGAGCGAGCATTTCGCAAGCTGAAATGGATTGGGTCCGGTCGGCGATCCATAAAACGGCTGGCGCACTGCCTGGAATCCGTAGGGCCAGCGATAAACTGGATGAAACGCTGGCAGAGATGGAAGAAATGGTAGAGGGCAAAGGAGATGGTATCGTGGCAGTCAAGCGAGGACTCCTTGCCGGAGTTGATGATGTGATATTGCTCTCTTTCGGCCACCTTTCGGTTACGGCTCAGCCAGCGAGTGACCCGGTGCGACAGGTGCACAAGGAAATAATGGCCCGGTTGATGGATTAGAGGGTTGAGGGTTGAGGGTTGCAGGGTTGAGCCCTTTTTACTAGCGTTTATCAACATCCTACATTTCCGGAAAAACTGGATAACCTTTCTCGGCTACGAGTACCTACTCATCGGGACTCGGGATCGGGACTCGGGATCGCTATCGAAGTCCGCGAATGCATAAGAAGCGGAATCTTATTTGACCGAGTAGCCTCTGCCGCCTAGGCGATTGAGCCTAGCGACAATACGGTCCAAGTACGTTTTTCGTTGATGACTTTCTGCTTCATCGAGAGGCGGTAAATAGCCGTTTTTTCGTGCCTCTGACCCATGTTATTTCGATCCCGATCCCGACAGCGATTCCGATCCCGATAGTTTTGGTGGTGCTAGTAAAATGCCCTGGCTTTAGGGTCTCGAATCGCAACGCATTTCACCCCGGTCGTTGGTTTGCCAGATTCGTCCAGAGGCTGCCTCCAGGGTAGTGAGCCAGCCGCCGCCATGGCAGCAGGTGTCGATGCAGATCAGGTGCCCCAGGTCCAGGACGTCTCCTTGCCGGTTTGCCGTATGCCCAAGTACGGCCACCTGTCCCGATTGGTGTGGTCCAGGGGTTCGCTCATGGAGAGATTGCCAACGTAATAATTGCCAAGGTTGCACAGCCAGTGGCAGGAATTCACGGTAATTGCCATGCGCATAAAAGTGGTCGCCTTCTTCGTGGTAGTCGCCCCAGGTACGGATGAATGCCACATGTTCTTTTGCCACCGCTGCCAACGACGACTGCTGGCCATACGAGTCGAGTGTTTGGGCCCCACCGAAGCCGAGCCAGTTCTGACGTGGCATGCGCCCATCGATTACATCCAGCAACATTTGCTCGTGATTGCCCAAGATGGTGACTAGCAGGCATTGGTCTCGCAACTCCAGCAACTGCCTGAGTACACCGCGACTGTCAGGGCCCCGGTCAATCGCATCACCAAGTACAATCAGCCGGTCCTGGGTGCGCAGTTTCAGCGTGGCGAGCATCGTTTCCAACGCGGTGGCACATCCGTGGATGTCGCCCACGGCAAAGGTTCGTCCAGTGGACATAGACAGGGGTTGGGTGTTGGGTGTCAGGTGTCAGGTGTCAGGTGTCAGGTGTCGGGTGTCGGGTGTCAGAGTTCAGGGTTCAGGGTTCAGGGTTCAGGGTTCAGGGTTCAGGAAAGAGAGTAGAGAGTAGAGAGTAGACCGCAAGAGAGTGAGAAAGGACATGGCTGTTCGTAATCGTCCTCGTTGCTACTTTCATACTTCCAAATTCCCACCCATCCTAACGTGGCTCAGGGCGATAAGCCGCCTGGATACCGGCGATTTTAACCGCTAGTACGCTGCCCAGGTCGGCTTCATCGGCCGATCTTGGAACTATAGTTATTTTCTCTAGAAAACCCCCGTCCATACAGAGGTGGCTTACAGTTTGCAACGGGCCGGCCCAGTCAGCTTGGAGGATCGTATGCCGCAGATTGACATTCCCTTTCAGAGCGATACGATAGATCGTTAGTATCCATTATTTCCTGCAAGGAGGCCATTGCACATGGCTCAGCCGATCACCCAACTTCAGCAGGCCCGCGCGGGCATTGTCACCCCAGAAATGGAATATGTTGCAGAACGAGAGCATCTCACCGCCGAGGAAATACGGGTCGAAGTAGCTGCCGGTCGGATGGTGATTCCTGCCAATCGGGTCCATTTAGCAGCCAATCTGGAGCCGATGGCCATTGGCAGTGCGGTGACTTGCAAAGTTAATGCAAACATCGGCAACTCAGCCGTGACCAGCGACCTGGAAGGCGAGTTGGATAAATTGCATACGGCTGTCCATTACGGTGCCGATACGGTCATGGACCTGTCGACGGGCAGTAACATCGATACGATACGAGAGGCGATCATTGCCAGATCCCCCGTGCCGATCGGTACCGTGCCCCTGTATCAGATGCTGGAAGAACTGGGCGGTGAAATGGAAGAAATGCGTCCGCAGCATTTTCTTGACATGGTCGAGCACCAGGCCAAGCAAGGGGTCGATTACATGACGATCCACTGTGGCGTAAAATACGAGCACTTGCACCTGACGACCGGTCGCGTTACGGGTATTGTTAGCCGGGGCGGGTCGCTGATTGCCAAGTGGATGATGGCGCACCGGAAGGAAAATCCGCTCTATACGCATTTTGAAGATCTTTGCGACATCATGCGGCAGTACGATGTAACCTGGAGTCTTGGGGATGGGTTACGGCCCGGTTCGTTGGCCGATGCCAGTGACGAAGCGCAGTTCGCGGAACTGGATGTGCTGGGCGAACTGACACGTCGTAGCTGGCAACGAGGCACGCAAGTGATGGTCGAAGGCCCGGGTCACATTCCAATGGATGAAATTAAGATGAACGTGGACCGGCAGATCGAATCCTGTCAGGGCGCGCCGTTTTATCTGCTGGGGCCTCTGGTGACCGACTTCGCTCCTGGCTATGACCACATCACCAGTTGCATTGGCGCGGCACTGGCCGGTTGGGCCGGGGCAGCGATGCTTTGTTACGTGACTCCCAAGGAACACCTGGGGTTGCCTGAGAAAGAGGATGTGAAGCAAGGGATGATGGCCTACCGGATCGCCGCGCACGCCGCGGACATCGCCCGCAAGGTGCCAGGCGCCAGGGATCGGGACGATGCCCTTTCGCGGGCCCGTTTTACGTTCGATTGGAATGAACAATTCCGTTTAGCACTCGATCCGGAGACGGCGCGCCGCTACCACGACGAAACCTTGCCGCAAGATACCTTCAAGAGCGCCCAATTCTGCAGCATGTGCGGACCGAAATATTGTTCAATGAAGATTACCGAGGATATCCGGCAGATGGATGCCCAAGGGGAGTTGGTGGAACTTTCGGAGTTGGAGGAGACACGCTAGGAGCGGGCGTGATGAAAATTCCATTCCTTATGATGTTCACGGGTTTGCTGCTGGCCGGTTGCCAGGACCGGGTGGCCAATTCCCCGCAAGCCGAACCGGCGACCCAAGCCGAGCCTGCTGCTTTCAACATGGCCGGT
>JAJRWS010000622.1 GCA_024276705.1 Planctomycetota bacterium | reverse complement strand
TTTCCGTTGCCCTGCTGTTTTACCGAAACACTGAAACACTGAAACACTGAAACACCGAAACACCGAAACACGGAGCAACATCGCATGTCTTACGGGTTTGCCATCATCGGCACAGGAATGATCAGCCAATTTCATGCTCGGGCGATTGCTGATGTGCGAGGTGCTAAATTGGTTGCTTGCTTCGATCAAGCGCCAGCGTATGCAGAGAAATTTTCCGCCCAGCACGACTGCACTGCCTATGGTTCGCTCAAAGAATTGCTGGCCGACCCGAAAGTCGATGTGGTGACCATTGCAACTCCCAGCGGAGCTCACCTGGAGCCGGCCCTGGCGGCCGCCAAAGCAGGCAAGCATGTGATTGTCGAAAAGCCGCTGGAAATCACTCTTCGGCGTTGCGATCGGATCATTCGTGAATGCGAAAAACAGGGAGTGACTCTCGCGACCATTTTCCCGTCGCGTTTCCATGACTCGTCGGTGAAGATGAAACGGGCGGTGGAAGCCAAACGCTTTGGTCGAATGACGCTGGGTGACGCGTATGTCAAATGGTTCAGGACGCAGGAATATTACGACAGTGGTGCCTGGCGGGGTACCTGGAAATTCGATGGGGGTGGCGCGCTGATGAATCAGGCGATCCACACCGTGGACCTGTTGACCTGGTTGATGGGACCGGTCGCCGAAATCCAGGCAGCGACCGCGACCCTGGCGCACCGGCGTATCGAGGTGGAGGATGTGGCGACCGCCACACTCCGTTTTGCCAATGGGGCCCTCGGGGTCATCGAGGCCACCACGGCCGCTTATCCTGGTTACTTGAAACGGATTGAACTGCACGGCTCCGAAGGGAGCGCGGTGTTGGAAGAGGAAGATATCAAAGCATGGGATTTTGCTAAAAAAACGCGTGGCGACGCGGCCATCCTGCGAGCGATGGACGCACCGAAGAGTACGGGCGGCGGGGCGGCGGACCCGGCTGCCATCGGCCACCATGGCCATGCCATGCTTTTTCGTGATGTGCTCAAGGCGATCGGAGGTGGTACCGTACCATCGGTCGATGGCCATGAGGGCCGCCGCAGCGTGGAGATTATCCTGGCTATCTACCAGGCGGCCGCCACGGGAAAAACGGTCAAACTGCCTTTGAAACGCGATCCGGCCCGGCCGCGGTAAAGGATAGCTCAAAAATAAATTCCCCACTTCCAGATGAGGGTTCAGTGTTCAGGGTTCAGTATGAAAGTGAATGCCAATTTGGACTGCTAACCGCTTATTTGGAGTTGCACCTTGCCGATCAGCTTTTTTGTCCTACTTTTCCTGAACCCTGAACCCTGAACCCTGAACACTACCTTTTACCGAAGTTATTTTTAACGGTTTCCAAGTAGATGCTAGCACTGCTGCCGGGTTTCTGCGAAACCGGGCTAGGCTCAATGGTCGCGGCTTGCCACAATGGGCCCCACATTTTTCCATGGAAGGAAATTCGATGCGGGGAAAAGAAAACAATGGCCGATTTCATCTTGCAAAAAATCTGTCGGACTATGCCGTCTATTTGCTGGTTCGTTTGGCAATCTGTGTCGTGCAGATGTTTCCCTTGAGTGCGTGTCAAAGTGGCGCACGCGGGGCTGCCTGGTTACTTTGGCATGGAATCAAGTTGCGCCGTTCGGTGATTGAAGAGAATTTGCGTACGGCCTTCCCGCACGATTCCACCGACCAGCATGCGCGGATTGCTTTAGGGATGTGGCAGCATTTATTTTTGATGGTGGCCGAAATCGCCCATGCGCCGCGGAAAGTGCACCGGACGAATTGGCGTGAGCATACCGATTTTCCACGTCGGCGGGACATGGTCCAGCGACTGCTTGACACACGTCCCGTGGTGATCCTCTCCGGACACTTTGGGAACTTTGAAATTGGCGGGTACCTGATGGGATTGCATGGTTTTCCAACGCACACGATCGCTCGCCCGCTCGACAATCCTTATCTCGATCGATTCGTGAACCGTTTTCGAGGGGCGACGGGACAGTACATGCTGCCAAAATCGGGCAGTAGTAAGCAGATCGCCTGGCTGTTGGAACGGGGAGGCACACTGGTATTGCTGGGTGATCAAAGCGCGGGTGCCAAAGCCTGCTGGGTCGACTTTTTTGGCCGCCCCGCTTCGACGCACAAGGCTGTGGCGATTTTCACTCTCAGTGGACAGGCTCCGACGATCGTTTGTGGTGTCGTCCGGAAAGGCCAGCCGCTCCGTTTTGAAATGCGTGTAGCGGACCTGATCGATCCCCTGGAAGTTGATGGGGAACTGGGGACCGTTATGGGGCTGGCTCAATGGTATACAGCTTGCCTGGAATGCCTGATTCGATCGGCTCCCGAACAGTACTGGTGGGTCCACCGTCGCTGGAAAGGAGAGCCCCGAAAGCGGCCTGCCCGCCGCAGTCAAAAACAGGCTGCATGAGGGGTTGAGGGTTGAGGATCAATGGGTATCGGGTATCGGGTGTCAGGGTTCAGGGTTCAGGAAAGAAGAGAGTAGTAAGTAGAGAGTAGACCGCAGGGGAGCGAGAAAGGGCATGGCTATTACTGCTGGCTCTCCTTTCTACTTTCTCCCTTCTCCTGCTCTCGGCCGAAGGCCGCCGGGTGTCGAGGGAAAGGGTTTAGGGTTCAGGAAAAAATTTGGTGCACAGGTGATGCTATCGGTCTTCCCTTCCATTCCGCAATCCGCAATCTACAATCCGGATTTGGCCCATTCCGCATTCCGCAATCCGCAATCCGCATTCCTTCCCCCTTCCCCCTTCCCCCTTCCTTCCTTCGTGTCATAATTAGCAGCTCCTAGCTCCTTGACATGAGTACGCGTGTGTATCGTTTCCGCACCTTTCTCAATTCGGATCCTCCCCATTTGGCGGAAATATGGCGCAGCCAGCCGCCCCAACGGGGGTTGATGCAGCCTGTGTCGCCACAGTTGCTGGAATACGGCGTCTTTTCCAAGCCGCAGTTTGATCCAGCGGGGCTGATCCTCGCTACGCTTGATGACTTGCCGGTTGGGTTTGTGCATGGAGGGTTCGCTCCCAATGAGAACGGAACCGCAATTGATACTTCGTTGGGAACCACGCACATGCTGATGCTGCAGGGCACTCTTCAGGAAGGTACATCCGCCGGAGCGGCGGCCCTGGCGGACGATTTGCTCGCGGCGAGCGAGCATTATTTGCGTGGCCGTGGTGCCAAAGTGCTCTATGGGGGTGGCATCCGGCCACTCAATTCGTTTTACCAAGGCTTATATGGTGGTAGTGAGATTCCTGGTGTTTTGCATACCGACCGTGTTTTGACGGATACGTGTGCTCGGAATCGATATCGTGAGATTGACCGGGTTGTCATCATGCAGTGCGATTTAGCCAGGTTCCGACCACCTTTTTCCCGTAGGGTACGACAAATTAAACGTACGGCTCAATGGGTCGAGTCGGTGGATCCTCCCACAGCGAGCTGGTGGGATGCCTGCATGTGGAGTGGATTGCAGCGGGACCACTTTGAATTGGTCGATAAGGCTTTGGGAAAAGTTATTGCCAGGGTTTCTTTTTGGGATGTGCAGCCCCTTGCATCGAGTTGGGGACTCAGCACGGCTGGGCTACTCGATCTGTTTGTCGAGTACGATTGGCGGCGTCAAGGCTGCGCCAGCCATTTACTTCGTGAGGCGTTTCGCTTATTGCGACGTCGTGGTGTGAGTACGGTTGAAGTTCAAACCATGGCCAGCAATGAAGCGGTGTTGGCATTCTATCGAAAATTGGGCTTTACCGAAGTCGATCACGGGCTGGTCTTCCGCAAGGAAGAGCAGAAATGAGGGCCTGGGGCTGGGGACTGGGGATTAGAGTGCGTGGCGGGTGGTAAGTGAAGCCGCGCCTCACTTTTCATGCCCGACCTCCTGCAACGCCTCCAGATGCTCGATCAGGGCCAGGTCGGCTCGAGTGAGCTGTTTGGCCAGACGACCACTGAGTGGTTCGGTAATGTTAGGCTCTTGCAGATCGGCCAGGTATCCGGCGAGTAGTTGTCGACGCGGTTCGCTGGTTTCCAGTAGAAAATGGACCCAGGCCCACGACTCCGCGTAATCTTGCTGAGTCATTGTGCCAGCGGATTCAAGAGCTTCGAGTCGCACCAGGTCGGGGTGCCAGGTGGTGGTCTGTAGTTGCTGGTGTAAGAGTATCCCATGCGATCGATGCATACCGTGTTGTTCACTTCCCACTTCAAAATACTCGGCCAGCCCTTCGTCCAGCCAGAGAGGGAGCCGAGGTACGGCACTGTGCAGAAAGCCGTGAGTGACTTCATGACGCAAATCTTCCACCACATGGTTGCCCCACTGGGCAAAGACTGACAATCGAGAGTCGGTTTCTACAAACAGGGCCCGGCGCGGTGGAAAGTCAGGGAATTGGCGAGCCAGGAAATCGTAGTATGCCCGGTCGTTGGCGAACAGATAGATATGCACGGGTTCGCCAGTGGAAGTGAGCCCCAACTTTTCATGCAAAATCGATCGTTGCTGTACGAGCTGTTCGACCAGGCGTTGCCGCTCGGGCAACGCGAAGTCGCAATGGAGAATGAGTGGTTCCTTGGCGAGGGTCGAAGCTGCCAGATGCTGGCTACTGGTTGGCAGCGGTCGATGGCATCCCACCAGCAGCGTGCCTGGCAAGACAATCCAGACGCCGAACATCCAGTCTCTGCACCACTGTCGCATGAAGTGTTATCTCGCCAATAATTCGGTGACACTTGGTGCAAACGCCAAGCAAGCCATGATCCGGTGCGGATGATAGCAGCCGGACCGGTTTGCACTAAGATCAATCCATGCGGGGGGGTGGATAGAGCTAAGAGCTGAGAGCTGAGAGCAGAGAACGTAGTGCTGTACCGGATATCGTTTCGGATCAGTGGGCCGTGAGAAGACTTGCAAGCAGACCGCCACGGCATTTACAGCTCTACTGCATCCGTTTGTTCTGACATCATTGCGTTTTGGTTTCGTACTCGTACTCAGCATCGCGGTACTCGTACTCGTACTCGCTGTTTGCATTGTACCCCGCGGAATCCTCTCGGGTCACGTCACAACGCGCAATCAATCGCGTTAGCATCGATACGATGCGATTGAGCATTCGTTTCAGTCTACTGTGCGATTCATCTGCTATTCCACCGGTTGCAGCAAGAACATCCTGAATCGCGGCACATTCCAACGCCGAACCACGGGCGATATCGAGAAAACGGCTACGATCTTTGAGACCTCGCTTCCCGTTACCCTCGGCAATGTTTAGTGGAATCGATTGTGCCGCGCGAAGCCATTGGTCACGAGCATGACGATGAAGGCCGCTGAGATCCTTCGCGACCTTGAACGAGGCAGCGATATAATCGATCGAAAGGCGATAAACATCCAA
>JAJRWS010000621.1 GCA_024276705.1 Planctomycetota bacterium | reverse complement strand
GACTTTCTCGGATTCATGGCAGGTTACGGCCCGGGCCGCTTGACATGCCCCCTGATCGCCTAGTAAGGTAGCTTGATTACGGACCGCTGTAAGTCGGCTTCGCACAAGGAGTTTGCGCGCTGCGTACCATGCCTGGAGACGGGGCTTGAAAACGGGGGCCTGGAGACGGGGCTTGAAAACAATGCCTGAAGGCGATGTTTGAAGAGGAAGCCCGGAACCGCTGGATCCGTAAGTTAAAAGATGTCAAAAACTCGATTTGCCGACGCGGCGGGCGAATACGCCGTGGAGAATAATAAACATGAATCCCGCTGAAGTGCTACGAATCGTCGATGCCATCCACTTGGATAAAAACATCGACAAAGAAATTGTTTTCGAAGGCATTGAGGCTGCGCTCGTTTCGGCGGCAAAGAAACACTATGGCGAAGAAGCCGATATCCAAGTCCAAATCAATCGCACGGATGGGACCATCCTTGCCACCTGCGAAGGAGAACCGCTCGATTCCGAGGAGACCGTCGGCCGCATTGGCGCCCAAACCGCCAAACAAGTGATGATCCAAAAAATTCGTGAGGCTGAGCGAGACGCGCTCTACGATGAATACAGCGAATTGATTGGCGACATGGTCAGTGGTGTCATTCAGCGTTATGACGGTGGCGCGGCAACGATCTCATTGACCAACGTGGAAGCCATCTTGCCCCGCGGCGAACAAATTCCTGGTGAAACGCACTATGTGAACGAACGCATCCGAGCTACCGTGTTCGAAGTCCGCAAAGCAGGCAGTCGGGTGAAAGTCATCTTGAGCCGCACCCGACCTCAGCTTGTCCAGCGTCTCTTCGAACAGGAAATTCCTGAAATCATTGATGGTGTCATTGAAGTCCGCGCCATGTCTCGTGAGCCGGGCTACCGATCGAAGGTGGCGGTTGTAAGTAGCGATCAGCGTGTCGATTGCGTGGGGGCCTGCGTGGGCGTACGGGGCAACCGCATTAAAAACATTGTCGACGAACTGGGGGGAGAGCGAATCGACATCGTCCGCTGGGATGACAATCTGGAAGTGCTGATTCCCAATGCCTTGCAACCAGCCGAAGTGGAACAAGTGATCCTTTGCAAGATGCTAGGCCGAGCGATCGTCCTGGTCAGCGAAGACCAGCTCTCACTGGCGATAGGCCGGAGGGGGCAAAATGTCCGTCTGGCCAGCAAGCTTTCAGGCTGGGACATTGAAATCATGACCCAGGAGGAACTGGCCGAATCGATTGATCGTGCGGTGGAAGGTTTCAGTTCCCTGGAAGGCATGGAAATGGAACTTGCGGAACGGCTGGTCGAAGAAGGATTTTTAAGCTACGACGATTTGTCCATTATCGAACCAGACAACCTTATGGAAATGGGCTCCTTCAGCGAAGCCCAAGTGGATAAGATTGTCGCCCAGGCCGAAGCCAAGGCGGAAGAGGCGGAAGCCGCGGCTGCGGCCGCGCGCCGGCAGAAACGTGAAGATGACCGCCAGGCTGCGGCCAAGGCAGCGCGGGAAGAAACAGCTACACCCGACCCGGAGGATTCCGCGTCAGAAACAACTGAGACAACAGAAACGACTGAGACAACAGGTTCGATTGAATCCACGGGGTCGATTGAATCCACGGGGACACCCGAAGAAGTCGGTGCCAATCCCGACGTCAATCAGGAGGAAGATGACGCGGCTGCGGCGAATGGAGCCACCGCAGGTGCTCCCGTGGAAGCTGGAACCGATACGATGGAAACCCAGGGGGATTCCGAACGGGCATCCGTCCCCAAATCGCTTGAAGAAACGACGACTACCGAAGAGGCCGACTGAATGCCTCTTGCCCTTGTTGTTCTCAAGCTATACTTGCTTGAACTTTCGGCAAGGCAATTCGGAATTCCAAGCAACTGCGTGACAATGAAAGAAACGTTAAGACAGGCTCGCGGGCTCGCGCTTTTTGACATGCGCAACTGCGTTAGGGTGGAGGACGATAGTCATGGTTTCATGAATGGTGTTTTTTTACGACTCGATGCTGATCAGAGCATCCCAGAGGCGAGCTCGACGTTGGCCGTTTGATCGATCCAAATTGGTGATCGGTCCGAAACGGTGTTGGCTTGCATGGAGAATAAAACTTGGCGGTTCGCATTTACTCATTGGCGAAGGAACTGAAGGTAGACAGCAAGGAGCTGGTCGATATCTGCTCGAAGCTAGGTATCCGGGGAAAAGGGTCTGCACTGGCTAGCCTTGCGGACGAGGAAGTCGTCAAAATCCGCGACTACTTTAAAACCCCCACTGCTACCGCGGCAGCACCGGTTCGTCCCGCTGCGCCGGTACCGACAAAACCCAGCCAGCGCGGCCATACGGGCAAGATGCCGGTCATCGTAACGACACACTCGGAATCGCCCGGCCCAAGCCCGGCCCAGACAGAATCCGCTCCGGAAGAAGCAGGATCCGCTCCGGAAGAACCTGCCGCAGCCGCCACCGAAACGCCCGCGGATCATGACACCATCGCTGCCCAATCCGTGGATCCTGCCCTGACCGGTGGAACCGACGAGACTGCGAATGAACCGGAGGCCCCCGGTGATAGTCCGCAAAACGGCAGCATCGAGCAAAACCCGGCGAAAGCTTCTTCGCCAAAGGAGCCCGTGCGTGAGGATGGCCCCCGAGCGCCTGGTCCCCTGGCCCGAGTCATGCGTCGGGACGATTATGTCAGTCCAGGCAAGATCGGCGGCCGCCCCCCCACCCTGGACGGACCGCGGCCCAGCTCCCGCGAGCACAAGCCCTCCGGCCCTCCGGCGCGAACCCGCCCTGCCATCAAACTGGCCCCTCTACCGAACGCTCCCCAGCCCAAACCGGTTAAAAAATCGTCCAAGGAACCCGCGGCTCAGAAACCGGACATGCGTTTGCCGGCCGATGCATTACGTGCCAGCAAATCAGGCACTAAACCTTTGACCGCCCATCTGCGGCGTCACGAACAGACTTTGGAGGAGGCAAAACGGCGAGACAAGCTCAGCCGGGAGAAGGTCCAGCAAGACGAAGACAATAAAAACAAACGAGGGAAAGGGCGTGCAGGTAGCTCAACCCCCATGCTGGGTGGCCGGGAGCAACGTCAACTAAGTCGCCAACGCCAAGGCCAGCGTCGTGGCGGGAACCAGCTCAATCGTCGCCTCACGCGACGTACCCGGCGTTCGGGTGTCAGCACGGCGGCACCGCGCAAAGATAAAGTTGTCGTTCAACTGCCATGCACCGTGCGCGAGCTATCGGAGGCGGGCGGCATTCCGGCCGCGCAAATTTTACGAGTCCTCATGGACGAAGGCGTCATGACCACCATCACGGCCATGATGGATCCGGAATTGACGGAATTTGTCGCCGAAGAATTGGGGCTTGGGGTCGAATTTCAAACCGAGGTCAGCTACGAAGACCAGGTACTTGAAAAAATATTGCAGCAGGATGACAAACCGGAAAACCTCTGTCCACGCCCTCCGATCATCACTTTCCTGGGCCACGTGGACCATGGAAAAACTTCGCTGTTGGATCGAATCATTGGCATTGACGTCGTCAGTGGAGAAAGTGGGGGAATCACCCAGCACATCCGAGCGTACCAGGTCGATAAGGACGGCAAATCCATCTCTTTCGTCGACACTCCTGGCCACGAAGCCTTTACGGAAATGCGTGCTCGCGGCGCGAATGTTACGGACATTGCCGTACTGGTCGTCGCGGCCGACGATGGCGTAATGCCTCAGACTGAAGAAGCCATCAGCCATGCCCGCGCCGCCGATGTCCCGATCGTCGTCGCACTGAATAAAACCGATCTGCCGGGCGTCGACATCAACCGGGCGATGCAAGGTTTGTCGGCGAATGAATTACTCCCCAGCGAATGGGGAGGGGACGTGGAAGTCATCAAAACCAGCGCGACCACGGGAACCGGCATGGAAGAATTGCTCGAAACCGTACTCACGGTCGCCGAGTTGCATGAGTATCAGGCCGACCCGAATCGGGATGCATTGGGCACCTGCCTCGAAGCACAGCAGGAAACGGGACGTGGTGTTGTAGCCAAAGTCATTGTCCAAAACGGGACTTTGCATGTGGGCGACATTGTCGTCTGTGGCCATGCGCATGGTCGTGTTAAAGCGATGTATGACACACTCCATCCAAACACTCTGCTGGAAGAGGCGGGGCCCAGTACCCCCGTGAATCTCACGGGATTCGATGTGGCACCGGGTGCGGGAGAACGATTTTATGTGCTGGACGATATTTCCAAAGCACGATCCATCGCCGAGTCACGCGCGGACGTCGACCGGGCCACCTCCCTGGGAGATGCCGTAACGCATGTCACTCTTGAGAATCTGTTTGAACGCTTGGAGGGTGCTGCCGAAGTCCAAACGCTCAACATCATCCTGAGGGCGGATGTTCGTGGTTCGATCGAAGCCATTCGCAAAGAATTTGAGAAACTGGACCATCCGGAAGTGAAGATTCGAATTCTGCAAGCCACCGTGGGAGGCATCACGGAAGCGGACGTTACGCTGGCGGATGCTTCCGACGCGATTATCATCGGCTTCAATGTGGTACCCGATGAGAACGCTCGCAGCATGGCCGAGAATCGGGGTGTGCAGATACGGCGTTACGACGTGATTTACAAAATCACTGAAGATCTCAAAGCCGCCCTGGAAGGCTTGCTGAAACCGGAAGAGCATGAAGTCGATCTGGGGCGTGCCCTGGTGCAATTGATCTTCAAAATCAGCCGAATCGGCACCATCGCAGGATGCCGTGTGCTGGCCGGTAAAATTGAACGCAACGCACGCGCCCGGGTGATTCGAGACAGCACGATTATTGGCGATTACGCAATCGATACGCTGCGGCGGGAAAAAGACGATGCCAAAGAGGTCCGTGAAGGCCTGGAATGCGGTATTAAACTGGCCGGCTTCAATGACGTCAAAGAAGGCGATCTGTTCGAGGTGTACCGTATTGAAGAAAAGAGCCGTAGTTTTGACGATTGAGTGACCAGGCATGACATCCAGACGAGTACAAAAATCGGCTCAGGCGATTCGGGAAGTGGTCAGCATGGCCATCCTGACGGACTTGAAAGACCCTCGTATCGAGGGAGTCACCGTCACTTACGTTGAGGTTTCCTCCGACATGCGCGTCGCCAAAATTCATGTGTCGGTCATGGGAGACGACTCCGCCGGCCAGTTGTGCCTGCATGGTTTGCAAAGCGCGGCCGGCTACCTGCAGCAGAAAATCGCCCGCCGCATCGACACGCGTTACACGCCTCGATTGCGATTCGAACTCGACCTGGGGGTCAAAAAGTCGATCGCCATCGCGAAAATGTTACACGAGATGCTACCGGAACCATTGCCCGAGAACTCATCTCCGCCTGCCGAGGCGTCTGAGGCGTCTGGGGAGGGGGCCGAGCCGCCGCCGCCCCAGGCCGATGAGCACTCGTCTCCCTAAAGCATTTCTTCTACATCCTTTGATTGAGAATTCCGTCCCATGGCAGTATCCAACCGAGCAACATTAATCAACAAAACGATCAAGATCGTTAAAAAACATTATCAACCAATACCGGTTCCCACGAATCGAACACTGTTTGAAAACCTCTTGTATGCGTGCTGTCTGGAAAATTCGTTGCATGAATCGGCCGACCGTGTATTTGAGGTCCTCAACCGTGACTACTTTGACTGGAATGAAGTACGCGTTAGCACGGTCCAGGAATTGACCGAAGTCATGAAACCACTCCACGATCCGGGGGCCTCAGCCACCCGGCTGAAACGAGTGCTGCAAAGCATCTTTGAAACTCATTATTCCTTCGACCTGGAAGGGCTCAAAAAACAGAACATCGGTCAGGCAGCCAAAGGGCTTGGCGAGCACCATGGGATCACCCCTTTCATTGTTTCCTACGTGACCCAAAACTCTCTCGGCGGCCACTCCATACCGGTCAATCAGGGGCTGCTGGAATCGATGCGGATTGTTGGCGTCATTTCCGACTCGGAAGCGGCGAAAGGCGCGATCCCCGGCCTGGAACGGGCGATCCCGAAGAACAAAGGGGTCGAAGCGGGTACGCTGCTGCACCAGTTGGGCGTCGAACTGCATCGCAGCCCTTATGGGCCCACCATTCGTAAGGTCCTGCAAGAGATTGCCCCCGATTGCAAACAACGGCTACCCAAACGGCCTGTCAAAAAGAAGGTCGCGCCGCCTAAACCGGCCGTCGCTAAAGCACCTGCCTCGAGTAAAAAAGCCGAAACTCAAAAACCGGCCACGAGCAAGGGAGCAGCAAAACAAGTCCGGAAGAAAGAACCTGCCACGAAAAAAACTGCCACGAAAAAGGCGCCCGCCAAAACAACCGCGGTGGTGAAAAAAACAAAAATTGTGAAGAAAAAAAGTGACTCCAAAAAAGTCGCCAAGAAAAAGGCAACCAAAAAGGTCAAATCCCTTCCGGCAACCAAAGGGAAAAAAAAGGGGGCCAACAAGCGGCTGGCTAAACGCAAGCCAAGGTAGGACGGTTACGAAACACCGAACACAAGACACAGGTACGCACGCATGGCAGGCCATTCACACTGGGCAGGAATCAAACACAAGAAGGCGGCGATCGATAATAAACGGGGGAAGCTGTGGAGTAAGCTCTCCAAAGCGATCATCGTGGCAGCCCGTTCCGGAGGAGGCGACCCTTCCATGAACCTGGCCCTCCGTTATGCCATCAATGACGCGAAAGCGGTCAGCATGCCCAAAGACAACATCGAAAGGGCAATCAAGAAAGGGACTGGAGAGCTGGAAGGAGGCAACTTTGAAGAAGTTGTTTACGAAGGCTACGGCCCTGGTGGCGTGGCCGTGCTGTGTGATATTCTGACTGACAATCGCAACCGAACCGCTCCGGAAGTACGTAAAATATTTGAAATCGCCGGCGGAAAACTGGGGGCGACCGGATGCGTTGCCTGGATGTTTGCCCGCAAAGGACTGCTGGTCATCGAGAAGTCGAAAACCGACGAGGAAACATTGCTGGAACTGGCCCTCGAGGCTGGGGCAGACGATGTGAAAAACGAAGAGGATCGATTTGAAATCCTCTGTGAAGTCGAAGCCTTTGCCGGCGTCTGCGAAGCCGTCGATGCGGCCGAAATCGAGACCGAAGTTCGCGAAATCGCCCGCATCCCCAAAGACACTGTCGACCTGGACGTGGAAACCGCCAAAAAGGTTCTGAAAATGATGGACAAGCTGGACGACCACGACGATGTGCAAAGCGTGGCAGCCAACTCCAACATTCCCGAGGAGGCCCTATAGGGAATGTGTGATGTGAGATGGGGGAATCGATGATCTGAAGGAAGGACCCTAAGGCAGTTCAACAATCATCGATCACACTTCAAACATCTGTATGGCGTGCTTCTCCATGGCGATTCCAAATCAGGAAGTTATTCTTGAAGCATCCTTTAATCCTTCCCAACATGTTCCATCGGGGGCCAGTATTTTTGAAAGTTGAACTCCGGACTGTTATCGAGGTCATGACACTCGAGGCATTTCTTTTCGGCCGCACTCAATTTTTCTCCTGCCGCGGGCTTTAGAGGCAAACGCAATGCCGCCCGAAGCTGGTTCAATTGCTGATCGTCGACCTCTTCCTCGCCATTTTCCGCCGCCACATGGGCCGCTCCCGGACCATGGCAATTTTCGCAGCCATTTCCGCGCAGGTGGGGAGTTGCCTGCAAACCGAAATACCCCGACTTGTAAGGAAAAAAACGCTGAGGATCCCAGCCGACCACGTGGCAACTAAGACATTCAGGATCGTAATGGCGGGGCGGATCGAGGTCGACCAGCGTTTGCGTCGCATGCGCATGCGCTGTTTCCTCGAATTTCTCAGTCGCCGTCGTGTGACAATCGGCACAAGTGGCGGAGCCTGCAAATTGGCCCTTGGGATTGTTCACCCCCGTTAGCCCCAACCCATCCAGGCCCAGCGTTTCCAGTTCATGCTGGTAAGCGACTAGTTTTTCTTGCATCTCGGGAGAATCGGCAAATCGAATGTCCAGCGGCACCCGCTGATAGCGCATGCTCTTTTGTGGTTCCGAGTAAATCCCAATCACAATCGCATACATGCCTTTATGGCCCACCTCAATGAGCTGCGTGTCCGTTCCTTCGATACTCTGGGCCCGATTGGGTGGCTCCTCCGCTCCATCCGTGGCCGCAACCAGTTGGAACTGGGGATAATGTCGGCCGAGCGCCGTGGCCTCTTCCGGATCGCCATGGACCATCAGCACCTGCCAATCACAATCCTCACTCGCCATTTGCGGAGCCACTTCCGCCAATGCCTCCACCGGATCGAGCCAGGTCACGCCGGTAACCTTGGCTATCGCCGCCTTATATTTCTTTCCCAGTACCGAAGTGACTCCGATGCGCTGGCCCCCCGCTTCGAGCACTCGGAAACGAGATGAAAAACCACTCTCAAAATCAAACAGGGCCACATTGGCCGACACGAGCGGATTGTTCTTTGGCTCGAGATTGGCAAGCACATAAAGTACCGCATCCGTATCGAGCTGCAATTCGCGCGCCCCCAGGCCGATCCCCGAGTAGCCCATCTGCAGCAAGGACTCCAACGCATAGCGAAATTTGATATTTGCCTGCGGCCCAAACCGGCGAACTTGCCCTCCCAGGTCGAGTGCCACCAGAGGCCAGCCTTTCTGGCGAAGTTGCTTGATCAGCGTATGGCGACGCTTCAACCCCCCCAACTGGTTCTCCAGCCCGGCACAACCACACGGCTCGAGATAGCCATTCAGCGCGCCCGTAAACAAAATCGCTACTTGCGGACGTGGCCAATCGACAAAGATCGGTCCATTGAGTTTCACGGCTTCCGCGGCAAATTTTTCAGTTTGGGCATCCTCCGCCCCCTCTTCGCACCGTGCCGGGTGACAACAGATTGCCAGAATTAGCAGAATCACCGCAAAATGAATCCACCGATACGCCGTCGTTTTCTTCGTAAAGCCTGTTCCTGCTGGATTCTGTTGCATGGTCGCCTGCTTCTCCTCTAATTAAATTCAGCACTTCCAAATTACCACGTGGCCCTACGTGGGCCAGGGCGACAAGCCCCCGGGAATCGACGTTTTTAACTGCTAGCACCCCCGCCGGGTCGGCTTCATCGGCCATTCTTGGAGCTACTGCCACTCCTAATCGTACCGTTTTCGCCATCCTCTCACCAGCGGAGCCTGCCCCTTGCGGGGGGCGCGTATGGAGTGCTGCGGCGCAGCCGTAGCTTTGGATTTTTAACACGTTCCCAAACGTTGAACTCCAGCCCATCGATTGAGTCCAAAGGGGCTGGAGAAAAAATATCGTACTCAGCAGAGCCTGATGGGTACTCTCCAGCAGAGCTGGTGGTTTACGGAAAGTGATTATTACCGCTGAGTTTGCATTTACTGACACAAGTGGCTATTCTATGGGCCCATCGAGACTCCGCGATGCGTGGACCACCGCAACCACGGACGGAGCCCCAATAGCACTTACTTAGAGCCGTAGGCGCTGGCCCAATGGTACTTACTTTGAGCCTCGGGTGCCTTGAGGACAACGTAAACCCTATAAAACCCGAGGCTAGCTCAGGTGTTGGAATGGTCAAAGTGAGTGGCATTGGGCGGAGCCCCTGGAAAGAATCGAAAGGGAATGACAGATGATCGTCACGAACACGGAAACCGTGGCCGGCTACCGGATCGTAGAAGTTAAGGGGCTCGTGCAAGGGAATACGGTCCGAGCCAAACATGCCGGACGGGACATCATGGCCGGCTTTAAAAATATCGTCGGTGGTGAGCTCAAGGGCTACACGGAACTACTCACCGAATCGCGACGACAAGCCGTCGAGCGGATGCTCGGCCAGGCGCAGCAACTCGGCGCGAATGCAATCGTCAACGTCCGCTTCACGACGAGTGCCGTTACGGCCGGAGCCGCCGAGCTGTATGCCTACGGCACGGCGGTCATTCTAGAACCCGAACTCCAGGCCTGAGGGGATGCAATATGGAACCGGTCATCTTCTTTGGCTTCACCGTCGTTTTGCTCACCCTCGGGTTGTTTGCCGGCGGCTATGCGGAACGCAGGCATCTACAAAGTTTGGAACAGCGCGAAGCGGCAATGGGCGACATGCTACTGACGCAAATCAAATCGTATCCAGGCCATATTCCGGGCCCCCGCCCACCTCAAGTGATCTATGCCGAGGTCGTCATCGCCTCCGACTATCTCAAGACGTTTTTGGCTGGCTTGCGTAATTTTTTCGGCGGGCAGGTCGGCAGCTTTCAAATCATGCTGGGTCGGGCGCGGCGCGAAGCAACCCTGCGAGTCCTCGAGCAAGCACGGCAGCAAGGCTACAACGCCGTTTGCAACCTTCGTCTCGAAACGGCCGACGTCGGCGGCAACGCGGCAACTCAAGGCAAGAAAGGCATGGTCATGGCCGCCATCCTCGCCAGCGCCACCGCCTACCACGCCGAGGTCCGGAACGGCCACTGACGAATGCTTCATAAATTCCCCGCCCCCTCATGCCCCAGCCCAGTCATGACCCGTCGATTGCGCATGAACCGCATTTGCATGCGGGGGCCCACGAGGTCGATCCGGCCGAGGCCAAAGCCCAACGACTCTTGGGCCACGAGACGGCTCAGGCCAATATCGACGAGGTGGTACAACACACGGTTTGGGACGAACCAACTCTGTCGGCTGCCCTGGCGGGTCCGGCTCGCGGTCCCCGGTTGACCTACGCCCAGTGGCTCGATTGGCGGATTGCCACGACACCGATCGCAAGAACGTGGTATGTCACATTGGCAATCGTCCTTGCGGCCGGGCCATGGGGCGTGCTCGGTGCGTTGTTCGAAAACATGGCAGCAGGCACCTGGGGATTGATTGCCGTCGTCATCATTGCCCCGGTCGTCGAGGAGACGATGAAAGTAGCCATCGCCTTATGGGTCATCGAGAAACGGCCCTACCTGTTCCGGCGACCGCTGCAAATCCTTCTCTGCGCCCTGGCGGGCGGCCTTGCCTTTGCTTTCATCGAAAACGTGATGTACCTGCATGTCACCATCCCCGCCTCGGTGAAAGCGGAAAAAAAAGAACTCGCCGAAGCGAAAGGTATCCAGCCCGCAGCCAAGACGGCCCCCATCGACCTGGCCACCTGGCGCTGGACAATCTGTACCGGCTTGCACGCAACCTGTTCGTTCCTCGCCGGCCTTGGCCTGGTCCGCATGTGGTCGCAAGCCATCCACCACCGAACCCGGCCCAAAATCGCCCACGCCGCCCCGATGATCATCACCGCCATGATCGTCCATGGACTCTACAACGGTTCGGTAACCGTCGCGGAGCTGGCCGACTGGCTGCCGTTTCGATAAATCCGCTATTTAAACACCGCAAATTCGACTTGAAGCTTCAGTTGGGCCGTATCGGGATGGGTCGTGGAAATGACGATTTCCGCGGCTTCGCCGAACCGTTCGCTCCGCCGAATCATCGGTCGCGTGCCGGCCGGAATCTCGACGATCAACGGCACATGGACCAACTGCGCGCTCATCTTGCGACTTGGCCCCAACCGCGCATGCAATTCGGTGGGGCGGACACTGGCAATCGTCAATTTCGTGGTTTCGGCATGCGCGCCACGGATGGCGATGATCAGCCGCGTCTCGCTCCCCTCTTCACTGCGCACCTGGCCCAGCCGCAACATCCCCTGCTTGGCATTCCAGCCCGGGCCAAAGATCGACATGTCGCCAATCACATTGGCCACCAGGGGTATATCCAGTTTTCTGGCGTTCTCCAAGTTGGTTTCCACGGTGAGCCAGGAATGGATCGGGCCCAGCGTACGGCCCGCATGCAAGGTCGCTTCGATTTTGACTCCCGCCCGCGCGGCGGGCCGGGGCAAATCGCTCGTAACACTAGGTTCGAACTTCACGTCGATCTGCTGGGCAATTTCAGGATCGCTGAAATGGTGCGATTTGATTTCAATTTCATCTTGCAAGAATGCCAGCAGGTAGAGCTCCTCTTGTCGAGTCTCTCCGGCCCGAACCTTGCCAAAATAAAATTCGCTCGGCACCACCGAGGTCGATTCGACCACCGTTCCTTCCACTTGCAACTCGATTCGTGGTTGCAATGGATCGTTGGTCAAAAGAGTTGCCCCATGCCGAAAAGGCCCCGGCGATGTCTTGGCGGTCCACTCCAACGTTACCTCGCCCTGCCCGCCCACGGCAACCTCATGCGTTGACAACCCCCCCACGGTACACTTGCAAGTGGTTGACCCTACTTCGATATGCAACGGGCTGTCACCCAAATTGTGGACCACAAAAACGTGTGCCAGGGAGGTCCCCTGTTCCATGGAACCAAACTCGTAGACGGTCTCATCCAATTGAGCCTTGGGGCGTTTCGCGGCCTGACTCACTTGGGCTGCAGCTTCCGGGCCGGAGAAGCCCGGAGAAGACAGCGCGACATTCATGGGACGCGCCTGCAACGCCGCCCATACGGCTCCCGCCACAAAGCCCAAAAACAGGGCCACAAGGACTATCCCGATCGTCGATTTCATATTGAATTCTCCTGGGAGCGCAACAACTCCCGGCAACGGGTGAAAAACTGCTGAAAATCCGCGCGTCGATAATCCGGATAAGTCCAATCAAAACCATGCCACGCGCCTTTGCGAAAACTGAGCGTCACCTCGGCATAGATACCACCTTGAAGATAAATCCGGTGGGCATGATCCTTGGTCGAAGCCAAGACCAATTTAGCTCGCGTGAGGTAACCGGGATCCAAGTTCAACGGCCGCGACTCGGGGTGACCTGCCTGTTCCGCATACTGGGCTTCCCAGCGGTTCGTTTGCTGTTTTACCGCGGGCAAGGTCGCCGGGTCGATCCTTGGCATGAATAGCAGAAATTGCTTTTGCAGGTCAGCGCCCATGGATGAAAAATAATAATCGG
>JAJRWS010000620.1 GCA_024276705.1 Planctomycetota bacterium | reverse complement strand
CTTCTTCACCCACGTGGCAAGCACGTGGGGGTCGTTGTTCATCAACAACTTGCAGCTAGCTAGTCAATCTCCTTCACCATTGGGACAAGCCCAATGGGGTCGGAAACTCCACAAAGTGGCGCTGTCCATCTAGTCAGCCCCAGCGGGGCTAAATTTACCTAACCGCCCCGCTCTGCGGGGCAAGCCAAAGCCACGGATTCTAGCCGTGGTCGATTCCCAACGTACTCCCCGACCGCGCATCGTCCCAGGAGATCTCAGGGTCGGGCGCAGGAGAACTGCCGACAATGATCGCCCCATTCAGCAGCGAGGAGCAGTCGGATTACCGCTCACTCCGGCAGCAGCCTGGGCGGCTCGCCACCTGAGAGGCTCACCAGAAATCGATTCATGCAGGAATTGAAAGAAACTGTGTCCTTGCTTGCCACAGGTGGCGACGGCGGTCCACATTCGTTCGTGATATCGCTGGCCTGCATCGCTATGAGTCCCCTGAGCCCCGTTTTCTGATAAAAGGGCCGACGGTCGATCACACACCGGTGCACCCTGCTGTTCACTTCTGATCGAGCCGTGCTGGAAGTGACGATTTTATGCATTTTGCGAATGGGCTGGGTGGTCGAGTTCCTGCCTGCTTGCTGGCAGTTGGGGCGACTGCAAGCTAAGCTTGTGGTATGTGATTCCCGCGATGACCTTTCGTAAGAGATCGGCTTACCCATGAGAAATTCTATTTATTCGGCAGAGCAAGATCCGCAAGAGGTGGTCAACTGGAGTGCCTTGCAAACAGATTTTTCACCTACCGCGAGTGGTAACATTGGCTGGATACTCGTCCACCTCTCCACCGTCGTGTTTTGCGCGTTGGGCCTCTACCTGTTTGCCGGCCTGGGTGCCGGTCTGGCGGGACTGATCGCTGCATGGTTTGTACTCTACCGCAATTAAGAGAGGGCGGTCTGGCAATTCGGCGATGGTGTCGATTCGGTTCGTGGCGAGCTTGAGGAAGAGAGGATACTTTCGACCCGTTTGGATCCTGCCGGGCCTTCCGGTGAGTTGGTTTCATAAAAAGTGGGTGGCTCGTAAGTCCAGCCTTCCTTGAGCATGGCATCTTGTTTGCGCAACTTCCGGTAGAGATGGCGGCCAGCGATTGGGGCAGCCAGTCGAGAGCGCCAGCCGAACTCGCTATGCAACTCCTGGAGCAAACCGTTGATTTGCTCGACCCGGCCTGGATCGTCGCGGTATTGTCGGCGCGTGGCCCACAGCACGCCCCCGTAGCGGACCGGGAGGTTGGCCGCTTCGTGCGCAAAACGAGCGCGAATTCTCTTGTCGGGATGATTCTTGTATTTTTTCCAGGAACGCAACACGTTACGGACGATTCTTACGACACTGGGACCATTCACCTCGAAATCATGGTGAAATGCCCGCAGCAGCAACTGTCCCTCCTGGCCAGCGGGAATGTTGGGATGATGGTAGTTGAACATCAGTTGTCCATGGGTGTCGGCAACGGAGACTTCGGCCAGACTTTTCAGCACTCCTTTTTCTTCCAACTCTGCGAACAGGGGGGTGCCGGGGATCGGCGTGTAGAGCATGAATTGGTGGAACTCGGTATCATGTCGCACCGCATGCTCGATGGCATCATCGATGTTTTCCAGTGTATGTTCCGCCAGCCCGATGATGCTCGAACCGAGCACGCGGATCCCATGTTCTTGGAGGGTGCGGATGAACTGTACGGTATCGGGTGTACCAGCCAACTTCGAATACTGCGAACTTTTTCCTTCCAGTCCAAGCCAGACCCATGACACGCCAAGTGCCACCAGTTGATCCATGGTGTATTTTTGGAGCACATTCGCGGAGCTGAATACATAGAGCGACCAGGGCTTTTCGTGCTCTTGCATTCGAGCCAACAGGTCCAGAGCACGTTGCCGGTCGATCAGGAAATTTTCGTCCATGACGAAAAAAGCTTTGATGTCCAGTTTTCGTTCCAACTCGCACATGATGTCAAACAGTTCGGCGCCGGTTTGATAGTATTCGATGAATTTTCCCTTGCCACCGAACATGGCCGATGTGGAGCAAAAATTACATCCCATCGGGCAGCCGACGGAGGGAATGAGCGTTGCGCAGGCGTCTCCCGGATGGTTTGTCAGGGATACACCCATGATGCGAGTACCGATATTCGCTTGAGTTACCGGATGACGCACGGGCTGGTCGGGGTCTTCATGCAGGAATTGCCGAAGCCACCGGACTCCATCGCCACGCACGATATGATCGAGGCTCACGTATTTCGGCAACTCCGGAAGATTGGCAAGGTGTCCGCCCACGACAATCGTCGCGTTGGGTTGATGCTTACGGATCAGCTTGCACATCCGCCGTACCTTGAAGAGGTTGGTCATGATCGAGCTGATGCCGATGATGTCATACTGGTTGGTTTTGAGTTCCTCCAGGAAGCGTTCTTGCGTGGGGAAGTCGAGTAGCGTGCAAGGGGCCTTGATATTGACCTGCATCAACATCAAGCCCCAGGAGCGGTTGAAGGTTCGTAGTGAAAAAGCTTGTTGCACCCGTGTGACCTGGTTGTGGTAAAGTTCCATCGGGTTGATTTCTCGGCTGCCGTAGGGATCGTCCTGGGCATAGGGACCGAACACACTGGTCAGCAGTACCCGCGCATGAGAACCCAGCGGGTGAACCGGGTGGCCCGCGACCGGTCGATCGTCAG
>JAJRWS010000619.1 GCA_024276705.1 Planctomycetota bacterium | reverse complement strand
CATAGCGGGTGGCTTGAGGAAGGCTCCTCAAAGGAGCCGGGAAGAGAATATCGTACTCGTACTCAGCAAAGCGGTACTCGTACTCGAACCCGACTGGGAGGCAAGGTCGGTCATCATCAATATCCATGGCCTTATGTTTCTGTTAAATGCAACGGTTCCAGTCGAGTACGAGCACGAGCACGAACAATATCACTACGGAACTGTCGAACTCTGCCAGTCCCCCGGCAAAGCCGGGGGTTTTCTCAAAAAAATAATTCCCAAGCACAGCGTGCACGCAAGTCGCTACAGCCAAAGGCCTTAGCAAATTCCGCTCGATCGCCTGAAAAAATCCTTGACAAAATGGCCGTCCGCTCGGGGGCCCTTTTGGCATCTATGTAAGTAGGCGGACATCCTTTTCACGAGTTTCTATTCCAACCGGCCCATAACCGAAACCGTTATCAGCCGACGATCATTCCACGAAAATATTTGGCGAAATATTGGCGAAAATGCCATTTTTCTCGCACATCCAGCCTTGGCTTGTCGCCTCGTGTTATAGTGGGGGGGTTCGCGCCGACAGAATCGAAACGATAGTCAAGGGGGAGCAAATTAATGCAGGGCGGGCATCCAGGAGATACTCAAAACCTAACGCGCAAGGAAGTGCCCGAATATTTTAATCGTCGACTACCACTGGAGCGAGTGTTGGCCATGGCCTTGCTGGTGCCGGCCAGCCCAGTCATTTTGTTGCTCGCCGTGGTTGTGCGGGTAACATCCCACGGCCCGGCCATCTATCGCCAGCAGCGTGTCGGCAAAGATGGCCGAAACTTTGAAATCTACAAGCTACGCACCATGATCGTCGATGCGGAACGCATCAGCGGGCCCGTCTGGTGCCTGCCGGGCGACTCGCGGATCACCCCCGTCGGCCGGCTTTTGCGAGTGTTTCATCTGGACGAACTGCCCCAATTGGTGAACGTGGTCCGTGGGGAGATGAGCTTGGTCGGGCCACGCCCCGAACGGCCCGAACTGGTCGAAACGCTTGCCCACGAGATCCCCAACTACGCGGAACGCCTTCGCGTACCGCCCGGGATCACCGGCCTGGCCCAAATCCAACTGCCAGCCGACACCAGCCGGCAATCCGTTCAAGAAAAAACGGCCCTCGACCTGCACTACATCCACACCGCCTCGGCCGGCCAGGATTTGCGGATCGTCTGCTACACGTTGTTAAAAGTGCTAGGCCTCCTCCGGCTTGAACCGCGCACCCGGCAATTCACTCACCAGCCGCTGCCGCAACCGGTGGAAAAGCGTCCATACCGGGCCGCCAACCCGGGCGAAAAAGAGACCGTACTGACAGGCGACTCAAAAGCCACCAACAGGCGTGCCACGTCCCCGGCAAGTGTGCCACGTCTCTGACTGATGCGCCACGTCCCTGACTGGTGCGCCACGCCCCCTGACTAGTGTGGGACGTCCACAACTGGTGTGGCACGTCCCTGAGGGACGAAGGGCGTGGTGGCCTGGGCTGGCGCGCACTTTAGATAATCTAGGCTAGCGCGGTAAGTCTGGATTTGGTAAGAATTCTTTCGTGTTCTCAATCGTGTTCACGGAGGGATTGTAATGTTGGAAATCAAAGAGCAAGAAGTCGTATGTATCCTCGATTGTTTCAAGGCGTTTTCCGATCCACGTTGTACGACGAACCGTCTTCACTTGTTAAGAGACGTGATCGTTATCGCCGTCTGCGGTGTACTGGCGAATGCGGACGGTCCATTGGCTATCGCAAAGTGGGCGCAGTTAAATTCAACGTGGCTGAAAAAACACCTCCAATTGCCAAACGGGATTCCGTCTCGCGATACTATTCGTCGAGTTTTAACTTTGTTGGATCCCACGGCTTTCCAACAGTGCTTCACGGTATGGCTTGATTCATTGCCGCATTCGAGAACGCACATTCGCACAAAACATGTCATGGCTTCGTCGTATCACCCTGAGCCTAATCAAGCAGCATCCTGGCAAGGACAGCTATATATTATGAAGCGAAGAATGGCTGGCTGGAACGTGGACTATATGCTGCAAATCCTTACTGGACAATCTACTTAGTGTGCGCTGGCCCTGCCTTCTTCCCGGCCTTTAAATTATACTTCAACTTCCTTGGGGACTGGGTACGGACAATGGCGGCAAGCATTGCACACAACTGCGGGTAAGATTACCAAGCGAATTCCGGCATGCGGACAGGGACCGCCGAATTACGGGGGCGCATTGAAACGCGAACCGGCAAGCCCCCACGGCACGTCGTGAGAGGAACAATGGGCGTGGTTGACGCGCGGTGGACACAAGCCATCCCCGGGGCAACACACCACGCCGCTCCCTCAGTAGTCGCGGAAGCCCATCCGGTCCGAGGGAGCCTTGGCAATCTTGTTCTCGGCAAAGAAACTTCACTTGAGCGCTGATAACACATTGGCCGCACTGACCCATTGGACATTGCCTCCACGGATCGGTTTTCCCTCGGCGATGAACATGGCAGGAACGACTTGCCGGTACTTGCCAGCGAATGGCAGTCGTGCAACTTTTGCATGGAGTTCCTCGCAACGTTGCTTCCAATCTGACTGGGCAACAGAAAGCTTGGCCTCGCCCACCAGCAGCGTCTGGCCGTCTATCGACTCGGCCAAGATGTCGATTTCCATCCGTTTGCGGTCCAATGCATTGCCCCACCACCGCAGCGCTGGCAGCCAGCGTTGCCCTTTCTCCAAGCGGGCAACGGCAATGCGGGCAAGTTCTTCCCACGAACGTCCTAAATAGGCGGGAAAGCTCTCCTGAATTTGGCTGACTGTTTGAGTCAACTGGCGAGCTTCAAGTCGAGATCGATTGGGTTCGACGTAACGAAACCAGAATCTGAGAAACGAATCGGCGATGTTGTAGGAAGATAGCTTTCCTGATCTGGGAGACGAGCGAAACGGGACCTCACGATTGACAAGACCTAATTCCTGCAGCCGCTGAATCGGGCGTGCTAGCGCTGTCGCCGGCTGCCCCAGACGCCCCCCAATTTCCGAAATTCGGTGGCAACCGCTCCCGATCAACGACAGAATGGAAGCAGTCTGTGTTGTTTCACGCATATCGTCGAGCAATAAGCGGGTGGGCTCGTTGTGGAGGACGCCCATGGGGTCTAAAACTAAATTTTGGACAGCCTGCCACAAGTCCGGATAGTCAGCAGCCAATTCCCAATACCTGGGGATGCCTCCCCAAATAGACCAGGCCTCCAGTGCCTGTCTGGTATTGTCGAGTTGAAGTGCTTTCCTGATCCATCCCGCCGGCAATGGTGAAATTTTTATGATCTCTTGCGCGCGACCATAGAGGGGTGCCTTGGCATCCAGGATCAAACCTTGCATCATGCGTTGCGAGGAACCGCAGACAATTAGATGGAGTCGTCGGTGCCGATGCTGGTCGATCAAATTTTGAAGTATACTGGGAAGTTCCGGACTGGTCGCAACGAGATACGGCAATTCGTCCAGGACGAGGATGGATCGTTGCGAAGCTTCACGAAACCACCGGGCCAGTAAACGCTCCCAGTCGGAGTATTCAACTTCATCAAAGCCTGGAATGCGCGCAGCGATAGCCGCGGCTACCGATTGACGCTGCAAGGGCGCATTCCGCTCGTCCGCGACATGGTAAACCGCTTTTCTCCTCTTCATCACCTCCAAAAGGAGCCGACTTTTACCGCACCGACGCCGACCATAAACGCAGGCGAACGTCCCCTCCCTGGCTGAGAAGAGCCGCGTGAGCCGGGTTTTCTCATCGCGTCGGTTCAAGAATACAAGTTCCATCGCAATTCGGTCCTCCACATTCCACGCCACGAATAAACCAGCCCCAAATGCATGAATTATGCTGGTGCTACATTATGTTTCTATAGCATAATATTGTCAAGGGGAGCGACACTCCGAGACCGACACAGGCGTGGCAAAGCCTCGCCAACCGCCCCCCCCAATTACGCGCCACAAATTGCAACCTGGCTGCAGCCTCCCCCGGGTGCGGGAACGCACTTCGCACCCAGTATTGTGTGCCCGCGTCCAGTATTGTGTGCCCGCGTCCAGTAGTGTGTGCCCACGTCCCTGAGGTACGAAGGGCGTGGTGGCCCCAGCGTGCGCTGTCCAACCCACATCGCAATGGAAAACAACACGTTACTCACCACGCCCATCGCTTAGGCTCTGGGACGTGCCACACAGAACGCAGACGGCGCCACTTAGAACTCAGACGTCGCCACACAAAACTCAGACAGCGTCATGTCCCCGACAGGCGTGTGCCCGCGTCCAACAGGTGTTGCATACCCGACAGGTGTGGCATCTCCGACAGGTTTGTGTGGCACGTCCCTGAGGAACGAAGGGCGTGGTGGCCCCAGCGTGCGCTGTCCAACCCACATCGCAATGGAAAACAACACGTTACTCACCACGCCCATCGCTTAGGCTCTGGGACGTGCCACACAAAACCCAAAAGGACGTGCCACTGAACCCAAACAGCATCACACAAAACCCACTGGGACGCGGATAGGTTCTTAGGCGAGCGGCAAGTGAAAATTTACCTGCCGCGAGGTTGTCAAGCATTACCAGCCGTCTACAACCTGGTAAGTTCTCATCTGCCGCTCGCCTTACTGACTATAAGCCGATTTTCGTCCTGGCAGAGGGCACGCCCACGATGTCGTCGGGCGACCGGTAAACGATGTCGATCGTTTCATCGCCATCCACCCAATCCAGTCGCCAGCGCTGACGCGGGTTGGGCAAAGTGCCCCGGTAGTCAACCGTCCTCACCTTCGTCGCCCGGCCCTGACTGTCCTTTTCCACAATCCGGTGCCCCTCGGCGTTGAACTCGGTTTTCTTGTCGCCCTGCGTGCGCAGCCAACCCAGGCAAGTACCGTCAGGCGCCCAGCGGTAGAGGTCGCGCCACGATTTGGCCGCCGTCAGGAACCGATCGCAATAATTTTCCGTCCAGGGCTGATTCATAAAATCGGCAAACAAGAGCCGGTTGAAAATTTCCAGGTGCACCCTTAGCAGCCGGCTGCGCTGAAACCCGCTAAGCCGCTCGGCGGCCGTCCCGTCACCAGCCAGCAACGGATTCAGGCTCAGCCCCGCGGCCGTCTGCTTGACGATTCCCTGCTCCTGCAATCGGTCAAGCATCGATTCGAGCGAAAGTTTCCCCTTCGCCGTCTTGCGCGACCGGGCCAACTCACGGATCGGCCCCACATGTCGGATTAGAAAAGTCGCGTCATCCTTGAGGGCATTCAACTCGGCCAGCAAACGGTCGGCTACGGAATGGGCCATGCCGAACTTTGTTTCGCGGAGAAACCGGTTCGCCTCAGCCATCGCCTTACTCACTCCCTTTTTCGATTTCCGTTCCGATTTTTTCGCCCGTTCGTATCGAGGCTGGTATTCACTCGCAATGTCACCGAGGCGGGCCAACTCATCGGCATGGAACCTTTCCTGCAGCAAGCGGGCGGCCCACGCAGGGTCATCTTCCAGGATCGTCCGCAGGAAGGCAGCCCAATTGGTGATCCCTTCGAAGTCGATGACGCTCGAACCGGCCTGGTAATCGATTTCCAACAGGCGGCCCTCCTTGGCGTAGGTTCGGTCCTCCCGGTCGAGCGTGTAAAAGGTGATGAATCCGGGCGCCGAAAAGTTGTTCCCATTGTCGACAAACGCGCCGATATCGACCCGGTTGGACTCCATCGGTTGGCCAGCACCAATCGGGCGGCGCGGGTGGTAGGCAACGCGCAGTTCCACCACCGACTGCTCCGGGTTCTTCGGCACGATGTCGATTTTCTCACGATCCCCGCGCAAGACCCGCCAGTGCCAGGTCAATTTTCGCTGGTTCGAATCAAAACTGTCCGCGGCGCTAACCACCATGGTCCGCACATGCTGGGGCCCTCGAACAACCCGGGCGATCGCCGCCGGCGTGTCAGCAAGCCGTTCGGTCGCCAGCGGCGGCGGCTCAAAAAAGTCTTTGCCAACAACATTTTCATCCTCCTCCAACACCTTGAGCCGAACCATCGGCGGAATTTCATCCAGCCCGATGCCATGGGCCATCCGCACCATGCGCAGCCCATCGATCTGCTCCCCGTCGAACACCGTGGGATGGGCCGCCGGGCTCAAGTAGGCCGCCTCATCGGGAACCTGCCGGTTCGACCTGCGAAAGATCATCTGCAGCGTCGGCATCAGGAGCCCATCCCGCACAAGCTGCCGTTTCACCTCGGGGCGAAACGCTGCCAGGGTGGAAGCAATGGCCCGCAAGAACGGCTGGTCGCTGCCCGAAGAACCTTGCGAAATGATCAAGTAAGGCGTGTTGGCCGGATAGAGATCGCCATATCCGCCACCGCGCCCATTGTGCCCCGGATCGTAATCTCGATGCTCCGGATAAACATAAAGGTTGTTGAAGCGGTACTGCTGGTACAAAAAAGAGATTCCTTCGGGCGACCGGTAGCATTGCCGTGGGTTGCTGCCTCCGTTGGTGGGGCCGGCGGACGTGGAGGAATTGCCGAACACAACCCCCTCCAGCAGGCGGCGTTGCAGAGCCCAGCCCAGCGTCTTGGTGGTTTCCTCCGTATAGGTAATCCGATCGAGTTGCGGAAAAAGGCGGTCCGTGTTGAGGCGAGAATGGCCCCCATCCCGGTTGTCGTAGAAGTCGCCCGTATTGCCCGCGGCCGTCCTCTCCTTGTACCACCGATCGAGCAACTTGCAGACTTCGCCCCCTCTGCCACAAACGGCCCTTGGCTCGACGACGATTTTCACCCGCGCTGTGGGCCCTTCCGCTTCTCCCAGCAGGGGCGCAAAACTGATCTCGTAGCTACCGACCTGGCTTTCGGTCGGTTCCCAGGCAAACTCCCCGGTCGTCGCCTGGTAATGGATATTCTCCGGCACCCCTATCGGCTTGCCATCCTTGGTCACCTGCTCCAGAAAATAGGCGCCGGCTGCCTTCTCGGGTACCTTCACACCCAGCGAAATGTGCGACCGGGCTTTCCGAGTAAGCGGACCGGGCGGCTCGATGGTGGCTCCAGCCACCTGACCGCGCGGAGCCCCCCAGGCAACGAAAGGAGCCAAGGCAAACAAACCGAAAAGCAGGTATAAGAATCGTGTCATGACACTCCCATGATAACGGTCCAGCCACGCAGTGTCCAAACCGGTACAGAATCATGCCACTCATGCCCCAGCCACAAATAAAATCCCACGTGGCATTTACTACGTGTATTGGCCTTCGTTGCCCAAATTCGGTAATCGCCGCATCCGATGTCGTTCCGGTTCGACCACGACAAAAGCCTGAGGCAATTTCGTGTCGCTGGCTCGGGACATTTCCAACTGCGCGGCGGTCACCACATCCTGATCCAAATCGCGCAATAGTTGGATCGTCGATGCATAAACATCCTGATCCATAGGGAATTTCATTGGGTAGATGCCAGATGAATGTCTTCTAAGGCTACGACTTCGATGGCATACTGGAAACAAACCCGGACGTCTTCCTTGGAAAGATCAGGGTAGTACTCTCGGGGGATATCCGAAAAGGCTACGCCATCTCGCACTGACTCCAGCACACTCTGAACGGGGATACGCGTACCCGCCAGCGTGTGGCTGTTGTCTTGATGGCTGCCACGACAATCAAGGAAGAGCCCAAAACTCGGCCCCCGTTACTCCCTGTCTTTGCGGCGCAATTCTTCAGATTTCCCAGTCCACAGGTCCTCAAGATCTTCGGGACGGTCGATGGTTTTGGCTGCCTGCAAGATTGTTCCTAGAATTTCAGCGCTGGGTAGTTTTCGGATCTTTGTCATGGTCGATGCCGTAGCCGCGGCGCCAAAACGTATCTCCAGCACGGACTCAATGCCATCAAGGAGTCCTTGTTCGAGTCCCTGTTCGAGTCCTTGTTCGAGTCCTTTTTTAAGTGCCAGGCGTTCGATAGAAGTTACGTAAGGCATCTGCTTTTCCTCCTCCAATAGCGACATCTGTTCTGAAAACTGTTCTTCCCACTCGAGCGGCAAATCGAGTATCCAGTCGATCAGGCGAAACAGGCAGCGGACTTGCGCTTTATTCCAGCCTTTCTCATACAATCCTTTGACGAGACGAAACTTCCAAACGTATCGACTCGACGAATCATTCATGGTCTCCTGAGATTTCAAGTGGGCAAGTACGAATATCGCAAATGGATTGTCTGATACTTCCAGTTCTTCGGTACGATTTGCGTAATCGAGGAGCTTGACGATTGGGAAACGAAACTCCAGCCAGCATCCGAGCAACTCGTCCCGGTAGCAATCAGGCCGCCAGTTGGCCTCCTCGTCGCCCAGCACTGCCAGACTCGCCACTTTTCTATTATACCGATCTCGTAGCCTGTAGTGGTAGACAAACATCCGCTCTGGAAAAATAGTTTCTGCTTGGCTCTGGACTTCGACATGGACCAGGATCCACTCCTCCTCGCCGGAAGTTCGGCAAACTTTCATCAGCTTGTCGACCACGCGGTGCCCCGTTTCGCTTGCGGGCGAAATCTTCTGAAGTTCCTTATCCAGCGATTCATAGCCGTGTGTCCAATCGATTTCTCGGTGGACCGCTGGAAAACAGAGTTGCAGGAACGGCTCGAAATAGGCATCGAGCGATTCTTTCCAGGGACTATCGAATACAGCCATCGGGCGAATCTCCGGGCGGAGTTCGGGGGAGCCAGTGGTACTTCTGCCGTCAACATTTCACAGGAATGTGGACGCCAGTATACGTGTACGGAAGTATATTTCAAGTCTGCAGCAGCGAGCTTGTGAGGGTAGCGGGAGATTTTTCCAGGTAGCCGCGCCTTGGGCGAGACACGGGCGGCCGGCTCGGAGAGCCGCTTGCATGGGGTGTGGCTTTGCCATCCCAGCGATGGGCGTGGTGGTGGGCGAAGCCTATCCATTTAGCGCAGGATCTGGGGAGAGAACGTCTTGCCTTCCTTGGTCACCTTTGGCCCGACAAATTGGCATCCGGCGAATATTTGTCGCCCCTTTACCGGCCCCCTTTACCGGCCCCCTTTACCGGCCCCCTTTACCGGCCAAGGGACAACTATAATAATATAAGAAGTCAATAGTTGCCCATAGTTCCTTGCTGGCCTTTTTCCCAACCGACGGCTATCTAGCTCCCAAGACTACAACTAGCCACTCCGACAACCGATTGTCTCGATGCCCATTCAGACAGAGCCCAAAATGATGTCAGGCGATGAGCTATTCAAGCTCCCCGCGGACGGATATCGTTACGAATTGCTTGGAGGTTCACTGAACATGATGTCACCTGCAGGCGGTCGTCACGGTAGGGTTGCAATGAGAATTGCCCTACTACTGGGCAACCACGTCGACCGAGAAAATCTGGGCGTTGTATTTGCCGCTGAAACTGGTTTTCGCATTGCGAGCGAACCGGATACCGTGATCGCGGCAGACGTATCGTACGTAGCGCATAGCCGCATGAAAGGAATTGAAGAGGAAACCCATTTCCTGCCGTTGGCACCCGATTTAGTTGTCGAAGTCATCTCACCTAGTGACACGTTTACGAAAGTAGAGTCCAAATCGTTTCTCTGGCTCGATTCCGGCTGCCGCCTGGTGCTGTTGGCCGATCCAAAAACGGCAATGGTCCACGCGTATCGAGCACGTAGCAATATTCAACTTTATGAAGGCGACGCTACTTTGGATGCGAGCGACGTCGTACCTGGATGGCAGGTTCAGGTTGCCCAGTTCTTCTTGCGATGAAGCATCTTGTAAATCAGGCAAGCTGGCGCAAGGGCGCTGACACCTGAGTGGAGAACAACTTCTTGCTGTACCTACTCGATGATGTCCTGTGGTAACTCGATTTTCATGCCGCATCCCTCCCACGCTCCACATCCCGCGCTCGCCTCTTCCACATGTGTGGCACGTCTCTTTCCACCACGCCCATCGCCAGAAGCTCTGGGACATGCCACACAGAACCCACTGGGACGCGGGCACACAATACTCACTGGGACGCGGGCACACAATACTCAAACGACGCCACACAGAACCCAGACTGCGCAACATCCCCGACAAGTGTGGCACGTCCCTGATAGGTGCGTCACTTCCCCGACAGGTGTGCCCGCGACAGTGTGTGGCACGTCCCTGAGGTACGAAGGGCGTGGTGGCCTGGGCGTGCGCTGTCCAACAACCCATATCGCAAAGGGAAACAACACATCACCCACCACGCCCATCGCTGGAAGCTCTGGGGCGCGGGGCACACAGAAGCTCTGGGGCGCGGGCACACAAAACCCAGGCGGCGCCACAAAGAACATCCGGAGTCTTATTCACTCTGCCGTTTCGTCGAGCACTCGCTGGATCTGTAACACCAAGGGCGGCAGATCTTCCGTAATCGTTTTCCAAACTACCTCCAGATTCACACTAACGTAATCATGGACCAACTTGTCGCGGATGCCGGCCATCGATCGCCATGGAACTTCGGGAAATGGGTCACGGATCTCCGGAGGAATTCGTTTCGCTGCTTCGCCCACGATCTCCAAGGCACGCACGACGGCATAGGCTGTCTTTTCGTCTTGAAGAAAACCCTCGTAATCCATCCCTTCCACGAACTCGAGCGTCTTGCGGGCTGCCTCCGAGATATCGTCGAGATGGTCCCTATAATCGCGAGGTTGCTTCATAGCATTTCAACCTCCGCAAGTACGCGTTGACCAATATACGGTTTGAGGGCTTCAGCCATTACCAGGTCCACGCGGAGATCCAACAAGTCGCCGAGGTAGTTTTCAAGCTCCACAAAGCGGAACAAGCCAGGAGTCCGATGAAAATGGACGAGCAAATCGAGGTCGCTTTTTTGACCGGCCTCGCCATGCAAATAGGAGCCGAATAGCCCAAGCGACTCCACTCCATAACGCCGCCTCAGCAGCGGCAAAGTCTGCTGGAGAATGTGTCGAATCTCGTCAATATCGCGTGGTTCAGACATCGCACTATCCTCTCCATGGCATTGAACAGGTCATTATTATACGTGCCATCAGTCCGAAGGGATAGGCAAGCATACGCTTTAGAACGAGACGTTGCTGAGCCAGAGTTGGCTGTAAGGAGCCCCTGCCGGATGGAGACGTAGCGGCAATAGGCACCATCACAATGCCAATACAGGCTTGCTGGGTATGACGAAAACACCAACACGTATAAAGGCCATACACCAACAGGTGGTGATGCTACTCCTTAAACCAAACGTCCAGCTCCAGCCGTTTGTGGTTCGATACATAGCCAGCAGTCCAACCTCACACTCCTCAGCCTCTTCTCGCGCAGGTCCGTCTCTGGCGAAACCGACACCGCGACGCCAGTCGCATATCGGGGAGGCGGCTTCGCCGCCCGAGTCTCAGAGAGACACGGCAACGCGGCCAACAATTCCACATCTCGCGCGATCCACTTCCACGTGTGTGGCACGTCCTTACCCACCACGCCCATCGCCGGAAGCTCTGGGACGTGCCACACAAAACTCACTGGGACGCGGGCACACAGAACCCAGACGGCGCCACACAGAACCCAGACAGCGTTACATCCCCGACAGTGTGTGGCACGACAGTGTGTGGCACGACAGTGTGTGGCACGACAGTGTGTGGCACGACAGGTGTGGCACGACAGGTGTGGCATGGCAGTGTGTGGCACGTCCCTGAGGAACGAAGGGCGTGGTTGCATTACCTGGAGGTTGCCTTCTCAGCTCTTGCGGCAAACAAAAAAGAGCCGCCGGAAATCCGGCGGCTCGATGAAGAATCAACAGCGAATACGCGTGGAACACTACGCAGCCAAACGGCGGCGTGCCACTACATAGCCGCCCACTCCAAGCAGCGACCAGACAATCAGGCTGACCGGTTCGGGAACCATATCCACTTGCAGACTGCTTGTAGTCCAATCACTGTTCACAGTGTCCCGAATGCGAACCTGTCCCAGGGCAAATGTTTGAGCGCCAAAGACAATGTCACGTAGGGCATCGATATCGTCTTGGTCAACTTCGTCGTACGGATTGCCTCCGGTATCCAAGGGCGGTGCATCGTTGTCCGTTGACCACCAGGCAAAACCGAGACTTCCGATGACACCACCGTTGTAATCTTCCCAATTGGCAGGCTGCGACCAGCCGACTTCCGGACCATCGGCAGCCCATCCTCCCCCATCATAGGTCCAATCGTCGCCTGCCCAATCAATCGTCCATTTCACTTCAAACCTGCCCTCAAGACTCGCGACCGTCTCGCCAGGAATCCAGTAAATCCAATGGAGACGTTTGCCGAGGTCCATCGTGCTGTAAACGATTTCATCGTAGGGATCCATAATTGTCGTACCAGGGTACGTCCCGGTTCGCATATTGGAAAAGCTTCCCGCCACAACATCTGTTTTTGCAGTGGTCCACCACGGAGCCCAATCTGGCGAGCCATAAGCATTCGGAGCCGAATCGACATAGAGTTCCACCGAAGCCTGTGCCTGGGCAGATAGGAACATCGTGACAAAAAGTAGGATGGCTACCCGTAACATCGTTTTTCCTTGTTTCATTGTTTATCCCCTATTGCATTCAAGTTTCGCACAAATCACTTGCACGAAGATGGGTTCAGATTTAGTTAACCACGAAATGATTAAAAAATCATGCGGCGCGTGGTGGGCGCAGGAGCCGGCTGCCGGGTGGACTCGGTAGCTTGATACCCCACGAGTCGAAAACCCAGCCAGATGTTTCCGCATTGGAGGCGGCCGGAGAATTGGCCGTCCAAGCCGTAGCGACTGGGCCACTTAACCCGGTCGACGAGGAATTGCCAGGGGAATGCACATCTCCTTTGGTGCAACACATCAGGAGATGCCGCATCAGTTGATAACTAATGGACTCGTCTTGATCGGGTCTCCAAGACGCGGGATCCCAAGGAGCCTGAATTGAATCGTTGGCGATGGGCCCCACTCTGCTTTTGCGATAGGTCTTTCGAGATATTATTCCGCTCGACTGCTCATTCCCTGGTGCAAGCAGCAGCCCCGTGTCGACCCTATCCAGTCCGGCCATCTGGCCTGGCAATTGGATACTCCCTATGGCTTCCGGCGCGAGGGTGCCAAATACCAACCCTGTCAGCAACATTGCCATTGCCATCGGCAGCAAACGTGGAATACGAGTTTTCATGGCCTCATTGCCAGCCCACAGCCTTGCTGTGGCTAAGCATCGACATCATTACAATCCGGACAACTTAGATATTCAAGTCCCTATTGTAGTTGCCCAAGACCTTTTGTCTACTTATTTATCATATTTCTACCAATACCCCCACAGCCTGGCACACATTGCGAGCGGGGCTCTGAAATACTCAGGGCCCTGGATTCCGAAAATGTCTTCAAATTTCACCACTCCTTGTTCGATATTCAATATTCAATCTCCCCGCCTTCCCGTCCCGTCCCCTCGTCCACGCCAACCCAAACCAATCCCCCACAGCATCAGCCACGCGGCTCCAGGTTCAGGAACCGCAACAGCCACGGGCAAACTCGCACTAATTCCCACATGCCGTTGCCACGCAAGAAAATCGATCCCGTCACTGTCGCCATCCTCATCGACATCACTATTTTCGCTTGGATCCGCCACCACGACATCTCCGAAGGTCTCTTCCCAGATGTCGAGGTCGTCGCCGCTGACAATCTGGTCCTGGTTGAAATCGCCAATAAGGAAATCGTTGGCACTCACCGACATGCCCCAACGAATGGCCAGGTTATTCGGATCCTGGCCGCCAAGAACTCCACGCGGAAAACTGTCGCCGCGGCTGAACAGTGGCAAGGGACCCTCCGGTGCATTGGAACCGGTCACCCGAAATATTCCGCTTTCCTCAATCGAGTTCCACGATTGAAACCCAAGCACCCAGTCGCCCGCTGCCAGCGGCGAATCGAACAGTTGCTGGGCAGGGCCACCCTGGGGCAGATTCGTCAGGTCGAATTTGAAGTCGTAAGTCGGCGCATCGTCGCCAAACGGACCCGCATTGCCAAAGGGCGTATCGGGGATGACCGTCCCCAACCCCGATTGCATGAGAGTCACATTGGCAGGCGCGCCCAGGACCAGGGAAAACTCCGGTTCGGCGCCACCAAAATAAGCGTCGCTCTGCCATAAATCGAGCCGGTAATCAAACTGGTCGAACAGCAGATTGCCTCCAGACGAAGGCAAGCCAAAGACAATCACCCGCAACTCGGTCAGATATTCCTGGCCCGAGAAGGGAATCAAAATGGCCGGTAGACCCAAATTATCGCTACCCGCCTGAACCGCCGTGAAACCACCCGTATTGTCCGTAAAGCTGCTATCCGGGCCAATCGGGTCGCCTCCTAAAAGCAGCGCGGCCTCCGCCCGATCCGCGAAAAACAAGGCGCTAACAACCAGCGTAAGGATCGTTCGAGAAATAACTGTCCGATGTCCCCTCGCCCCTTTGGGGAGAAGGCAGGGTGAGGGGCCTGGAAATACGCCAGTTATTTCTCGAACGATCCTAAGCACCAGAACCCGTGCCCTGCCCGCCCCCACTCCCCATGCCACCATGCTCCACAATCCAGCCAACGTATCCCGACACTCCAACCTTGCACGACTCCAACATTTCGACATACCAACATTCCACCATCGCAAAATTCCAATACTCCATCGGCCCAAGATTCACCGACTCCCCCTTCCATACCTGAAAGCCGCAATAGCTCGTCCTCCCCCACTCCTGTGGACAACCAGCACATCCCCCTCACTGTATCCATTCAGCGTATATCCAACAATTACCCAGGCCGACAAACTCACCCGATTCTCATTATTAAAACGCAATCCATTACAGCCATGGAATTTATGCAAATTAAAAGCGGAATCATCCAGAAAAACAGCCGCTCCACCCATGCGACCCTTTCCTCCCATTTTACCGCATAAAGAATCATAGCCATCAGCTCCCAAAGGCGTCATATATCATCCCATTGGCGTACCATTTCTCTTCGCCATGTAAACTGCACAGAGCACGCTCAGACAACCACGCCCTTCGTGCCTCAGGGAGCGCATGACAGGGTTCGCCAGACATTGGTCCAGAGAATTTCATTGGTGGCCCGTTCGCGCTGCCTGACGCAGCCCTGCCTTGAAAGGAGCCCCCCCGAATCGCACCTGTTTTCGGTGGGCCAACTTGGGCGAAAATCCAAAGCGACAGCTACGCTGTCGCACTCCATAATATGGAGTGCTGCGGCGCAGCCGTAGCTTTGGATTTTTACCCACTCCCAAACGTTGAGCTCCTGCCCAGCGATGGAAACCAAAGGAACTCCGTACCCAGGCGCGACATTCGTTCCACTCATGTCGCTCCACCCTGAGCTGATTTAGGGCCGTGCCTTCGGCAGTAGAAAGGCTCGGACAAGGGTGGGACCGAACCAATGTCATTCACCCCCATTTGGAGACCACACCTGCTTTTCTTTACTTCATCATTCGAAATTCCTTGTTCCTTGTTCGATATTCCACTTTTCCACTTCAAAATTCACCACTCCTTGTTCAATATTCGATATTCAATCCACCTGCCTTTCGCACTTCCTCCCCTTCCCGCTCTCACCCTGCCCACCTTCCACCACCCTTCGCGCAAGATTTCAACAGCTTCACAGTGGCCTCCCCGATAACCATTCCCACCAGCACGCCCAAGACATTCGCCAGACCGTCCAGGAAGCCGGGTGTACGCCCAGGGACCAGATACTGGCCCAACTCGGTACCCACCGCATGAGCCATCAGAACAAGAATCTCAAACCGGATGCTCCAAGGCCAACGGGCCAACCGAACCAGGCAGGCGAGCACCACAAAAGCGGCAAAGTGCGCCAGGTCCGGATACCCGGCAAATGGCCCCACGTCGGTGATATTTCCCCCACCGGGCAGGAGCAAGCCGACGGTCAGCACAGACCAGTAAACAACACAAACCCATCGCGTAAGATTCACCATTTTGGATCCGTCTTAAAAAACCGCACCCAATCCCACTTACTTTGAGCCGTAGGCGCTAGCCCAATGCCACTTACTTTGTCGATTCAAGAGGGTTGAGCCGAAGTCGCTAGCCTCGGGTTTTATAGGGTTTGCGTTGTCTCCAAGGCACCCGAGGCTAGCGCCTACGGCTCAAAGTAAGTGGCATTGGGCGCTAGCCTCGGGTGCCTTCGAGACAGCGTAATCTACGACACCCGAAACTTGCATCCACCGAAATGCAGAGCAAAAACTCTGAGTAACTTTGGCACTTTTCTCAAACCCGTACGCACCTGCTCCTAATCCATACACCAACATCGCCATTTTCAATTCCAAACGCCCGCATGGCAGGCACATTATACCGATCGGCCTGCCGATCGGGCCTCGCAGTCGCAAGCCCATGCTGCAATTGGGGTTATGGCTGCCAACAAACCACCCTCCATATTTCTTGTCTAAATGGCTGCTACGCCCATCGATTGCTTGATTTTGTGCATCACAGAAGTCATAATGACTAATTGGATCTGCATATCTCCTATCCATGACCACAAGATACCCCATGCGGCGCGCACTGACTTACAACCGGATTCTGCAAACATGTGTGCCATTGCTGGTCATTGCATGCGGGGCAATCCCCGGCACGCTGCAAGCCAGCATTATGCAGCCGGAAAAAGTGCCGTTTGATCTCGAACAGCTAATCGTCCAGGGCGACACGATCGCAGCCTCAAGCACAGCGCCGGCAACATCGAATCACTCATCGAATCGCCGTACGGCAACCACTACCCGCAGCAAATTGCCCACACGCATTCCACCCACGAGACCCGCGAGTCTCGCCGAATGGTTCTTCACCCTCTCCCCTGCAGAGGCATCCGCCACAACAGGCGGAAGCTCAAGCTCGGGGACATCGACTCCCAGCAGTAGCTCGAACGGAACGAGTCTGTTCCCCGTCGACTCGACCACTGCTGCTTCCCTCTCCGTAGCAGACATCGTCTGCTGGGTATCCGGGGAGCAGCGCATCTCGCTGCCGATGCCACCGGGCACCGATCTACTTAGACCTCCGCGAGTCTGACGCAACACCAACGGCGCCAAGCGTGTGGCCAGCATCGAATGTCTCGAACTGTTCTAGTCGCGATTCATGTTGGTAGGCCATATCTCAGAGTGACAGGAAACGCTTTAATTTAACAACTCCTACTTATTGAACAAATAATAGCAAGGAAAAATCATGGTAAATAAATTTCAACTACTGGCATTAACCGTTGCCATCGGTGTGCTGTCTCACGCCGCACAAGCAGAAGCCAGCCTACTAGCTGGAGGGGCTCTCGATGACAACAGCGACTTGGCTGCATGGACTATTGGCGGATCATCGCTTCCTGCAATAAGTAACGGCGCATTCGGCTTGGCACCGCAAGCCGGAGCGGGCTACCTCGGTTTTACTGGAAATGGCCTAAATCCGGGTGGCTTTGTTTCTCAGACCGTCCCCGTGTCGATTGGTCAGTCGTATCGACTCGAGTTTTACTGGGGCGGAAGAGGAATCGGTGGTGCTCAAGTCACCGTTTCGGGAGACGGCAGCGACTTAATCACGCAGGAGTTCACCGCCGATACGATCGGCGTTTGGACAAAGGCGATACTCGATTTTCAAGCAACATCATCTTCGGTTTTGATTAAATTCCAGGAAACCACCGTGGATAGTGTAAATAAGGGACCCGGGATTGATACCGTATCACTCGTTGCTGTCCCCGAACCCACCACCATCATCGTCTGGTCGCTACTCGGCCTGGCCGGTACCGGCATATGGCGGCGCAAGGCCAGCGTCTGATTTCCAACACTCCATCAAACAAAAGAAGGCCCGCCAATTTGGCGGGCCTTCTTTTTTATTACATGCGGTATTCTCATTGCTCCTCAGGGGGCGCATGACAGGGTTCGCCAGGCATTGGTCCGGGATTTACGGTAGCCCGTTCGCGATGCCTGCCACAGCCCTACCCTGAAAGGGCCGCCCCCTCGAATCAGGCTGTTTTCGGTGGGCTAAGGATTGTTCGAGAAATAACTGTCCGATGTCCCCTCGCCCCTTTGGGGAGAGGGCAGGGTGAGGGGCCTGGAAATATGCCAGTTATTTCTCGAACGAACCTAACTTGGGCGAAAATCCAAAGCGACAGCTGCGCTGTCGCACTCCATAGTATGGAGTGCTGCGGCGCAGCCGTAGCTTTGGATTTTTTACTGGATTTTTTACCCACTCCCAAACGTTGAGCTCCTGCCCAGCGATGGAAGCCAAAGGATCTCCTGGCTGACCTGGGCAACAAGTTGGTCGTACCTGGCCATCGCTCGCTTCCTCGTTTTCCTATTGAGACCGTCATTCGGCGACCTGCGTTGTCATTCACCCCCATTTGGAGACCACAAAAGTTTCCGGAT
>JAJRWS010000618.1 GCA_024276705.1 Planctomycetota bacterium | reverse complement strand
GGTTCAAAAAGAGTACCCTGAGCTTCACCCATTGCGTGATCCTTCCGTGGCGAGGGATGGGGTTGTTACACCCTTTATACACCGAAGATCACGCAATGGTTCTATCTGTTGGCAATGTACCTCGTGAATAATCCGGGATCACGCTGATTCGTCGCAATTGGCATCTATTGCCTTACGATCAATTGCTGACATTGCTAGGGAAGACACCCGAAGAGTTGGCACATATCTTACGTGAAGATGATTTCCTATATTACAAACTTGGCAGCTTGAAGCCAAAGTGCGAACCGCTGCGCTATCAGGAGCCCGACGCAGCGGCAAGGCAACGAGCGGAGGAGATCCAACAACTTGTCCGAAAACAGTTTGGCGACTTCTCGTCAACGCCTGCTGAGCCGAGATTCCATTTTGTCGAGTACCTCAGCAGCTTAGAGGGAACCAGCAACCAGGGTAATCTCACGCCAATCGATCGAGACGCGCCGCTACGGATGGTCTATTCATATTTCGGGTTATTCGGCGACCCGCTTTTTGATACCGACATCGAACCGTTTCCCGATGGCCTGCTGTCGCGACTGGCAGAGATGGGCGTCAATGGCATCTGGATGCATGTGGTTCTAAGGCAACTTGCCCCCGGAGGAGAGGACTTCCCTGAGTTTGGAGAGGGGCATGAGCAACGTCTTCGTACGTTAAAAAAAATTGTTGAGCAGGCAAAACGGTACGGCATCGAAATTTATCTGTACATGAACGAGCCTCGGGCAATGCCACCGGGGTTCTTCAAAGATCGTCCTGAGATGGCAGGTGTTCGCGAAGGTGATTTCGTGGCCCTTTGTACCAGCGATGCACGAGTCCGGGAATGGTTGAGCGATTCGTTGGCCTACGTATTTCGTGAAGTACCTGAGCTGGGCGGCGTGTTTACGATTACGGCGTCCGAGAACCTAACCAACTGCGCTTCGCATTTTAGGCGTGTTGACTGTCCGCGATGTCGTGAACGCACCGATGCCGCGATTATTGCAGAGGTGAACGCGGCGATTGAGGAGGGGGTCCATCGAGAAAGCCCTAACGCACGGGTGATCGTATGGGATTGGGGCTGGAACCGCCACGGCGACGCTCCCGACACCATTGCCAAGCTGCCCGAGCGAGTCGAACTGATGTCGGTGAGTGAATGGGCTCTACCGATCGAGCGCGGCGGAGTCCGCGGGAAAATCGGTGAGTACTCGATTTCAGCCGTCGGCCCCGGTCCAAGAGCAAAGCGTCATTGGGCGTTGGCCAAACAGCGAGGCCTCAAGACGATCGCCAAAGTACAGTTCAACAACACCTGGGAGTTGTCAGCTATCCCTTTCTTGCCGGTGCTCGATCTGATCGCCCAGCATTGCGAAAATCTTGCCGATGCCAACGTCGATGGCATGATGCTCAGTTGGACGCTCGGCGGATATCCCTCGCCCAATCTGCAGGTAGCTCATCGCTTTTCTACCCTGCCTGATGCAGACAAAGAAACCGTGCTCAACGCAATTGCTCTGCACCGTTATGAGGCCGCGTCCGTTGCTCCTATCCGCCGGGCTTGGACCTCGTTCAGCGATGCCTTCCGACAGTTTCCCTACCATGGCAGCGTGCTGTACCTGGCGCCACAGCAAATGGGACCGGCGAACTTGCTCTACGGCGAACCGACCGGTTATCGGTCGACCATGGTTGGCATCCCCTACGACGATCTCGAGGGATGGCGAGGTCCATACCCTCCGGAGGTCCTGGCGGAACAGTTCGAAAAAATAGCTACGAATTGGGTTGTCGGATTAGACCACTTTGAACGGGCCGTGAAGATTGCGCCAGAAGATAAGCGAGTGACGATCGAGACGGATTATGGCCTTGCGCGTGCTGCTTATTTTCATTTTGCCAGTGTGGGAAACCAGATTCGGTTCGTAATGGCCCGGGATGCGCTGCGCCGGACGGACCTCGGCTCAGATGACGAGCGACAACTTCGCGAGCGAATCCAACAACTTCTTGACCAGGAGGTCGCGTTCGCGCGGGAACTCTTCGCGCTAGCCCAAAAAGACTCTCGTATCGGCTTCGAGGCTTCCAACCATTATTACTACGTGCCGCTCGACCTCGTGGAAAAAGTAATCAGTTGCGACTTCCTCAGTCGACTATTCGACGATTGAAGGGGATCGAGAAGAACAGTCAACAGAATTCCCAGCGCGGCCGCAAGGCCGCAACCAAAGTCCCCCCCCTTTTTTAGGGAGGCCCATTACCTTGGAAACTGGGGGGAGGGTTTTGAACTTGGTACCAGCGTCGGCCCCTCCCCTCGCCCCTCCCTAAAAGAGGGAGGGGGACTTATCGAAAAAACTTGCACACGCTTCGCAAACTTTGTCAAAAACTTAACGATGTTTGAGGTTAGTAGTACAGAAACGTCAATCCAGCAGAAGAGGTCAAATAGATGAATCTCCCAAAAAATATTCCCAGGCGCACCTTCGCTAGCGTAGTAGGGGCCTCAGTCTCCGCCTTCGGTTGGACAGCGAAAAGTTATGCACGCATACTGGGCGCTAACGAGAGAATACGCCTTGGTTTCATCGGCGTTGGTGGGATGGGGACCAATCACCTCAACACGATCGGTGAGTTGCGAGAGAAAAACAACCTCGAAGCAGTCGCCGTGGCGGATTGCTGGCTCACACGCGCCGAAGAGGGGGGGCAGAGGGTTTCTGCTCCCCACGTTTTCTCTGATTATCATCGTCTGCTTGATCGAAACGACATCGATTATGTCACGATTGCCACGCCGGAGCACCGGCACACCGAAGTGCTTCTAGATACGCTGGACGCTGGCAAGGCCGCTTACTGTGAAAAACCACTCACACACACGCTTGCAGAGACAAAGCTCGTGCTAGACAAGCAAGCCGAAACGCATTTGCCCGTGCAGGTGGGAATCCAGGGCATGTCAGACGATAGCTACGCGACGGCTGGGCAAGCGATCCGAGATGGTGTGCTAGGCCAAGTCGTGCAGGCTCAAATCGAGTACGTTCGCCGCTATGGAGCACAAGGTTTGTTTGCTGTCCCGGGCCTCCAGGGCAACATGCCCAAGCCGAACGACCTCGACTGGAAATCCTGGTTAGGGCCTGCTCCGGAGGTTGGCTGGGATCCACACCGTTATTTCGAGTGGCGCAACTATTCGGATTATTCCGGTGGCGTTGCAACGGATCTGCTCATCCACCGACTTGCAAGAATCTTGAAAGCTTGTGACTTATCCTACCCGAGACGCGTGGTTGGCATGGGCGGGATTTGGCATTGGAAAGAACATCGGGATCTTCCCGACAACTTCGAGATGATTTGTGAATATTCTAGAGGCATGACTGTTTACGTACTCGGTACACAGAGCAATCGTGTTGGTATCGATCATCTCATTCGCGGCTATCGTGGTACGCTTTACTTTACCCCCACGGGTTGGGTTGCCAAAGACAAAGACGGCAAAGTGCTTGCCGAGCATCAGAAAAACGGAGCGGAAGACATCCATTTACATCACACCAATTTACAAAACCATCTACGCAACGGCGAAAAGCTCAAATGCCCGGTTGAGTTCGCTGGCGCGGTGGGAGCGGCGGTGATTATGGCAAATGAATCTTGGCGCACAAGTCAAATGATGGGGTGGGATGAACAGGCTCGAGATATGTTGGCGTGCCACAAAGTGAAGCAAGATCCATACCCTCTGGACGAGGAATTGCCGTGATGACACTATCTCGTCGAGTGAAGGTGCCATTCAATTGTTTGACAGCCAGACGCTTAACGGATTTTGCACGTGGCTTGAAGATACCAAATATGAAGATCCTCGCTAAGTGTTTCGTGTGACTGACGGCACCGCACAGATCGACCGAAAGATCGAAATGCTCGCATGCTATACCTCACAGCGCGAGTGGCTGCGCTCTCACCACGGCATGGACGAATATATTGAGGCGATAAAGCGCGGGCTTCTGGCCCACTCCGAACTGCTTCGGCCCAGTACACCGAAGTTGCTAAACGGCAAACCACTCAAGACCTCGGTGGGGGAAACCGAAGCATGAAGAGGATATAGGTTTGCTCGTCATTTCGGTTGATGTTATACATTCGCCTCAGTCGGGATCTCAGATATCGGATGGCAGTGTTTCGAAAACGAGGAAAACTTTGACGAGGCTTACCTATGAGGTCAAATAATATTCTCTGAACAACGTGTGCTTCCACACAAGCTGCACTTTAGGGGATCATGCAGCGAGTGTGATTAGGTCCTGAAAGAGCTTTCGTATTTCCCGAAGGTCTGGCACTTTTGGTAGAGCGGCGAGAAATTGTTTTTGCAGCATTTCTCGGGCGAAAGTACGACGGCGGTCTGCGTAGGAGGGACGGCGGTCCGGGTTGTCCCAAGGACGGTCGCTACGATCAGTAAGCTTGGATTTGTCGATATCCCAGGAGCATAATTCGACCAACGTGCACAGCCACCCGTTCCCCAGTAGCCAATGGAGACAGGCCAACAGCCGATATTTGACCAGACATTGCGTACTTGTTGCTGGCCTGCTCCCCAAAATTCCTTCGAGTCATGCCGCTTTGACATGAAAAAGAGGTTCTTCGATTGCCCAACTCGCGGCAACGGCTTCAAGGACATCCTGCACTCCCGCGGTCGAGTCCGTGCAGAAGTAAGGTGCCCAACCGCCATCGTCAAAACGAATGATCACCACACGAATTAATCCGCTGGTCAAACGCGAAGTTGCAAGAAACGTTTTGACCTGACGAGTCACACGGGCACCACGGCAAGTGTAGGAGATCGATTGCCAGCCCTTTTTATGCGCGGCACGCTTCGCTAGAGAGATTTTGTTCTTGCCGCCCATTTCACAGTAAACGTGGGCCGAGGACGCCCACGTCCTTTCGATTTCGACGGCAAGCCGTAGAGGCAGGCGTCCCTGCGCAAACGGCTTACCACGACGATGCCCAGGTCGAGCAACGGCTTCAAAAACGATCGCGCCGCTTAAGCCCCATCGGCTACCAGCCAGACCTTCGCCTGAACTCCGAGTGCGCGGAGACTCGTGACGAACCAAGT
>JAJRWS010000617.1 GCA_024276705.1 Planctomycetota bacterium | reverse complement strand
TGATCGTACTGTTCGTTGTCCCAGTAATAGAGAACGATGTCATCCATCAGGTCGCGCTGTTTGAATTCGGCGATACGGTCGCGGAGGAGTTGTTCGTCGCCATAGTCGCCATGGCCCTCGATCATGAAGCCGGAGATAGCGGCGCCGGAAAGGAGGCCCGCGTCGGCCGCCTGTTGAATCTGATCGGCCGTGCTGCGGCGCATCGCCATATTGAACCCCTGGTTCGCGTAGACCGACCAATCGGGCCGTCGGTTATCGCCGTAGATAGCCAAGGGGAAAAAGGGCTCCCAGGTGGTCCCGTCGCGGAGAATTTCGATGTTGCCCAACTCGTCGACCCGCGTTTGCGCGCCGGTGAATGGTTCCTTGGCACGAGGAGGTTGCTCGAACCCCTTGCCCAGACCCAGGTAGAGATCGTCCACCCAAGTCGGTCGGGTCTCGCCTCCGACATCGTTCATGAAGAGTATCAAACCGACTTTGCCGACATCCTTGCCATTCACCCTCTCGGGGACCTCGAAAAAGGTGGTGATTTCTTCCCATTCGCCGATGGCCGAGTTGCCCCACCGGCCACCGCTCATATTGGCGAGGAAAGCCCCGTCACGGGTTCGCAGTTGGACCATCGAACGAACGATCGGAGGAGGCCAGCCCTCGATGGGATCCGTGCGGATGTAGGCAGAATAGGTGTAAGTTTCGCCCGGGTTGACCGGGATGAGGTCGGCAATCACTCGGGCATCGTCCACGGGGAATCGGATCGATCCCGAACCGGCGGTCCGCGTGATCCCCGGATCGTAAGCCGCGCCTTGGCTGAGCGAATACGAATTGACCTGGTCAAATTCGTGGTTGGGAACCAGATTGGGGCCAAGCCGCTGCAGGTGCGGTTTGCTGTTCCAATCGATGGCCCAGGCATCTGGTGCCGACCAGGCCAGGATGAAGATCGTTGCGATCCCAAGCTGGCAGATCCCAAGCTGCCATGACCGTTTGTGATAATCGGAAGAAGCAGGCCGTTTCATTGTCGATGCTTTTTTTCGGTTTGGCGGTTTTCGTAAGTTGTCCGCTGGAGTGTCTGTCCCCATTTGCTCCGTCTCCATTCGCTCCATTTTATCTCAGATTGTCCGAGTTCACAACAAATGCATCTAGTATCCATTTGTTTTCGCCCATCTTCAAACTGACCCCATGGCCCATGGGTCGATCTGCGAAACGAAACCGGCAGATGCACCGTAAAAAAATGGACGCCATCTTCATTTTCTGGGCCTGTTTTCTCTCATTTCGAATGCGGCGTGTAATATCCCTGAAATGCACGGCGCCCGTTCTGATCGACAGCAATATTGTGCCATCCTAGAATACGTAAGAGTTGGGCGATGAGTGTCCGCTTTCATTGAACCTAATTCGTGACGAGGAAGTGTTCCCATGAGAAAGCTTCAACCCCAATCGCTCGATTCCGCCAGTCGTGGGAGCCTCTTCAAGGATCGCGGTTTTACTTTGGTCGAACTATTGGTGGTGATCGCCATCATCGGTATTCTGGTGGCGCTGCTATTGCCTGCCATCCAGGCCGCGAGGGAAGCGGCCCGCCGAACTCAGTGCCTCAGTAGCTTGAGGCAACTCTCGCTGGCCACGCAAAACTTTCATTCGGCGCTAGGATACTTTCCTTCCGGCGCGATCCGCACGTTCCCCGATGACACGGGCGACCCGAACGGTTTGCATTCCAGCAATCATAGTTGGATTGCCCAGTCGCTCCCCTACATCGAACAGGGCGTCATCTCCGAACGAATCGATAAAAAGGTGAAGGCGTGGGCCAGCACGAACGATGCACTTCGCGGCACGGAGCTGGCACTGGTTCGTTGTCCCAGCGATGCCACGCCGAGCTTGAATGACCGGGGCTATGCGGCCACCAACTACGTTGCCTGCTATGGGAAGAATAGGTACGGCCTGCCCGCGTGGTTGTATCCGCGAGGTAAGCAACCCTATTTGCCGCCTCCCGGACTCTTTCAGTTTGGCGAGGAAGGGACTTCCATTCGCCAGGTGACCGATGGGACGAGCAATACGATGGCCCTTTCGGAGTCTCTGGTCGGCAGGCCTTGGGTCTGGCGGCACGCGGGCATGGGAGGTGTCAGCGCGGACCTGGCGGGTACGGCGGGCGATATCGAGAACAATATCGACAGCTTCGGACGTTGCCAATCGTGGTTTCATGGCGTGGCACTGGCGGGATGGGGCTATACGGCTTACATGGGGCCCAACGATCCTCTGACCGCGAACCACGAGCCGGAAGTCTGGTCGACCCAGGGCTACTTCGCGGCCCGCAGCTATCATCCGGGGATCGTGAACGTGGCGATGGCCGATTCCTCGACCCGAACGGTGAGTGAGGATATCGATCTATTGGTCTGGCAGGCAATGGCCACCATTTCGGGCGAAGAGATGCTTGGCGAAATTAATCCGTGACTTCGATACTCAAGAGGAGATGACAACGACAATGAAATGGCAATCGCCGGCATCTCATCACCGACAAGCATTGAGTTGCTTGTTCTTCTTATTGCTCGTTTGCGGTTGCGGTTCGGGAAAGCAGGCCAGCATTTCGGGAACGGTTCGCTTCAAGGGAGAATTGGTCCCCTCGGGCGCTCTCCGGTTTATCCCCAAGGGTGAAACCGAGGGGCGGGGAGCAGGCGCTACTATCGAGAATGGAAAATACGGAATCGCTGTTGGCGATGGACTGTACGCGGGAAGTTACCGTGTTACCATCTCCGCGGAGCGAAATACGGGCAGAAAAATACGTCCCGCCGAAGTGATGGAGGGAGAGCCCGCGCTGATCGACGAAATTGTGCAATATATCCCACCGCAATACAATCTTCAGACCAAGTTGCAAGTGGACTTGACCGCGGGGGATAACCAGCATGATTTCGACCTGAAACCCTAGACTTTAGACGAGTCCGCTTGCCGAGTAAGTCAGCCTTCCGCCGCACGGATCTTGAAGTGATCACCAGCCGTTTCTCCTTGAACCCCGGTCGGTCCTTTCAATATGAAACCAACCTTGAGTTCCTCAGCAATTCCCCGGCAAAGTAGTTGGCCTGTATGGCCAAAATTCTCAGCCGGGCTTACCCCACCAATCCCTTTTCGATCGTCTTGATGGGAAGGTAAAGGTGGCGATCGTCATCCACGAGAGAGATAAAGCCGAACTTCTCGTAGAACTGCCGGGCATCCTCATCGAGCGCATGGACCTCCACCGCGTAAATGCCCAATGTGCCGGAGAGGTCGAGACAGCGCCCCAACGCGTCCGTTAGAAGCAGTTTTCCCAGCCCGAGACCTTGAACCGTCTGGTCGATGGCCAATCGTGCAAGCAGCACCACGGGGACTGGATGCCTGGGCAGCCTTTTCGCGGAATTTTTCGGGAGATTCTGAAACGAAACCCCACCGGACGCGAGCGTGTAATATCCAACCACGCGCTTTTCACCAGGACGAATGGCCACATAGGTTCGCCCCAGCTTCCGTCGCTC
>JAJRWS010000616.1 GCA_024276705.1 Planctomycetota bacterium | reverse complement strand
TCTCCGGTCATATTGCCATCGTCTCGAATGCCCAGCAGACGATGGGTTTCCAGATCGATATCGTAGCTAACACTCCGGACCGAACCATCGCACATCGACATGTTGAACACGCCCGGATGGGAACTGCCAAAGCTGTAGGGCAAGGCCGGCCCGGGCCGGTCCTGGAGGGGGGCATACCGGCTGGAGCGCTGGAAATCCCGGTTAAAGCCGGTGAAGAGCGTTTCGTTGTCCCCCGTGTCGTAAGTGGGAGAACCGATCGAACCGACTCCATCGTAGCTTTCCGGCCGCAGGTATTTACCGCCAATCAGGTAGGTGTTGGAAGTGCCGTCGGTAATCTGGGCCAGCCGAATTTCGGTATGCAAGTTACAGACACCATTGTACCGGGTCACATCCGGCCAGCGAAAACGGGAGCTTTCGGCCCGTTCTATACTGGTAGGCCCCGAAAAATCGTCCGAGTTGATCGCATCGCCGATGCTGATGGCGTAGTCGCTTTTGCCGGAAAATTCGATGAAATTGCAATTGTACGGCTTCCAATGAGTCTTCACGCCTGTCGGTTGCGCGGGCCGTCGACTGGGGCAGATGAACGCATCGGGCTGGATTTCGTTCATCTGTGAAAGTAACTGTTTTTTCGCCGTGGGATCGGTTACCCCACGCCCCATCGACCAGGTGTTATCCTGCTCAAGATAAGGCAAGACCGAATAGGTCCAGCCGCCCGGCTGGTCCAAGCCAAAGCCCCGGTCCGGGTCGCCGACCCAGCGCCAGCCCCAGCCGCCGCTGGGGAGGTAACCATTCGCCCCTTCATGGTTCATGACCGCCAGCGACAACTGCTTCAACTTGTTCAAGCATTGGGCCCGACGGGCCGATTCGCGGGCAGCCTGGATGGCGGGCAGAAGCAGCGCCACCAGAATGCCAATGATGGCGATCACCACCAGCAGCTCCACCAGCGTGAAAGCGACTCGTTTTTCAGTCGTTCTGATTATTGACACGGAACGCGCTCCATTTTCTGGGAATTAGATGTCAGTAATTCTAAATTTCCTCGTGGCCCTACTCGGAGCAGGGCGATAAGCCGGTGCGGGAACCGACGTTTTTAACAGCTAACACGCCCACCGGGTCGGCTTCATCGGCCATTTTTTGGAACTACTGGATTTATGGTTTTCGCCGCAATGGCATGGTGGCGAAACCGATCAGGGCGAGCCCCAACAAAACGGCCGACACGGGCTCGGGGACCGTTGCCACGTTCGCGGCGCTGCTGGTGTTACCAAACTGGCCTTGCCAGATCGTCAGGTCCGCGCCATTGACGACACCGTCCCCGTTGGCATCGCCTTGCGCCAGGCCACCGGCGGCACCGGTGCCACGCTGCCAGATTAAAAAATCGCTCCCATCGATATCGCCGTCGCTATCGAAATCGGCATTTGTCACGGTGCCAAAATAGGAAACCTTACCGATGGTGTTGATCGCCGGTTTGCCAGCCCGGTGGTAGATGAATTGGATGTCTTCTTCCGCTCCGACCGTAAACGCGTTGCCCAGGGAGATCGAGGTGGCATCGGCGATCAGGCTATCCGCGGTCAAATACGATTCAATCAACTGGTTGGCATTGACGCCCCCCGCCTCTTCCCAGCCGTTACCGGTTCCAGGTGCCCCGTTTCCCTCAAAATCCTGGTCCTCCAGGCTGAACCAGCCGGTCGGATCGAGCCCGCCGGATGGACTGGTGATTTCGTACGAGTCGATGGCGGCGCCTAAACCGGTGCCGATACCGATCCTGTTTTCGAGAAAGATTTCCCCACTGTTACGGTTGATCCTCAACGAGAGTGGATCTGTCGACAAATCCGCGATCTCTGCCTCCGAGAGCGTCTGGTCATAAATTCGGAAATCATCAAAGATGGCATTGGCACCGTGGTTGCCACTACCGCCAGCAAGAAAGACAGTGTCGCCTGGGTCGACCCAAGCCCCCGTGTTGCTTTCAACGAGTGCGCCATCAAAATAGAAGTTGATGGTTGCCTGATCGACATTGATATCGTCTCTATCCCAGGTCCAGGCAATATGATAGGCCTGGCCCACGACCACATCGGGTCTTGTGACGACGTTGGCATCCTGAATGCGTGCCCTTGCTCTGCCATCGCCGTAAACCCACATCTCCCAGTCGTTTGGATCTACGCTATTGGCAACAATCGACTGGTAATTGTAGAGACTGTCCGCCGTAAACCAGAGTGCGATCGAGCCTTCATCCGTCAGCGTGTAGTCGATGGCGACATAATCGATTTCCACATTACTGCTCACCGGATTGACGAGTTCCAGCGCGCTGCCAATGGTGCCAGGCACGTAACTGGTGGATCCGTTTGCACCATCAATCAGCGTTGTCGTATTGCCGCCTGCAATGTCATCCAGATTGCCTTCAAACGGCAAATGCACTTGCAGAGCTGCTTGCGCCGTTCCGGCTAGACAAATCAAACCAATCATTGTGCCCAATGCTCGTACGCTTACCATCTTCATCTGACACCTCCAGGAAGAACCGATCCCAAGAAAAAAGACACCTGCCACCAGCAGCCATAACGTCGACGGTTCCGGTACGCCAACCATTGCAGCAAAAGACCCCGCCCCGTTGGCCGTTTCAAAAGCCCCTTTGAAGCCGACGAAATCCGCCAGGTCGATCACGCCACTCCCGTCGAAGTCTCCCCGCTGGTAACCTTCGGCGATGGATAAACCGGTCAGGTCGGTCCCCCGGCCCGCATTGTGGATCAGCCAATCGTCCGTATCGATGTCGCCATCGAAATCAAAGTCGCCAAACTCATACGGATTGCCACCGTTCCCTTCGTACTCGACCCCTACGGTTCGTGTTTCGCCTCCCGGAAGCGATAATTCCAGCGACAAATCATTTTCCAGGGGATTCATCAGCCAGGCGCCCGAGCCGAGCAGCAGCGAAGCACTGCCAGCGAGGCTGGCTCCGTCGCCCACCAAGGGCTCCTGGGCCGCCTCACTCAGGTCGGTATGTAACTCCGACTGAATGATCCAGTTGTTATCCGGATCGACCTGATCGGCGCCGGGGTTACCGGCATCGTAGTTTTCCGTGATCGACAGCCAGCCGGCCGGGTCGAGCGCGCCAGCGGCCGATTGAAGCGAGTACCCTTTGAAATTGCCGGCACCGGTGCCGATATTCTTCAGGGTGATATCGCCCGAATCGCGGTTTACGACCAGTTTGTAGGACGCGGTCCCAGGCGCGAGGGTCTGGCTGAAACTCAGGTTGTCGATGCCACTGCGGTAGGTGACGCCGCCCTCTTCCTCGGGGGCACGGACAAAATTCAGCGTGTAGCCTTCGCCCGGATCGCCGGTGTAGTTCACGTCGACCGTTTCCACGTCTCCAGGATTGAAGTAGGGCGTAAAATATGTAAAGACTTCAATGCCGTCGGAATCTCGGACCAGCGTGATGTCGAAGCCATAGCTGGGCTCCGATTGATCGGTGGCGTTGCCGATATCGAACGAATTGAGAGTGAACTGAACTCCGGCGGGTACCGAAAAATTGATCTCCAGAGGGCCTTCCTGGGTTTGGGCAATGGCATTCTCGGGGCCACCGTCCCAAACGCCGCCAATCGTCTGATCCTCGAGAGGACCAAAGTATGCGGTGTTATGGAATTCCCATCTGGTGGTAATGCCAAGGTCGACATCGGGCTGGGGCCAGTTGAGGCTCACCTCGGGCGTCGCGCCGGTTCCATCCGAGATGGTCCAGCCGTTGCCGTCCCCCGCGACGTTGCTGCCATAGTTCGTAGGGATCAACTGGTTGACTCCGGTGGCCCCCACAAAACCGATCGTCGTGGCATGGCTGATACCAGCCTGGCCTATAAAAATAGCCAGGCATGTCGAAAAAGCGAGTGCGCCCAAGGCTCTTCGTGATCGAGTCGTCATGATTTTTTCCCCATTGGTGTTGGTGGGTAAGTCAAGGAGTGTTGCGGGTGCAGGCTTGAATGAAAAGCCTGGGAAGACAATGGAAGTCGAATGGGTGGGTTGTAAGCAATATCGAAAAACCGTCGGGACTTTGCTCGGAGCGACAGCCCTAGCAAAAGTGGAAACCCCCACAGTATCCATGAGCAAGGTTCGGGGACCGACAGGATCGCCGCGAACGATCCGGCTCCGTTGGCTTCTTCAAATCGCCCTTTAAACAACACAAAATCCGTCATGTCGATCTGGCCGTTGCCATCGATATCGCCCAGTTGGTACCCTTCGGCAATCGACAAACCGGTAAGGTCGGTACCCCGGCCCAGGTTGTGGATCTGCCAGTCGGCCGCATCAAGATTCCCATCGAAGTTGAAGTCGCCAAATTTAAACGGTTTGCCGTCATTGCCCTCATATTCGACCGCCAGGGGCTGGGCATCGTCCCCTGGCAGTGTCCATTCCATGCGCAAGTCGTTTTCCCATGGATTTTTCAGCCAGACACCGGAACCGAGCAGGACCGAGGAGCCGCCTGCGAGGCTTGCGGTTCCACCCTCGGTCAGTTCCGCTTCGGTCAGTTCCGCCCGCGTAGCGACCAGTTCGGTCCAGTCATGGACTGGGTCGATTTGATCCGGTCCCGGGTTGCCCGCGTCGTAATTGGCGGCGATCGAAAGCCACCCGGCCGGATCGAGCGCGCCGGTGGCCGACTTGAGCGAGTAGCCTTGGAAGACGACGGGGTCGGAGGCAACATTCTCCAGCCGGATATCGCCCGTATCGCGGTTCACCATCAACACGGGGTTGGTCTCCAGGGGCAGCAGACTGCGCAACAGGCTCGGATTGTCGGTGGTGATGCCATCGATGCCAAAGTCGATCAGTTGCTGCATCCGGACCGGGTCGTTGACGGTCCAGGCGTGCAATTCCAGGCCGTTGGCATGGACCAGGTCGACGGCCGCCTGAGTGACGCTGGCATGGCTCCAATCGAGGAAGTCGCCGCCGCCCGCCGTCACGCTGTCGATGACCGATTGCGTGATGGTCCCGCTGCCCAGGGCTCCCAGGTTGTAATCGGGGTCCAAGGCATCCAGGTCGTTGAGAAACCCCCAGTCGAAGGAGATGACACGAAATTCGTCGCCCGCCAACGATTGGGCCAGAAATTCGGCATGGTAGGCGCCGGCGGTTCCCGTCTTCCGTTCGATGAGCGGTTGGATGTTCGCGGCCCGTGAAGCGACGATCGCTTCGGCCATGGTGGGTACCGGTTCTCCCGCGAAAGCAGGCGAGAACCAGGAGCCCGCATCGAGACCCTGCAGGGTGGCCAGGCTCAGGTTCGCAACCGCCCCCGTACCGTTGGTGGTCCGATCGACCGTGCTGTCATGCATCAGCACCAGCCCTCCATCGGCCGTAACGCGTATGTCCATCTCCGAAAGATCCGCGCTGGCGGCCGCCAATTCGATCGAAGCGACCGTGTTTTCGGGCGCGTTGCGGGAATCGCCCCGGTGCGCTTCGACCAGCACGGCAGCCGAGACATCGGCCGCCAGGGGGGCAAATGCCAGCAACAGCGTACCCAGCAACTGGATACACTGTCCGGGTACCCGAATCCAACATTCCGAAGTACGAACAGTTTTTCGCTTAGTGTTCAATTCAGGTCTTGCCATGTTACAGCCAGGAAAATGGTCTGGCCGTCACGCGCTGCCCCACGCGTGACAGGCCAGGATAAAACAACGTTCACCTCGGGGCAGTCCTGCCCCATGGCTGGTGCAACGGAACTGTAGGCCCCGACAGCCTTTACCTTTTCCGTTTTCCGGCAACGATGACCAGGCCGCATAGTGCGAGCAAAGCCAAGGTGGATGGCTCGGGGATCGCCAATGCAGCAACTTCTGCCGCCGATAGCGTATGGTCATAAATGCGAAAATCATCAAAGATGGCGTTGGCGCCATCATTGCCGTTGCCGCCGGCAAAAAAGACGGTGTCGCCGGGGTCGACCCAAGCCCCCGTGTTGCTTTCAACGAGTGCACCATCAAAATAGAGATTGATGGTTGCCTGACTGGGATCGGCATCGTCCCGGTCCCAGGTCCAGGCAATATGGTATGCCTGGCCCACTACCACATCAGGTCTTGTGACGGCCGCATCCTGAATACGTGCTCTTGCTCTGCCATCGCCGTAAACCCACATCTCCCAGTCGTTTGGATCGGCACTATTGGCAAGGATGGTGGAATAATTATAAGGACTTTCCGACGTATACCAGAGTGCCACACTCCCTTCATCGGTCATGGTGTAATCGATTCCGACATAATCAATTTCCCAAGTAGAACCCGAAGTAGCACTGCCTTGAGGGTTGGTAAACTTAAGCGCATCGCCAATCTTGCCGGGAACGTAGTTGGTTAATCCGAAAAAACCATCTGTCAGTGTTGTCGTATGGCCTCCCGCGACATCATCAAGATTGCCATCCAGAGGTAGATGCACCACCAATCCTGCATGCCCGCTGTTGGCCATCACACCCACCAATAAACTCACCATCAATAGCCTGCTGTAATTCATTATTCTATGCCTCGAGAGAAGTTGTCATTAATCAGTAGCCAAACATTACCTACTTGAGATTCCTTGGCGATTATTAATCATTCCTTGGCGGATTTTTTCTATCTCATTAGACACCTCCAAGAAGTAATAACACAGGTAGACACGATCCATATTCCAATAAGTCATTCCATCAACCGCACTCCGTTGTGCGTTAGCAAGTAGCGAAGCATAAAAAAGACCCCCCCCGTAAGAACGGGAGGGGCCTTTCTCATATTTCTCTGGCCCGCTCCGATCGCTAAGACGATCCGCGCAGAATACTAGCTAACACCGCCCAGTCTATTGCATCAAGCTGCCGTGTGTCAATCATTTCACCGTTAAAACCGGATAAATCCGATAGATTTATAGGAATCAAAGGCCGGCTAAGGGTCGAACCGTGAAATTTGCCGGATTTCATGACGATTTGGATGAATTTAGCCCTGGCGGGCGGAATTATTGAAAAAGGGTGTCGGTTCTGACGGTCTGTTGGTGATTTGCATGTGAGATCAATGGTGGAATAGCTGATGAATCGCACAGTAGACTGAAACGAATGGTCAAGCGCATCGTATCGATGCTAACGCGATTGATTGCGCGTTGTGACGTGACCCGAGAGGATTCCGCGGAGTACAATGCAAACAGCGAGTACGAGTACCGCGATGCTGAGTACGAGTACGAAACCAAAACCAAAACGCAATGATGCCAGAACTTAGGGTGCAGGAGCAGGCCGGCAAGGATTAATCCGATCGAACGAGGCTCGGGGATTTCGCCCGAGGAGGCCTGGAGCAGGGAATTGAGCTGTAGCTGCAACTGGTTGGCTTGTCGCGACAGCCGATCTTTCTCTTGTTCCGCCCTGGCGATCACTCGATTTCTTTCCACCAGTTGCCGGTCGATGGTGCGCCGGCTTCGTTCCAGGGCCAAGGCGGCCAGGGGGCCCGCAATCGCCAGGAACGTGGTCACGCCCATGGTCGCGGCCAGAGCCGGTTTCCTGCGGATCCACCGAGCCAGCTTGCTGCATGCGGAGATGGGACGAGATAGGATCGGTTCCCCGCCCAGGTAACGGTGCAAT
>JAJRWS010000615.1 GCA_024276705.1 Planctomycetota bacterium | reverse complement strand
GAGAATATCGTACTCGTACTCAGCAAAGCGGTACTCGTACTCGAACCCAACTGGAAGGCAAGATCGGTCATCATCAATACCCATGGCCTCTTGTTTCTGTTGCATGCAATGATTCCATTCGAGTACGAGCACGAGTACGAGTACGAGTACGAGTACGAGTATGAGTACGAACAATATCACTACGGAACTGTCAAACTCTGCCAGTCCCTCGGCAAAGCCGGGGGTTTTCTCGACGGAAATAAATTCACCAGGTGAGGGCATTATTGGCTATAATGGCTTACCAATAACTTGAGTGTCCCATTCCGACAGGAGACGAAACGATGATGTCGCGGCGAGATTCCGGCTGTTCACGCCGGCGGTTTATCAAGCAGGCTGCCGGGGCAGGTGCCTGGCTCCTGGCGGCGCCTCAGATCATTCCGGCCACGGCACTCGGCAGGAATGGGGCTGTGGCGCCGAGCGAACGTATTGTGATGGGAGGGATCGGGATCGGCAGCCGCGGTGGTTACGATTTGGGCATCTTTCTCAGGCAACCGGAGGTCCAGTTTGTCGCCATCGCTGACGTACGCCGCGTTCGCCGTGAAGCGGTTAAGGAAATGGCAGACAAGAAGTATGGCAACCATGATTGTGCCATGGTCTGGGACATGTTCGAATTGCTCGGCCGCGAGGATATTGATGCTTGCCTGATCGCTACGGGGGATCGCTGGCACACGCAGGCTTCGATCGAAACGGCCAAAGCGGGCAAGGACATGTATTGCGAAAAACCCTGTTCGATGACCATCGCCGAGAGCCGGGCCTTGGCGGACCAGATCGGCCGCTATGGCCGTGTCTATCAGGCAGGAACCCAGCGCCGGAACATCGCCAATTTTATGCTGGCCATTCACCTCGCCCAGAGTGGCAAGCTTGGCAAGCTGCATACCGTGCACGCCAATACACTGGATCCCGCGACCAGTAAAATCTGGCTGGAAGGGCAGCCGCAGCCGCCCAACGATGAGGTCCAATGGGATCGCTGGCTGGGGCCCACCCCCTGGCGGCCCTACAACGAAGCCTACGTCAGAGGTCGCTGGCGCGGCTATTATGATTTCCATGGCGGCGGGATTCTCGAATGGGGAGCCCATACGGTCGATCTTTGCCAATGGGCCAACCAGGCCGACGACACGGCGCCGGTCGAGTATCTGCCGGATGGAAAAGACGTGATTGCCCACTATGCCAATGGTGTGAAGTTGGTCATGCGTGAAAAAGGTTGGCTCGGCCTGGGTACGTGTGCCGTTCGGTTTGAGGGTGACGAGGGTTGGGTCGAGACGGGCGATAGTGGCCGGATTGAAATGTGGCCGTCGAACTTGCGCTCCGAGAAACGCATTTTCTCGGTAGCGGGTACCACCCCGACCGCTCACATTCAAGAGTTTTTGCGCTGCGTCAAGTCACGCAGAATGCCCGCGGGCAATGCCTCGACGGCCTGCCAGTCGCATATCGCCTGCCACGCCGCCTACATAGCCTGGCAGTTAGGGCGAAAACTGAAATTCGATCCCGCCCGAGATGAATTCATTGGTGATGCAGAGGCAAACCGGATGCGCACGCGAGCGTTGCGGCAGCCTTGGCGAAGTTAAACAGAATACCAGCAGTTCCAAACAGTGGCCGATGAAGCCGACCCGGCGGACGTGTCAATAAACAAGAACGCCGGATTCCAGGCGGCTTTTCGCCCTCACCCCGCGTAGGGCTCAGCGGTAATTTGGAAGTACAGAAAATCCCCTGAGATGGAGAATCGATCATGCATAGATCAAGACAATCCCTGTTGGCATTTGCGCTCGCTGTTACCCTGCTAGCGATTGCCGACGTCGCGCCAACTCAAGCAAACGAACCGGGCGCGGACCGTTCGAAGGAGACTGCGGAGCTCCTGAAGATTATTGAAACGGACGGCTTGACCGCCGCCAAGGCGGCCGCCTTTGAGAATCTGGCCGTGGTTGGCGGCAGCGATGCGATTCCGGTCCTGGCCCCTCTGCTGGCCGACCAGTCGCTGGCACACTATGCCCGCTATGCATTGGAGCCGAATCCCGACCCGGCTGTGGATCGGGTCTTTCGACAAGCCTTGAAGAATCTCCAAGGGGACTTGCTCATCGGTGTGATCAATTCCATGGCAGTCCGGAGAGATGCCGGTTCACTTAGCGCACTCGAAGGAATGTTGGCAGACAAGTCTCCCGAAGTTGTGGCCGCGGCCGCGGCCGCGATCGGTTCCATCGCCACGCCCGAGGCCGTGGCCCTCTTGACGAAAGGCCTTGCGGATGCGGCGGAAGCGGCACGCCCCGGGTTCGCCCGAGGCTGCTTAATTTGTGCCGAGAACCTGGGGAAAGCCGGTCAGTTGGAGTCGGCTGTTGCACTGTACGATTTGGTGCGGGCGGCGAAAGTGCCAAAAAATATCCAATTGGCGGGGCTGCGCGGTGCGATCCTCGCCCGCCGGACGGCAGGTATCCCGTTGCTGGTAGAGCAACTTGCCTCGAGTGACCGGGAGGTGGTGAATGTGGCCCTGCGGACGGCGCGGGAGCTGGACGATCCGGCCGTGCCGAAAGCAATCATTGCCACGGTGGGTGGTCTCAGCGAAGCCAGTACGGCCCTCGTGCTCCTTGCTTTGGGCGATTTTTCTGACCCGTCGGTGGCTACGATTTTGGCCAAAGTGGCTGCTTCGGGAACTCCCCGTTTACGTCTGGCCGCCATCAAGAGCTTGGGCAAAGCAGGAGATGGCAGTGCTGTCGCCGCGCTTTGGAAAGGGGCGCTCGGCTCCGATCCGCGAATCGCCGCGGCCGCGGTTGCCGCTTTGGTAGCAATCCCCGGCGAGGATATCGACGCGGCGATCGTGGCCGGTCTGAATAGTGACGATGCGGCAAAGCGCGAACTTACTTTGGAACTGATCGCCAGGCGGCGGATTCCAGCAGCGGTCCCCCAGCTTTTGAAACTAGCCGAAGGGTCGGACAAGAGCTTGCGTTTATTGGCAATCCAGGCACTCGGCGAGACAGCGCCGCAAAAATATTTCTCGACTTTGATCCGTTGGGTGATTGCCGCCCAGGAGGGTAGTGAAAAGGCCACGACCGCAAAGGCCTTGCAGGCCGCCTGTACGCGACTGCCCGACCGTGACGCCTGCGCCAGTGCGCTGACCGGTAGTCTGGCAGCCGCATCGGGCGCGGCAGAAACGACCCTATTGGAGCAATTAGGTGCCATGGGTGGCCCCGAAGCCTTGCAATGCCTGGCGGATTGTGCCAAGGATTCGAGTCCTGAGACTCAGGATGCCGCCACGAGGATTCTCGGTACTTGGGTGGGCTCGGATGTTGGCCCGGTATTGCTTGAACTGGCTCGGTCCATCCAGAACAAAAAGTACAAAATTCGGGTGTTGCGCGGGTACATTCGCATCGCCAGCCAGTTCGGACTACCCCACGATGAGAAAATGGAAATGTGCAGGCAAGCCTTGGCCGTCGCCGAGCGCGACAACGAACGAGAGTTGGTCCTGAAAGTTTTGGAGCGCAATCCCTCACCGATTTCACTGGGCCTGGCCGTGGGGTTGCTCGATAACGCCAGGTTGAAAAACCAGGCAGCTAGCGTTGCCTTGTCGATTGCCGAACGATTGCTCGAGGAGGAGCCGAAACCGGTTGCCGAGGCGATGCAGGTTGTGGTGAACTCGGGTGTCGAACACAACTTCGAGAAGCGGGCGAAAACGTACCTCGAACGAGCGCTGGCAAATTCGCATTGACCTTGCGGTCCTTGAAAGAAGGGGGTCTCATGGGACGTTTTGCCACAATTTCCCGCCGCCTCATCCTGGTGCTCTGCTCATGCACTGCGGTTGACGGCGGTGCCATGGAGGTAAACGATATTCCGATTGGCTGGTTCGATCTTCGCTACACGGCCAACATCGATGTACGGAAGCCCGAGCAAGTCCGCATGGCCTGGGATCACTGCCACACGCTGGCAACCCTGCAAGGCATCGTCAACCGAAACGGTCCGAGACTTTATCTTCAGTTTGTCCAGTTGGGCAGCAGGGACATCGACCAATACTGGTTCGACAAGTACCGCCAGGCTGGCCGCTGGCTGGCTGGGAGGCCGGTCGTCACCTACCCCGATATTGTGGCTGTGGTGCGGGCGTACCGGTCCTTCATTCAAGGCGCTGTGGTCTACGACCCGGCGGTTCCGGCAACGAGCAACGCCGCTTCCACGGTGGCCGGTGTCCAAGATCTGCTAGCCATCCGCTACGATCCCTCGGCCGGGAGCCTCTACCACCGCCTGGTCGTTACGGGGCCGCGTCTGCCTGTTCGTGTTTGGCTGCTGAACGAAGATGGGACTTCGAAATTCACCGGTTCCGGCATGGTCGCTGGGACGCAAAAAAAATCGACTCGGTCCGCCAAATGCGATGTCTATCTTTGGCTGCAGGAACGTTACCTCGACACAAATCGGTGCGACGGACGGTATGGGGCGTACTACCTCGATTCTTTTTGGACTACCAAACCTGGTCCCACGGTCATCAATCATCACACGCTGACGAACCACGATTTTTTTGTCAGCAAACGGGCCTTTTTTTTCGATCTCTCACCCTGGGCCGACGAGCGGCCCAATGACGACCCGGCCCAGCCCTTGGGCACGGACCGCCGGATGCTGGAGAGTCTTCTCGGCAGCGCGTACCAGCAAACCGAGGGGAAGGAGATCATTCACATAGGCGGTTTCCCCCCATGGCCGCACAAATACACCAGCCACGCAGGCAGCGGCAAGCATGATGGAGTTCCCACGGAGTGGGAATATGCCAGGCTCATCAGTGCCTACAACGCATTTCAGGATGCGGATGCATATTGTTATGGGGCGCTGGCGAATGCGTCGTTCTGGATGCACTTTCCCTTGCAGGGGCAGTACCCACAAAAATGGGTGACGCGCGAAGAACTGCGCGAGCGTGGTTACCTCACTCCGGAGGGGGCTGTCCGATTCGACGACCGTCACTTTATCCTCTTTTACGTGGGCGACTACGATGCCGCTTCATGGCTCTACCAGCGAATTCCCGATATTTGGGATCACCCCGACCGGGGTAAAGTGCCATTGATGTGGGCCGTGAGTCCGGTCCTCGATCGGCGGGTGCCGATGGCCATGGATTACCTGCGCGAGACGGCCACGGCCAACGACTACTTCGTCGCGGCAGACAATGGGGCCGGCTATCTCAACCCGGGGATGCTGCAGGAACCGCGGCCTCTGTCCGGCTTGCCCAGTGGCGTCGATGCATGGGCCGCGCACTGCGCAAAATACTATCGCCGTTGGGGCCTGACAGTCACCGGGTTCATCATCGACGGTTACGCGCCGGGACTCAACTCGCGGGGATTGGATGCTTACGCCCGGTTCAGCCCCCATGGCATCGTGCCCCAGAAAATCCCGCTCTCACTTTTGCACAAGCAGATGCCGGTCATCCGGGCGGGTTGGGATGTAAACCAGACCGATCCGGCCGAGGCGGCCCGGGTGATCCTCGGGCAGATTGAATCAAGGCCACTGCCGTTTCACTGGTTTCGAAATATATTGAAGTCGCCAGGTTGGTATGTCCGTCTGCAGCAGCAGTTGCGAGTAGCCGATCCCAAGATCGAGCTTCTCGATGCGCCCACGTTCTTCGAGCTGGCTCGCATTTACTTGGAGAACCATCCGCAAGCAGCGCGAGGAGAATGGTGACCCAGGCCCAATTAACTACCGGGTGTGGCCTGGCATTGGCCGTTGCCGCAGTCGATTGCGATCGGGACCAGGCAGAGGAGCCTGAGCGGCTGCGTGCCTGTGTTGCGGAACTGGTGCAGTTGGTTGGCCGGCACCAGGATCACCTGGCCAGGGCCGATGTCATGCGTGTCGAGCCCTTCTTTCATCACGCCCTCGCCGCACTGCACGACGATTTCGTGTTCGTAGTTGTGTTGATGCAGGGGGGTGTGCCCACCCGGCTCGAGTTCGAATTGGCGCATGGCAAACGTTGGCGCCTGGTCGTCGCGGCCAATCAGGATGCGGAATTTGGCCCGCTGGGCGCCGGGCATCGTAACAGGCTGCCAATCGATCTTGTCGATCTGTTTGATCATCGTTTGTAATTCTCCTAAGTTGACACCAGTTGTTTCGCCAATTCCGACATGCCTTTCAGGTCGAGCTTGCCGGTTCCCAGCAGGGGGATTTCTTCCACCTGATAAAAACTATCCACCGAGGGGATCCAGAGCTTGGCCAGACCTTGTTCGGAGAGTCGTTGGCAGACCTCCTCGGGGGAGAGAGCCATCTGAGTATAAAGAACGATCAGCCGTTCTCCTTTGCGCAGGTCGGCGACCGAGGTGACCACCGCCTGGACTGTTTCTTCTTCGTCTTTCGGGTCGAGGATTTTCTGGATCAATTCCTCGATATGGATGTGCGGTACCATTTCGCCGCCAATTTTGGAAAATCGGCTCAGCCGGCCGGTGATTTCAATAAATCCTTGCCGGTCAATCTTGGCGATATCGCCCGTGGTGTACCATCCATCCTTTATCACTTCCGCCGTTTTTTCCGCTTCTCCCAGGTAGCCTTTCATGACGTTGGGCCCCTTCACTAGCAGCATGCCGTCGCTGCCGACCGGCAGGTCGGTAAAGGTATCCGGATCGACGATTTTGGTGGCCACGCCCGGAATGGGCCGGCCTACAGATCCGTACTTACTGTCGGATTGCCCCGCCAGCGATCGGCTGGGAGGCACATTTACCGAGACCAAGGGAGAGAGTTCGGTGATGCCATAACCTTCGACCGGCCGTACGCCATACTTTTCTTCAAAGGCTTCGGCCAGCGGCATCGGCATTTTTTCCGCGCCGGTGACGACGATGTCGAGCTTCTCGAAATCGGCCTTTTCGCAGCGACGGAGATACGAGCGCAGGAACGTGGGAGTGGAGAGCAGGACGGTGGCTCCCCACTTACGGGCCAACTTGCCGACTTGTCTGGCATCGAGGGGGGTGAAGTGGTAGACGCTGTGCACGTCCAGGCCCAGCGGTACCCAGAGCGTGACCATGTAGCCGAAAGAATGGAAAAAGGGGAGGATACCCAGGACGACATCCGAGCCGCGCAGTTGCACGACATGGTCCACGGCTTCCACATTGGTGCCAATATTGTGGAAGGTAAGAATCACTCCTTTGGGATCGCCCGTGGAACCGGAAGTGAAAATCACCGTCAGTTCGTCATCGCCGTGCAAGGTGTGCAGACCGAGCAGGCGGTCGAGCAGCGAGGCGGGTGTGGCGTAAGTCATCGTCAGGGCGGCCAATTTGTCGGCCAGGGTCAGTTTCTCACGTAGATCTTCCAGTAAAATGACTTCGGCGTCGATCTCGAGCCCAAGTTTTTCCAGCACCTTGCGGCTGGTGAGGACATGGCGAATGCCCGCTTTGTGGATGCACCGGTTGAGGACGTCGCTGGAGGTCGTGTAGTTGAGATTGACCGCCACCCGTTTTGCGAAGGTCAAGGCCGCATTGGTGAGGACCGCTCCCACTGAGGGCGGGAGCAGGACCCCGACATGTTTTTCATCCTCCTGCAGTACTTCGCGCAGCAGCAGTCGACGGAGCACGAGAGAGCGCATCAACAGGCTGCCCCCGGTGAGCTGTATGCCGGTGGAATCGGCCACCTTCCAGCGGAACATGGCCTTGCGACATTTACGAATCATCTCCTGAGGCAACAGCATCGTGCGTCCCTTTCGTCCCGTGACCGCATCCGCGCTCAAATTTTTAACTGCCTGGCGGACGGTATATATATCGTCGGCTACGTCCAAAGGTTGGCCAAACCAGATGGAAACGTTTCGTGACCAGCGTCGGGGCCACTTCCAGAAGAAGCGACCGCCATGAAAGCTAAAGATACTCCCCCAGAGTTCATCCAGGTAGACCGGTATCATGGGGGCTGAGGTGCCGCGGACGATTTCCAGCGCGCCTGCCTTGAACGGTTGCAGTTGGCTGGATCGGTTGATGCGTCCTTCAGGGAAAATACAGACCAATTCGTCATTTTTCAGTGCCTGGCGGGCCGTTTCGATAGCTGACCAGGCAGCCTTGGGAGCGCGTCCCACCGGGATGGCCCCCATGATGCGTGCCAGTCCTCGCGACCACCATCGACTCAGCAAGTTCGTGGAAACGATCAGCCGGATGGGACGAGGGGAAACGGCGACCAGCAGCAGGCCGTCGAGCCACGAAATATGGTTGGAGACCAGCAACGCCGGACCTTTCTTGGGCAGGTTCTCCGCCTGAAACAGATGGACTCGGTAGGCGGTATGCGTGGCCAGCCAGGCAAGGAAGCGGATGGAAGCTTGAGGAATCAGGCAGACAATGTAAACGAAGACCGGCAGGGTGAGTACACCGCAGAACAGAAAAATTTGCCGCGCTGAGAGGAGGGGATGGCCGAAAACCTCGGTTCGCATCAACCCGAAAGCCACCGCCGCCAGCAGGATGCCACTGAAGGTCAAAAAATTACTGGCTGCCAGGATGGAGCCCCGCTCTTTGGTGTCGCTGCGATGTTGCATGAAGGCGGCCAGCGGCACGTCGAACAAGCCGGCCGAACAACCCATCAGAAACAGCAGCAAACAGGCGATGACATAGCTGGCCGTCCAGTGATGGCTGGGATTAATCAGCGTGCCCTTCACAGCAAAGAGCAGCAGCGACGAGATGGCCAGGCCACCGGCACCCAAGGGCAGGATCCCTAATTCAACACGCCCCCCGGACCAGAAACCTGCCAGCACACTCCCCAGGCCGACACCACTCACCAGAGCGATCAGCAAAGGCGTGACCTGCGATTGCTCGGTGGCCCCCCCTTCGAAGGCGAATTGGTCGATGCTGAGTTGGAACAAGGCTCCCAGGGACCAGAAGAACATGATCCCCAGCGCCACCCGCAACATGGCTCTCTGGTTGGCCAGAGTACGCAGATCACGAACCGTTTGTCGGGCCAGATCCCAGGGAAATTTTCGGTTGGAATTCGCCACCGGCAGGTATTCAATGGCCAGGCTGGTCACCAGGCCGACACCCGCGATCGATACCAGGACTGAGGCGGAGAGCCACCACCGTTCCTGCCCTTTCACGCCGGTCGCGTCCGCCAGCCACATTCCGACGCCCGCCCCCACGGTGGTCGCCAGGACCGTGGTGAGTCCGATCAAGCCGTTGGCCGCGGAAATTTTTGTTTCGTCCAGCATTTCAGGAATGCTACCCAGCTTGGAAGGCCCAAACAGGGCACTTTGGGCACCCATCATGGCAACGCTCAGCAGCATCATCGCGGCACTCCCTTGGACGATGCTGAAGATGGCCAGGAGCATGATCCCAATTTCCGCCAGCTTGCAGCCGACAATCACGGTCCGTTTGCTGAAGGCATCGGCCAGGTAGCCCGATGGGGCGGCCAGCAGGATGTAGGGCAATACGAATGCCACGGTTCCAGCGGTCAGGATCCACCCGACCTGGCTCTTCTCGACGTATTGCTTCCCCACGCCAATGACGAGCCAGCGGAGCGCATTGTCGTTGGTCGCACCGAGTAGTTGGGTCAGTAGCAGGCCGAGGAAACTACGAGAGAGCAGACCACGGCCCTGATTTTCCGCACTTTCGTGAGGTGTCGTGGCAAGCTCGGCATGAAGGTTCGGGGTAGCCCTTGATGGGGTGCTTGCCATCATACGTTCGTGTGATAAAGGTCGGTCGCCTGCTCTATCCGCAGGGCAGGTGCTCCTATTTAACCTTAGGGGGAACGTCACTCCAAGGGCCCGTGGTTAAAAACATGAGGATCTTGCTTATTTTGGCAAGAAATCCCCTCGCTTTGCAGAGGAGCCTCATTTTGAAACGACACACCCGGCCGAGCTACCAAGAAGCAATGCCTCACCTTTCTTTCGAATGCGCCGATCGATACCCAGGGTAATCCGGGTGTGCTTTACGATATGTCCGTCATGCTCAATCGTTGGTTTCAGGAACATGGTGCGGCTCTGCTGGCATGTGAGCCGATGGCGGAAGCAGCTTACCTTACTTGCTCTGCGTGCCTTGCAATTTGGGAAGTGGCATCTCGGAAAACTTCTTCTTATTTTGTTCGGACTGCATTTCTTAAGCCGAAGCGTGATTTCACGCGGTTACTGGGTGAAATCATGGTGGAATCCGCAACTGGCCGCGAGTAGGCCGGAAGTGGCGTTCTGCAAGCGTTACGTTTGGTGGAAAACTCACCAGGAACGTTTTAAGAGTCTCCACCTGCAGGCCGTGGCAGGCCTTGCTTGCTTGGGGGGGCATCTGCCACGGCTGTTATTACTTC
>JAJRWS010000614.1 GCA_024276705.1 Planctomycetota bacterium | reverse complement strand
GACGGATACTCGATCCCTTTGCGGATAAACTGATTATTGGTGGAACCTTTATCTTCCTGGCTGCCGTACCCTCCCTTGCAAACGGTCACAGCGCCTCGGGAATCGCGGCCTGGATGGCCGTGGTGATCGTTGGTCGTGAATTGCTCGTCACCGCCCTGCGGAGTTTTGTCGAACATTCGGGGGGCGATTTTTCAGCCAAGTGGGCCGGTAAATGGAAAATGGTTTTCCAATGCGCGGCTGCTTGCTTCAGTATGTATCGGCTCACTTATTGGGACTCGGCGACCAACGCCTGGGCCACTCCACCTCCTGCCTGGATGGGTCTCGGCCTGACGATTACCATCTGGCTTGCCATTGTGCTTACCCTCTACTCGGGCATGGGTTACCTGCAATCTGCCTGGCAGGTGCTGCGCGAGGCCGACGCCGCCAAGTAACGCGAAAGCCAACCGTACCATGGACGAAGCCATCCACCCTCATGCTCTCTGGCTGCTTCTGACTGGCGGCGTGTTCAGCCTGATCACTTTGCTGATCTTGTTCCAGAAACACCTGGCTGGAGAGCCCTTGCTACCTTACGAACCACGGCGCCGTGTTCCCTGGGGAGCGGGAGCCACGATGATTGCGTTCTACCTGGTCGCCATGCATTTACTGGCTCCCCTGATGGCCGTCGAACCCGAGGCACCAGGCAATCTTGACCCGGCCACATTTGTCTGGCAAGGGTGGCTGAACATTGGCTTGCTTCTCCTGCTCTCGGTCATCGTGCTGGGCTGGTTGATGGCTGTCTGCCAGGCAACCTTTCAGGACCTCGGCTTGCCCGTCAGCGCCAGGCAGTTTGCAGACGATATTCGCATCGGGGCAATCGGCTGGCTGGCCTCCGTTGCCCCAATATTCCTTTTGCTGCAACTGGCACAATGGTTGCTTCCCACCCATACCCAGCACCCGCTGCTGGAGCAACTCACGCAAAACCCAACTCCAATGATCTTCTTCACCGCGGCCGGTGCCGCAGTTCTGGCAGCTCCCTTGTTTGAAGAGCTGGTCTTCCGACTGCTGTTGCAAGGTGCCCTGGAACGGTATGAAGACCAATGGCTCGGGGTTACAGCAACCGAGCGCGAGCGTCCTTCTCTTCCCGCGTCAACCTCGCCCGGCATGCTGGACGACGACCCAGCCACCACGTCCACGCCACGATTACTCACCGACACCAACGAAGGTGACAGCCTCCCACAGGCTGTTGTTCCTCGGGCCAACTCCCCTGAGATCGAGCTCCCTCTTAATGGCCCCCTGCCCGACCTGCCCTATGGCTGGGCGCCTATCCTGGCCAGCGGCCTGCTGTTTGGCCTGGCCCATTTCGGCCACGGTGCCGATCCGATTCCCCTGTTCGTACTCGGGGTCATGCTGGGTTACCTCTACCAGCGCACGCACCGCCTGCTCCCTTGCATTACCGCTCACATGCTGTTCAATAGTTTTTCGCTGGCAATTGCCTGGCTGCAGTTGCGCTAAGAAATGAACGATTCATAACGTTCCAATACTCCACCTTTCCAATACCTCATGGCAAGAGGCAAACGGTTGCAAATTACTAGAAATCCTACCCGGGCAGTGCGCATTGGCTCGTTCACCATCGGTGCCGGTCATCCAATTGCCGTCCAAAGCATGACCGCCACGCGAACATGCGACATTGATGCCACGGTCAAGCAGATCGAGGCGTTGCACGCCGCGGGTGCGGATTGTGTGCGGATTGCCGTGGACCACCCGCGGGACGCCGCCGCCCTGGCCGAAATCAGAGACCAAACCGAAGCCAATCTGGCTGTCGATCTGCAAGAAAACTATCGTCTGGCGGAAGTCGTCGCACCGCATGTCGACAAGCTACGCTACAATCCGGGCCACCTTTACCATCATCAGCGGGACAAGCCCTGGCAGGAAAAAGTCCGCTATCTGGCTACTGTGGCAAGTGAACACGACTGCGCTTTACGAGTTGGCGTCAACTGTGGCAGTGTGGATCCCGCCCACCAAGACCAATATCCCCAGGACGACCCCCTGCGGCCGATGCTCGCCAGCGCCTGGGAACATTGCCAGTGGCTCGACCAACTGGGCTTTACGCGCTACTGTGTGTCGCTCAAGGATTCCGATCCCCAACGAGTCATTGACGTGAACCGGCGTTTTGCCCAACAGCGTCCCGATGTCCCTTTGCACCTCGGCGTCACCGAGGCGGGCCTGCCACCCGAAGGAATTATCAAGACTCGCATCGCCCTGGAGCAACTCATCAGCCGGGGTATCGGCGACACCCTAAGAGTCTCGCTGACTGTTTCGAACGATCGCAAGCCCGAAGAGATCGCCGCGGGTCGGCAGATTTTGGCTGATATCGATCACGGAAGGGTCCGCAGCGTCGTCGACTACGGCTTGCAGACCCTGAACATCATCAGTTGCCCCAGTTGCTCGCGGGTGGAAAACAATGCCTTCGTCAACCTGGCCGAGCAGGTTCGGGAAACGACCCAATATGCCCGAGACCATGCCCTCACCATTGCGGTGATGGGGTGCCGAGTCAATGGCCCGGGAGAAACGGACGATGCCGACCTGGGACTGTGGTGCGGTCCGAATCACGTGAACCTCAAGCGGGGCAGTCAGACTTTGGGGCATTTCTCCTACGACGACATCCTGCCCAGACTAAAATCGGAGCTCGACCTGTTGATCTCGCAGCAACAGAGGACGAAGTAGCAACGCTGCCAATGGGGGGCTGAAGACACAGTTCTGGCCTCGTATCGTACTCGTACTCAGGCGCCAGCCGGTACTCGTACTCGAAAGGAATGACGATGACGGAACCGATTTTCGATCACGATCGATTGGATGTTTATCGCCTTTCGATCGATTATATCGCTGCCTCGTTCAAGGTCGCGAAGGATCTCAGCGGCCTTCATCGTCATGCCGTGACCAATGGCTTCGAGCGACATAATCGATTCCGCTGAATATTGCCGAGGGTAACGGGAAGCGAAGTCTCAAAGATCGAAATTGTTTTCTCGATATGGCTCGTGGTTCGGCCCTGGAATGCGCCGCGATTCAGGATATTCTTGCGGCGACCGATGGAATCGATGATGAATCGCACGGTAAACTGAAACGAATTCTCAAACGCGTCGTATCGATGCTGACGCGATTGATCGCACGAGGTGACGTGGTTCGAGAGTATTCAGGGGGGCACCATGCAGACGGCGAGTACGAGTACCGCGATGCTGAGTACGAGTACGAGGTCCAAGCCAAAACACAAATGATTCCAGAAATCGGGTAGCCGGGGACGTTGCCGTCCCCAGCCCCCACACCACCTAGCATGCGGATCCGCACTAGGCGGTTCCTCGAAGAGGAGCAAGCTCGCTCCAGAGTTGCTTTAAT
>JAJRWS010000613.1 GCA_024276705.1 Planctomycetota bacterium | reverse complement strand
TTGCTGGCTGCTGGAGTCGGTGATATCAACCTGCGGCTGTTATCGCCTGCACGACTCGATTATCGCGAAAAGGTTTGGGATCAGGCTGCCGGTTCGATCGTGGTCGAGGAGGCGGGAGGGCGGGTTAGCGACTTGGACGGCAAACCGCTCGATTTTTCTCAAGGCCGTACACTGGCCTCGAACCGTGGCGTGCTGGCCACCAATGGATACTTGCACGATGCCATCCTGGGTGGTTTGAAGCAAATTGGAGCATAGCCAGGGGCGGTTCCCCCCAATTGACGCTAGTAGCCTCAGCCGATAAACTGCAGGACTTTCCTGGTCCGAACGGCCCGGTACGCAGGAACACTGGACTCCAGGCCGCCATGAACCGAACGCCGGACACCCCGCAGGGTGTTGGAATCCGAATGCTTGCATCCGGGTACGATTCCATATGCCGGTGTGCTTTTTGGAGATGCAATTCCATGTCAACGACCCTTGTGCAGCAGTTGGTTGAGTCGGGTGTCCACTTTGGCCACCGCTCGAGCCGCTGGAATCCCAAAATGCGGCCGTATATCTACGCCCGCCGCAACCTGATTCATATTATCGATGTTCGCGAAACCATTCGCGGACTGCTGCGAGCCAAAAAATACCTGGCTCAGGTGGCATCGCGGGGTAGCCTGATTCTTTTCGTGGGTACCAAACGCCAGGCGGGTGAAACTGTCCAAAAGGCGGCTGAGCGCTGCGGCATGCCCTACGTGAACGATCGCTGGCTGGGTGGAACGCTGACGAATTTTCGCACCATCCGCAGTCGACTTAGCCGGTTGGAGGAACTGGAAGGCATTCGTGAGAGCGAAGTTATCAACAGCTACTCCAAAAAGGCTCAATCGGCGCTCAATCGCGAATATCGAAAAATGTTCCGCAATCTCAATGGAATTCGTTCGATGAGCCGTTTGCCAGAATGTCTGGTCGTGATCGATCCGAAAAAGGAGAAGAACGCAATCAAGGAAGCCCGCAAACTGGGTATTGCCACCGTGGCCCTGATTGATACCGATTGCGATCCAGATTTGGTGGATTTGCCAATTCCCGGAAACGATGACAGTATGCGGTCGATTGATCTGGTCGTGAATATCCTGGCAGATGCTGTTTTGGCGGGTAAAGTTCAAGACGCAACTCAGCAGCAACAGCAGGCCGAAGGTGCCGATGTGGCGAAATAGGCGCTAGTTGCCAGACGCTTGTTGTTCGTTGATATGAACGAGTGCCCGGTCAGTACGCCAGCAACTCACAACTCAAAACTTAAAACTTCAGGAGTAACGATTCGATGGCAGAGATCACCGCAGCAATGGTCAAGGCGCTACGCGACTCGACGCAGCTGCCGATGATGGAGTGTAAGAGGGCACTGGCCGAGGCCGGGGGAGATATGGAAGCGGCCAAGCAAAAGCTCCGGGAAGCAGGCAAGAAGTTCATGGGCAAGCGGCAGGACCGCACAACCGACCAGGGACGTATCGGCGTCTACGCGAGCACGAGCGAAGGAGTCGGAGCGATGGTCGAATTGAAATGCGAGTCGGCCCCGGTGGCTACGAATGAGGAATTCATTCAATTGACCAATGATTTGGCGCAGCAGCTTGCCACCGGACCGGGTGCGGAGACCGCCGACGCGCTGTGGACGCAGCCGTCACCAAGTCGTCAAGGGATGACGCTGGAGGAACAGCGGGACGAACTCCAGAATAAAATACGAGAAGTATTCCGTCTGACCAGGCTTCAACGAACCAATACGCCGTGTGGAGCTTTTGTGCATATGGCAAAAATAGGCGTTTTGTTGGCGGTCGAAGGGGGCAATGATGAGTTGGCGAAAGATGTTGCCTTGCACATTGCCGCGATGAATCCAAAGTCAGCCAACAAAAAAGACCTCGATTCAAGTCTGGTGGAAGCGGAACGTGAGATCCAAATGGAACGCGCTCGCCAGGAAGGCAAACCGGAAAATATCATTGAAAAGATGATTGAAGGCCGAATGCGTAATTTTTACGCAGAGCATGTCTTGACGGAGCAGCCATTTGTTCGTGATGAGAAACAAACAGTCGGGGAACTGGCCAAAGCAGGAGGCATGAAATTAGTGAAATTCCACCGCTGGGAGCTGGGTGAGGCAACCGGTGAGGCTGCTTGTCGATAAAGCAGAGAGCGGAGCCTGAACCCGGACAAGGAATTTATCATTTGTCATTTAACAATAGTCATTTGTCATTGAGAAAAGAAGAAACAGAAACCGCAACGAATCATTGGCCTTTGGTACCATTTGCCAATGACAAATGACAAATAACTATTGACAATTGATAGATTCCCGAACCCTCAACCCTCAACCCTCAACCCTCAACCCTCAACCCTCAACCTAATGCCCGTCAGCCCACCTACCACGGATTCCAGTGGCCCCTACCAACGCCTGGTATTGAAATTGTCGGGTGAAAGTTTTGCGCCGCCTGGAGAGCGTGGCATTAGCATGCAGGAAATCGTTCAGATTGCCTCACAGACTTACCGGGCGGCCCAACAGGGTGTGCAGATTGCGATTGTCATCGGCGGAGGCAATATCCTTCGCGGCGCGCGCTTTACTTCCGGCAACAGTTGTATTCAGGAGGCCACGGCTCACTACATGGGCATGTTGGCAACGGTCATCAATGGCCTGGCTTTGCAAGACGCATTGGAATCGCTGGGCTGCGAAACCCGCTTGATGTCCACGGTGAAGATGGATGGTGTGGCCGAACCCTTTATCCGCAGGCGTGCCAAACGGCATCTGGAGAAAGGCCGAATTGTCATTCTCGCCGGGGGGACCGGAGCGCCGTTTGTTACCACCGATACGGCGGCTGCCCAGAAAGCGTTGGAATTGGATGCCGAAATTTTAATGAAGGCGACTCGAGTGGAAGGTGTCTACAGTGACGACCCCGAGAAAAATCCCCACGCGGTGCTCTACCGTGAGCTGACCTACAAACAAGTGCGAGAGCAGGACTTGCGAGTGATGGATTCGACCGCAATTGCCCATTGCATGGAGCACAATCTGCCGATTTTAGTATTCAACTATCGTACCGACGGCAACATTGAGCGTGCGGTGCGAGGCGAACAAATCGGCACGATGGTGCGGGCGAAATTGGAGAGTAAGCCAACGTGAAGCAATCGGACGCAACGGGCGTGACGCATATTTTCAACCATCGAAAACGGTTCACCTTGCCATGAGTGTTGAAGAAATCGTACTGGATGCCGAAGAGCGTATGGAAAAGGCGATCGCCAAGCTTAAGGGTGACCTGACTGGCATTCGCACAGGCCAGGCGAATCCCGGGTTGGTCGATACGTTGCGGGTGGATGCCTATGGCTCGCCCACTCCACTGAAACAAATTGCCTCGGTGAGTGTGCCCGAACCTTCCCAACTGGTCATTCGGCCTTTTGACCCTTCGACGATCAAGGATATCGAGAAGACCATCATCGCCAGTGATCTGGGACTGGCTCCGCAGAGTGATGGCAAGGTCATTCGTTTGAACATCCCTCCCTTGTCAGCGGAAGTTCGACGTAAGATGGTTTCTCGGACGAAAGAAGTGGCCGAGGAAACCAAAGTTGCGATCCGTAACATTCGCCGTGATGGCAACAAACATGCCGATCAAGGGGAAAAGGATAATACGCTGACCGAAGATGACCGTGATCAGGCCAAAAAAGAGATCCAGGAACTCACCAAAAAGTATGAAAGCTTGGTCAACAAGCTGGCCAAGGCGAAAGAAACCGAGGTGATGGACTAGAAAGCTAGCACTTTCCAGCTTCTCTTGCCTGTTTTTGCCTGGACAGCCTATACTCTTGAGCCCTGTACGCTGCGTTCCCACATCGGTCGGACGCACCGTAAGCGGCGAGCCCACACCGCGAATGGGAAACGGCTCAATGACCCTGCTCACCGGTTTATGGAGAAACCGCCATGTCTCGCACGGAAGCCCCCCTCGAGGTTACCACCCGCAGCGATCGTCGAAGTCCCTGGAAACGCCATTGGATACGGAGTCTTGGCTGGTTGCTGGGAGCAGCCGCCGTAATCGTTGCAAGTATGCTCGTTCGTGTTGGGCAGGGAGACCGCTCGGCAGTGGCCGCCAGGCCGCGTCTTGCTGCCAGGGTGCCTGCCAATCAGAAACAGGCCAAGAATGCACCAACTGCCAGGCAAGCATCGCCTTTGCCCCGCGTCGGCCATCCACAGCATGATATCATGGCTTTGGTGAATGGCCGGGATATCAACCGGCGTGATTTGATCGACGCTTGTGTGCGCCGGCATGGAGAGGATGTGCTGGAAAGTTTGGTCAACAAGCGTTTGATCATGAATCACTGCGAGAAACGCGGAATTACGATTAGCCGCGAGGAGATCAATGCGGAAGTCGATCGAATGGCATCCCGTTTTAAGCTGGGGCGAGAACAGTGGCTGGAGATGCTCGAAAAAGAACGCGGTCTCAGTGCAGAGGAATATGCGCGCGATGTGGTGTGGCCGACCTTGGCGTTGCGAAAATTGGCTGACAACCAGTTGGAAGTGACCGATGAAGAATTACAAAAACAGTACGAGTCGCAATTTGGGCCGATGGTTCGGGCACGGTTGATCGCGGTTTCGGATGAAAAATTGGCCCAGCAGTTGCACCGGCAGTTGGTCGACGACCCCAGCCAGTTCGCCCGCCTGGCGATGGACCACTCCCAGGATGTCAACAGCGCCAGTGTTGGCGGTCTGATCCAGCCAATTCGTCGGCATGTCGGTTCCCCGGAAATCGAGCGGGCGGCCTTTTCGATGCATTCAGGCGAAATATCCGCCATCATTCATGCCGGCAATCAGTACGTGATTCTCAAATGCGAAGCGGCGATCGAACCCCGACCTGTGCCTCTGGCGCAAGTTCGCGCTAAAATCGTTGAAACGATCAAGGAGCAAAAACTGCACCAGGTTGCCCACTCTCTGTTTGGCAAGTTGCAGGAAACGGCAACGATTCAGAATGTCTACAACGATCCCCGGTTGCGAGAAACCATGCCGGGCGTTGTGGCCATGGTCAATGGAGATCGAATCACGATGCGTGAACTTGGGCAGGAATGCATGTTGCGGCATGGGCAAGAAGTTCTGGAAGTCGAGATATCGCAGTTGCTCCTCCAGCAGGCGTTGGATGCTTCGGGGCAAACCGTGACCGAAGCGGACCTGGAGGCGGAAGTGCGCCACGCGGCCGAGCTCGCTGGTGTGGTCGATCGGCAGGGGCACGCAGACCTGGAGCAATGGTTCAAAACGGTCCTGGAGGAACAGCAGGTAAGTCGTCAGCAATACCTGCGCGACTCTGTTTGGCCATCGGCGGCACTGAAAAAACTGACCGCCAGCAGTATTACCGTGGACGACGCGGATATCAACAAAGGGTTTGCCGCCAATTATGGCCAGCGAGTTCGCTGCCTGGCCATCGTGCTGGGCAATATGCGGCGGGCTCAGGAGGTCTGGAATAAGGCCCGGCAAAATCCCACATCGGAGTACTTCGGCGATCTGGCAGAACAGTATTCAATCGAACCAACCAGTAAATCCTTGCGCGGCGAGGTGCCTCCCATTCAGCGGTACGGTGGCCAGAAACAGTTGGAAGAAGTGGCCTTCCGCCTGCAGCCGGGTCAACTTTCCGGCATCATTCAAATGGGAGACAAATACGTCATTTTGCGCAGTGAAGGTCGCACGGAACGAATCGACATCGATCAGGATGAAGTTCGCGAAATCCTGGCCAAGGATATTTATGAAAAAAAGCTACGCATGGCCATGAGCGAAAAATTCGAATCGATCCGGGAAGGGGCACGGGTCGACAACTACCTGGCTGGTACCTCGCATGCCCCACCGGCCAGTAGTAGTAACGGGCAGGCTCAGATGCGTCGTGACACGGCCGTGAAGCCCACGGCGGGGACCCGGTGAAATTTGGTGTCGGGTGTCGGGGAATTTATGATTTATGATTTACGCCTTAGTTGGACTGCGACACTTTCCCGTGAAAGCACACGAAATACGAGGTGCGAAGCGCCAGCGAGTGAAATTGCCGTAACATGTTCACTCGCTTGCGCTTCGCACCTTGTACTGCGAGAAAAGTGGCGCTGTCCAATTAGGGTGTCGGGGTTCAGGGGGCATACCGCCCGATGTAGCAGTGCTGTTGCAAGTCATTCTGAGGGAGCCTAAGCGACCGAAGAATCTACGTGGCCTATGGGAGATCCTTCAGCCGTCGACGGGCGTTGCGCGTCGGTGCCAGCCCCCTCAGGATGACGCGATCTTTTCTACTTTCTCCCTTCTCCTGCTCTCGGCCGAAGGCCGCCGGGTGTCAAGTAAGGTGGGGCAGGACGGGCGTTCCATGAGCGGTCTGCCAGGCCGGTGAAGGCTTGCATGCCTGGAAATGTGAGGGCTTCTCAATATCACCACGATGTGGCTGCTCGGGATGGTCAGTTTGCCATTCGGGATGGTAAACTGGACGGTTTCCACATTCGTGGTCCGATTATCCTTCAGGCCTTGCCCCGATCATGTCCGACCCTGCCTCCGCCAATTCGCCTTTCGAAATCAACGTGGCGCAACGCGTCCAACGGTTACCGCCTTACCTGTTCGGGCGGATCAACGCAATGCTCTACAACAAGCGTCGGGCGGGCGATGATGTGATCGATCTGGGAATGGGCAATCCGTCGGGGCCCCCCGAAGGACTGGTGATCGACAAGCTCATCGAGGCGGCCCGGGATGAGCGGAATCATGGCTATAGCAAGTCGAATGGCATCACCAATCTGCGCCGTGAGGTGGCTAGCAAGTACGTGAAGCAGTATGGCGTGCGGCTCGACCCGGATCGTGAAGCGATCGTCTGTTTGGGATCGAAGGAAGGTTTCAGCCACATGTGCCTGGCCATGATGGGCCCGGGAGACACGGCGATCGTACCGGCGCCCTATTTTCCGATCCACGTCTACTCGGTCGCGCTAGCCTCGGGCAATGTGATTTCACTCGAGGTTGCGGACAGCGACAAATTTCTATCCGACATCGCCTACACGTGTGAAACGCTTTATCCACGTCCCAAACTGCTGATCCTCAACTACCCGCACAATCCGTCCACGGCGGTCATCGACCAGGCGTTTTATGATGAGGTCGTCAAACTCGCCAAACGTTTTGGATTCATGGTAATCAGTGACTTTGCCTATGCCGACGTTGCCTACGATGGCTACAAACCGCCCAGTTTTCTTGCTTCGCCAGGAGCAATTCAAGTCGGGGTGGAGTTTACCACGATGAGCAAAGGCTACAACATGGCCGGCTGGCGAGTCGGCTATTGCTGTGGCAACGCCCGCATGATCGAGGCCTTGGCCACCATCAAAGGGTATTACGATTACGGCATGTTTCAAGCGATCCAGATTGCCGCCATTGTCGCATTGCGGCACACGGACGCGGCGGTTGAAAAACAATCGCGCATTTACCAAAGACGGCGCGATGCGTTGTGTCAGTCGCTCGCGCATGCGGGTTGGCGGGTCACGCCTCCCAAAGCGGGCATGTTCCTGTGGGTGCCGATTCCTGAGCCATGGCGGGAGCGGATGAACACCATGGATTTTGCGATGTTGCTGCTGGAAAAGGGCAACGTGGCGGTCAGCCCGGGAAGTGGCTTTGGCCCAGCGGGCGAAGGGTATCTGCGGATGTCCCTGGTGGAGAACGAAGCGCGGCTGCGGCAGGCGGCCCGGCAGATCAC
>JAJRWS010000612.1 GCA_024276705.1 Planctomycetota bacterium | reverse complement strand
CGTAGCTGTCATCTCCGAACTCGGGCAGGCCCAGGTTCAAGTCGTAGTCCAACACCGGCAGGCCCCGCTTGGCCGTTGTGATGATACATGACTGCCGGACTTCGACGCCACACAATCGCGTCTGGCCTCGGGCACGCAAAGCGGCCAGTAAATGGCCATCGCCACATCCCAGGTCCAGGACAGAGTTGCCAGGGTCAATAACTTCTAATATCCGCTGGTCATCCAGTCGGGGTGGCTGATCATCTCCCGAATGGACGCCCGGCGGATCGAGCGTGGCAGCTACCATTTCGGCATACTGAGCAACATCTGCTTCAACAAGAAATGCATCATGTCCCGCGCTGGTGGTTATTTCGGCATAGGTCACTTGCCGACCTTGTGCGGTCAATGCCGCGACGATTTCCCGCGACTGGTTCGGTGGAAAGAGCCAGTCGCTGGAAAAAGAGACCACCAGCCAGCGACAGGTAGCCGGTGCGAACGAATTAATGCGTTGCTGGTGCTTGCTGCCAAAATCCAGCATATCCATGGCCAGTGAAAGTGTCACGTAGCTATTGGCGTCGAATCGTGCGGTAAATTTATCACCCTGATAGGCCAGGTAGGCGCCTACGGAGAATTTCCTTTCAAACTGCGTGTCGATTTTACGCGGTTGGTGGCGATCGATGTCGAACTTGTCCGCCATGGCTTCGCTCGACAGGTAAGTGATGTGCCCAAGCATCCGGGCGATGGCCAGCCCGACGTCGGGCTGCTTCGATTGACCGTAGTACTGGCCGCCGTTGAAATTCGGATCGGACTGGATCGCGTTGCGGCCGATCACATCGAACGCCAGGGACTGAGCTGTCAGCCTGGCAGAAGTGGCGATCGCGCAGCAGGTGGCGACGCGATGCGGGTAGCGGGTTGCCCAAACGATGGCCTGATGCCCTCCCAGGGAGCCTCCCACCACCGCGGCGAAGGTTTTGATTCCTAGATGGTCGGCCAGTTTCGCCTGCACGTCCACCATGTCGGCGACCGTGATCTGCGGAAAATCCTTGCCATAGGGGCGTCCGGTCACCGGATCGACCGAGCCGGGGCCGGTGGAGCCCCGGCACCCTCCTAACACATTCGGGCAGATGACAAAATAACGGTTTGTATCTATTCCCTTCCCGGGACCGACCAACGTCTCCCACCATCCGGGCGTGTCTTGCGGAGTGTGGCGGGTGACATGCGAGTCGCCCGAGATTGCATGACAGACGAGTACGGCATTGGAACGGTCCGCATTGAGAGTGCCGTACGTTTCGTAACCACAGGTTACCGAGGGCAGTTCGCCCCCCAGTTCCAATCTTATCGGTTCGTGGAACGTGACGGTCCGCAGGTGAGAAAGCGGCGCCCCAGAACGCTCCGCATCGGTGCTGTCGAAGAGGTCATTCATTGCAACAGGAACATCACTTCGATGAGGCGGCAAGCGCCTGGTCCAGATCGGCCAGGATGTCATCCACATCCTCGATGCCGACCGACACCCGGATGTAGTCCGGCGTCACCCCCGCCTCCGCCTGTTCCTGGACGGATAGTTGCTGGTGTGTGGTCGAAGCAGGATGGATGACCAGGGTCTTGGCATCACCGATATTGGCTAGATGCGAGCAGAGACGGGTTGCATTGATGAAGGCCTTGCCCGCGTCCATGCCTCCCTGAATACCGAAACCGAGCAGCGCCCCCTGGCCATCGGGCAGATACTTTTGAGCCGCCTGGTGGTCTGCGTGCGAGGCGAGGCCAGGGTAGTTGACCCATTCGACCTGAGGATGTTTTTCCAGATGCCGTGCTACCGTTAGCGCATTTTCACAATGCCGTGGCATGCGCAAGTGGAGCGTTTCAAGTCCCTGCAGGAACAGAAACGCGGCGAATGGGCTCATCGCGGCACCCGTATCGCGCAGCCAATGGGTACGAATATGGACGAGGTACGAGATATTGCCTAGCTCCCGGAGATGCTCTTCAAAAACGGCCCCATGGTACGAGGGGGATGGGCCGCATAGTTCGGGCCACTTCTCGGGTTGATCGGCCCACTTAAAATTACCACTGTCGACAATCGCGCCGCCAATATGCGTGCCGTGGCCACCGATGAATTTCGTCGTCGAGTAGATGTTGATATCGATCCCATGCTCAAACGGCCGCAGCAAACAGGGAGTCATCACCGTATTGTCGCAGAGTAGCGGCAAAGCTCCATGCGGAGCGGTATGTGCAGCCTCGGCAATGGCCCGGAAGTCGGGCACGTCATTTTTGGGATTGCCCAGAGATTCCATGTAAACGAGCCGTGTGTTCTCGTCGATCAGGCCATGAATTTCCTCAGGCTTGTGTGGATCAAAAAAGCGGACCTCGATCCCCAGCTTTTTGAAGGTCTGGGTAAATAGCGTCCAGGTACCGCCATACAGGCTGGTAGCGCTGAGGATGTTCTGTCCGGCATGCGCGAGAGTGAGGATCGCGCCGTTGATGGCAGCCTGGCCCGAAGCAAAGCATAGTCCCGTGACCCCGCCATCGAGGGCTGCCAGACGTTTTTCCAACACATCGACGGTCGGGTTCATCAGCCGACTGTAAATGTTGCCGAACTCGGTAAGCCCGAACAGAGCAGCCGCATGATCCGTATCCCGAAACGTGTATGAGGTCGTGGCGTAAATGGGCACTGCCCGTGCGCCTGTCGTCGGGTCAGGCACCTGGCCGGCATGCAGGCAGCGGGTACCAATCCCTCGAATCAAGTCATCGCTCATCGCTGGCTCCCCTGTTTCATTCCGCTAAATGGCTGGTTTCGTCGAGTCCCTTGCGTACAGATTTCCCCCACGAACCGAGGAAAAGCTTGAAGTTACCAGCCGGAACAACGGATCACAAGTGCAAACAGCCTTTCTGGGCGGTCAGAAGTGGGGCTCCTCCGGCAGAGCCATGTGGAACCGCCGGGAGCGGTATTTTATTGGTAAAGTTGTTGACGCTGCCAAAACAAACGCCCCGGGGCACACTTTTGGCCGTTCTTCTATGCATCTGCGTTATCTGTGTTATCCGCGGGCTTCTTTTCTTCTTATGACCCCCAAGGAAGCGCCAAGGACCTGTCAGGCTACTTTGAATTCAAGGGCACAAACCGGTCATGCTGTCTCCTATGCGTTCTTATTCAAGGAGGCCCGCAGATCACGCAGATTGACGTAGATGATGCATTGCCGAGTGCCTGATGGCACTGAAGTCTCCCTGCCTCATGGCTCTTGTCTCAGGCATGTCACACACCGTGATGCGAATCATGCGAATCCACGGATCGTGAACGATACCATGAGATCGTGGAAACTCGTTGCGAGGAGCTCGTCGAGGGCGGCATCGACGGCCATGGTGTGCCTGGCTTGTCGCCCGGTTGTTTCGAGCTGCAAATCGTCCGCGAAGTCGAGGATCCGTTTCGCACCGCTGTGAAACCCCCTTTTTTGCCACCTCCGATTCAACAAGGGCAAATCGTAATTGGCCCAATGGAATGCCTCAGCATTGCCATCCTCTCCGTCTTGGCTGTCAGGCAACCATGGCCTGCCATCCAAGTTTTGTGATCGGCTCAGCCACCAGCCAGCCGCTTCCTGCTGGACAGAGTCCGCTGGCGTTTCCGCGCTTGCGAAAAGTGCCAGAGAGATTCCGGCCTCGCTCTCTGTAACGCGCTCTGAGGACGTGCCTGTCCATTGGGCTTGCCATAGGGATAGATCCACGCTATCGACATCACCATCGGCATCGTAATCGCCATTGGCAAGGGTCGCGCCGCCGCTGGCAAAGCGACCATAGCCTCTCTGCCAGGATAAGAAATCTCGTCCATCCACATCCCCATCGAGATCCGCATCGCCAATTTCAGCAGATTTAGGCAGGAGTGTATTCCCTAAAGCGCTTTGCCAGATGGGCAAGTCCTGGCTATCGACATTGCCGTTGGCGTCGAAGTCGCCATCGGCAAGCGTGGCATTGTCGGTAAAGCGGCCAAATCCGCGTTGCCAGGCCAAGAAATCACCGCCATCCGTATCGCCATCGAGGTCGGCATCGCCGGCCAATCCAGGCGTGGACCCTGGCGTGCCCAGGATGGCCGTGCTCGCTCGCCAGTTTGTGGGATCTTGGTAATCTCCGTCGACATCGATGACTTCGAGTGTTGGCCCCTCGCCGTCCGGTGGAGTAGGCCAGCCGTTTTCATCGTCGTAGGTGAACTGATGGATGATATTGTCCGCCCCATCGGTAAGGGTGATCAACTCGCCTCCGTTGGCCAGCTTCCCCGACCATTGGCCGGCAACCGGCAACCCGGTTCCGTAGCGAATCTCGAATGCGGCGATGTCTTCGACTACCAGAACGTGGTCGCCTGGCGCCAATTCCGTCAGTGACGAACCGGTAAAATCGAATGAGACCGCTTCCGTAAGACGCACGCCGGTCAGATCGATTCGGTCCAAGCCGGTATTGCGAAGCTCGAGGAATTCAAAGTCGTCGCCGTCGAGATTGGGATCGACCGCCAGTTCCGTCGCCGTCGGAGCAGGCGGATGGTAGTTGATCTCGGTTAGCCGCAGATTGGCCGGAGTTGCTGGCACCGTCTCGACCGAGAATGTCGCCTCGGCCAGGGCCGACCAGACGCCCTCGTCGAGAATTCGCGCCGACACGGTCGAGCTTTCCTTGAGAAAGATGGGGGCTTGCCCGCGAAAAGCCGTCAGCTCCAGATCGAAACTGATATCGGAACTGGTCGCTGAGCCTTGATGAACTTCGACGGCGATCGTATTCTCCCCATCCACCAGGGCATTGGCGGGACTTGCGAATTCAAAAAAGGTCGATTCCTCCTCGCCGCCCACGATCTGTGCCGCCAATTGCTCGTGGCCGACGGGCGTGCCCGGTTCGCCGGGTAAATTGGAACGGGCTATCTCCTGGCCATTGAGATAGACACTTACGCCGTCATCACGCAGAACACGAAGCATCAATCCAGTCATCCGGGCCGCATCGGTCACCGGGAAAACCGAGCGAAAATAGGTGGTGATATGCTTGTCTGAGGCATTGTCGCCATAACTGAGTAGGGTCGCTTCATCACCATCGCCGTAGCCCAACTGGGCCGGACCGCTTTGCCAAACAGCATCGTCAAAGCCTGGGTTCCTCCAAGCGGTACCCTGATCGGACCCATCATCCAAATACCGCCAGTTGCTTCCCGCTGCAAGGAGGGTCACGGGAGTGGATTCGGATAAGCGGCTGTTCGGGTTGATGCCGCCGCCAATCTGTCGAGGATCGCTCCCATCGAGCGTATAGAAGGTCGCACCGGTTGTGTTCGGATTGGCCAGCAGGATGGGAAAGTCGGCTGCGACCTCCCCTCCATGCTGGTTGAAAATGGGGGCGGCGATCGCAGGAAAAAGATCGTCTTCCCGCAGTTGTCCGAGCACAATCTCCGAGCGGTCGTTGAAGATGCCGAGTACTTCATCAATTTGCGCCTGCCAGGAGGGGATTGAGTAAGGGGTCTCCGAGGGAGCGAGCTTGGCATCTCCCCAACGGGCCGATTCGGCCAGGATGGCAGGGGCCACTTCGTCGACCCGGGCCAGGAATCGTTCGCGGTTTGCTGACGTGGTCAGCGTGCCGCCAGCCAGCAACTGTTTCTGTGCCCGATCGGCGAACCGCAGGCGGTATTCCGGATGGGACATCAGGTGCTGATGCAGAAATTGCGGATTGCTGTAGAGGAGCGCACGCTCGTTTCGTGACTCGTACGGGCCGGTCCGATTGTAGCCGCCTTTTCCCAGACTGCCGGAAACACCCAGCGTATGTTCGCCATCATGGGCGAAAAACTGAAAACCTCGATCCTGTCGCACGCGGTCGTAAATGCCGAACCAGTTGTTGGGATTGTTGTTGCCAAGAAAGGCCGACAAGGGCGCGTCGGTATTGCCCGTATAAAAAATGAGCAGCATGTAGTCGACCAGATTATTGACATCGAGCAGCACAGGTAACGAAGGGTCTCGCGAACCATCCGGCTTGAGGCCTTGCAGGGTCCAATAGTTATCGGCCTGGGTCGTGGGCTGATCGTTCAATTCGACGGCCAATTTCCACAACTCCCGCCAGGCGAGCATCGTGCCGTCGGTCGCCTCGATGGTATACCCGCCAGAACTCCCCGTGCTTTTGATGATGTCGTATTGCGCCGCATCCCCTCCGAAGTACGATTCGGCGAAGTTCGCTTCCGACCGTTCCTGAGTCTGATAGAGGCCCCAGTACTGTCCATTCAGGTAGAGATGGTAGTAGCGGCTGCGGGTATACGCGTAGCCCATGTCTCGCTGCGTATCGCGCGAAAAAACTTCGCGGGTAAAACTATTTTCTCCACTTCCCTGGAATGACCACGAGTAATTCTGGGCTGTGCGCAAATCGATGTTAGAAAATTCGCTGACTCCTTCGTCTTCGAACAGCGGAAACTTAAGGGAACCGTCGTAACCGCCGCGAAAAAAAAGCCGGAAGGCGTGTTTCGGATTGGAGGAGCTTCGACTGAAGCCACCGCGTATACGCAAGCCCGCGTCGATCTGAAAACCGGCTGTGCCGTTTGGGTCGATCAGTTCGACTGAGGTGGGGCGTTCCCACTCGTCGCCATGAGCGCCGGCGTGAACATAAATGCCGTTATTTGGGTCCAGCAGGTTGTCCAGGTCGGTGACCAGGGAAATAGACGGGATCACTTCGAGCGAGTCGATAACTTCCTGGGATGTGTAGAGACCGCCCACGATGTCGGGATCCATGCCGTAGTTCAACACCTGCCCGGAGACGGGACTGTCGGGCCAACCAGCGGGGGCTTCGCCGAGCGTCGACTGCTGCACAACGTCGCTGGTGAAGATATAGGTGTGCGTGATTGGGTCGGAAGGCAGGTAATCGGGCCGATAAGCCAATGCTCGCAGCGTCGTGGTCCCGGTGATGGTGATTGGATTGCTGTATAAAATCCCGCCGGTTTCGGTCGGCGTGCTGCCATCGAGCGTGTACCGTAGCGCTGTTTGCGGTGCGGTGGTGCTCAACACAACGGTTAACTCGGCATCATAGAATCCTCGTTCCACGCTGAAAGTCGGTTCGCTGACCCAGCCGAGCAGGCCCGTACCCTGAGCTGCGCCGGGAGTAGGGGCAGGGTAGTAGTAGGTGCCGCCCAAAGGATTATCGGGGTCGATGCCATACGATACATCACTTTGTTGGGGCGGATAGGAATCCGCATATTCATGGGCAATGGTGGTCCCGTCTGGCTCGACCAGGGCAAGATACTCACCCTCGGCCGCCAATTGAAAATTCGTGTGCAATTCATTGGCGGGATCGACACGATCCTTGCCAGAGGCGAAAACAACCAGGTAATCGCCCGGATCGATCGTCATGACCGGGAAACGCCAACGGTCGAGTTGGTCGGCATCGTCGGTCAGGTACCAACCGTCCAAATCAATTTGAGCGGCGGTCGGATTGTGAATTTCGACCCAATCCGAAGCGTTACCATCCTCATCGTCGAGCCCCTGATCGTTCGACGCTAGCAATTCGGTTATCCATAGCGTGGTCGACAAAACTCGACGCGGCTCAAACTGTTCGAATCGCAATTTTCGTGGAGACGGCTTCGATGTGTGGACCTTTCGCATAATGATTCGACTTGGTTCGAGTGAGATAGGACGACACCTGACCCTATTGTACCGAACCGGAAATGATTTGTCACCGAATATGCTGAAGAGGTTGAGGGTTGAGGGCAGGGCTTTTTACTAGCACCACCAAAACTTTCGGGATCGCTATCGGGATCGGGATCGAAATCATGTACCACTCGCATAGCGGGTGGCTTGAGGAAGGCTCCTCAAAGGAGCCGGGGAGAGAATATCGTACTCGTACTCAGCAAAGCGGTACTCGTACTCGAACCCAACTGGAAGGCAAGATCGGTCACCATCAATACCCATGGCCTCTTGTTTCTGTTGCATGCAATGATTCCATTCGAGCACGAGTACGAGTACGAACAATATCACTACGGAACCGTCAAACTCTGCCCGTCCCCCGGCAAAGCCGGGGGTTTTCTCGACGGAAATAACATGGGTCTGAGACACGAAAAACTGGCTGTTTATCGCCTCTCGATGAAGCAGAAAATCAACCACGAAAAAGGGACCGTATTGTCGCCAGGCTTAGTCGCTTAGTACGACAGCGTTAAGTCAGGTCACAAAGGAACCGCGATAAACGCTAGTAAAAGGGGTAGGGTTGAGGGTCACATCAGCAGGCTACTTGCGCGGCTCGATGATTTCATGGTAAAACTCTGGTGATCTTCGTTGCAGGATATCGCCGGTACCAACATTCTTGTCCAATTCTATGCGGGCAAATACCAGTTCGTCCCCGGTTCCATGATCTCGGGCAATAATTTTTCCGTTTGGCTTGATCACCAATGCCTGATTCTGCCTGACATAAATGACCCACACGCTGTTTTCCCAGGCTCTCGTGCGCAGCAGAGCCTCGTTGCGTTCTCCATCGTTGCCATAGGCCGGAATGAGCAGGATCTGTGCCCCTTTGAGAGCCAGGATGCGAGGCACTTCCGGAAATCGGCGATCGTAGCAAATCAAAGCGCCAAAGGTTCCCAAGGAGGTTTGGGCGACCGGGAGCTCAGTGCCCGGCGTATTGAACGTTTCACCTTTCGTGTGTGTTTTCGAATAATGCAGCACGATGTCACCCGTGGGTGAATAGACCACCATGGAATTATAAATCTTGTCGCCGCGCCGTTCCAGGAATCCCACGGCCAGATGGATCTTTAGCTTAGTGGCCAGATTGCCAATACGCTGCATGAACGGGTCCGTGACCGGCTCTCCCACGTCCAGCAACTGTTGCCTGGTCAAGCCGGGTACGTGATTGGCATTGCTGCAGTAACCATCCAGAAAACCCTCGCAAGTGACCACCAGCTCAGCTCCCTGGCCGGCCGCCTGGGTGGCATGGCGTTCCAGCAATGCCAGGTTATGCGCCTTATTCCAGCGTTGGGGCAGGACTCGCATGCAGGCGACCAGGAAGTTGGCATTCTCATCCGCGTGCGTGCAAGCCAATCCGGAAAAAGCCATGGCCAGAATGAGTAGAAGACGCGAAATCTTCGTCGCAGGTTTCTTTCCCTCAAGAAATCGCTCGCTGCATAAGCATGATTGAAAGTCCTTCATGAATACGACCTCTTATCACAAGATGAAGTCAAACCAACGATGGCTGAACTACCCAGACTTTTTTGACGATTCGTTGGGTTTTGGCCTGGCGTCAATCACATCCTGGACCACGTCATCAACAAAATCGTGTACCTTTACGGGAGCGGGATCCCTCTCACGCGCAGGTACCTGGCCAATGGGTATTCCCGCCAATACACCGCACGCGGGATTGACAAACATCGAGGGCAACATGTCACGTACGGCTTGCCAGTAACGTGGGTAGACCGGGTAGGGGATGCCTGGATGGTCGCGGCAATATTCTTGCATTTTCGGTTCCAACGTCCCGTGCGTCATGCGGGGATGCCGGTGATGTGGGCCATGCACGAAAATGTCGAAATTAAAATAAGAACAGACTCGCATGAGCAGGGCCCGTGGCAATACGGTTCTAGTACCCAGCAACGGATCGATGCTCTTCATGCCAAGATGTTCGGTGAATTTCCGGCCCGTTTGCAGCAAAGCCGACAGGTACATGGGCAGCAACACCCCTCGCAGATGGATCAGCCACATGTGTCGCATGGTGACGACGGTCCACACCAGCCCCCAGAAGGCAACAATGGTCATATATTCGTAACGAATTTCGCGCCGCAATCCGGGTGAAGTGACGGGAGATTTTGGCTGAAAATAGATTCGACCATAGATCAGCGGGCCGCTGAGAATGCCACAAAACAGGTCGAACCAGACGTAGATACGGCGAAAGGCGAGCGAAGCTTTCGGATCCGAGTAAGGCCAAAGCTCCCAATCGCGCGGGGTATTGAGGTACGCATGGTGGCGAATGTGGACTTCCCGATAAACGGTGTACGGAGTAAACATCAGTGTGCCGAGAATACGCCCCGACCAGACGTTCATGGTCTGGCTGGGCCACAACGTGTGGTGCGCCGCCTCATGCAGAACGCTGGTCCAGCAAAACATCATTGCCGTGGTGAAAGCGGCCAACGTGGCTGCGGCCCACATATTCACGTTGCCAACACCCCATTCCACCGCGAGCATTCCCAAGGCGGCCAGCGGTATCGTAGCCAGTCGCAGTAAAGTCGGCACCTGATCCATGGTCCTGACTGACTTGGAGGCCGCCCTGACCCCCGCGGCATCCTTTTTCGGGTAACTTGTACTCATACTATCTCAGCAGTTGCCAATTTGGTGCCAATTTGGTGGATGAAACCAGCCGCATTCCTTCTCGAAACCGGCTATTTTATCGTACCGGCAATCTCACGAATGGTCAAAGGTATGACCGGCGGTTCTAGCGATTGGAAGGACTGAAATTGATGAAACTGTTCCATATTGTTCACTGTTCCATATTGTTCCCGGCTTGGATTACACTTGAAACATTGCTTCCAAGCCTCACTTAAACGGTTCTCCGATGAAACAAGCTCAATGTTCAACCTACAAGGTTCTGGCAGACCATCACCTAACCTCCGAGGAGGCGGCGGCGGTTGGGGGTGGTGCCCCATTGGCAAACTTTTGTTTCTTCATGAAATATTCCAGCCCCAAAACTGAATTGTTTTTGGCCAAGGTATTTGCCGAGAACCAGTTGGTGGCAGTGGTGCCAGTCGTCCGCCTGGTCAAGCGGAAGTCGACGGACATGCTGCGCCCCCCCCTCAAGAAGTGGCTGGGCCTCCTGTTTGGTCCTCTGGCCAGGAAGACGACCCTGCTGGTTGACACGGCTTTTCTTGCTTACGACCCGCGTTCCCCATTTCATTTTCGAACTGAAAATAGTCCTTCCCAGAACGACTCGCTTGCCATCAAGCGAGCTTTGGCCGATTTCCTCAAGGCCCAGCGCGGCGTGCATACGATATGGATCACGGAACCGGCTGCAGAGTCCGATTGGGCGACCGCAGAAAGTTTTGATTGTTTTGGCATCCTGCCGATGGTGCAAATACCGCTAGGAGGCTGCGAGTCGATGGACCAGTACGTGGCAGGTCTGCCGAAAAAACGTAGGCGTAACTACCGGGCGGAACGAAAGCGATTCACCGGCGCGAGAGCTACCATCCAGATCGTGCAGGGGCCGCTTGCAGAAAATCTGGCCCGGCAACTGCGCCCATGTCTTGACGCCAGTGCCGAGCATAGCGCATTAGAAGTGCCTTACAACGATGTGTTGACCGACCCCAATGCTTTCCAAGCCCACGAGCAGCAAATCTTTATCGCCCGCATCGATGAGCAGGTGATCGGTTTCATGAGCTTTCTTATCGATGGGAAACGAATGCTGCAGTGTCACGGAGGCTTGGATTACCAACGTTCGTATCAGGCCCAGGCCTACCACAATCTGATCTATGCGGCCATTGAATATGCTATTGGCAACGGTTGCCAACGACTTTCCATGGGACCCCTGAATAACGAGACCAAACGTCGCCTGGGCCTGGAACTGGTGCCCATGGTTGCCTGTCTTTGGAATCGCTATCCGCTCGATGCGCTGATTGCCAGAAAATTGTTCCTCAAAAACTTCGAGGTGGCGTATCCGTAAGATCTGCGGGCCGAACGCCTTTGCGATATTTGCCATAGCCGTACGGTGTCGGATCGTATGGACCGACTAAATCGACGCAAGATTTTTCTGGGATTTGCTTTTCAATGCCAACGCACCAGTAACACGCATTGACCAGCAAACGCCGCACGCCTTCACTGGAAAAATCCTGGGCCGCGCCCATCGTGGTGGTGAAAACACGTGATTGCTTTCCAGGAGCCACGGTCGGGCGGTTGGTCCAGGCGATCGGCATCATCGGCTGATTCTTCTTCCCGGTCACGGGTGGATCGGTGGAATGCATTCCACGCAGCACTTCTCCCAACACCAGGGGCTGACAGGTTGCGGGCAAGGGCAGCCGAACCTGGTACACGTCGGTGGGACCCCAGATATCACCCTCGGCGATACCACGGACGATGCCGTGATCGCGTTGGGCCGGAATAATGATCCCCCGAGTGCTCTCCTGCCCATGGTGCCCGTGGTGGTTGATCCACGTTTCTCCAAGTATCTGCCGGCCGAAACCCTGGCGAAAATCATCGCCTGGGTAGTCCCAGCTCCACTTCGAATAAGTCTTGCCCTTGGGAATTCGAAATGCATGGGTCGCCGTACGTAACCCGAGAACGGGTCGGCCCGACTCGACGTATTGGACGATGTGCTGCATCTGCGCATCCGGCAAGTCTCGAAACCGCGTGAAGAGGATCATCAGGTCAGCCTCCGCCAAAGCTTCCAGACCGGGAATATTGTCGGTCACAAGCGGATTGATCGTACCATCCTTAGGGTCGATAGCGTACAGAACCGTGCAGTGGAAACCATGGTGCGTGGCCAGGATACGCCCGAGTTGGGTCAAAGTTTGTTCCGATCGGTATTCTTCGTCACCACTGACAAGCACAATGCGATTGCCGATGCCCGGGAGATTGCCTGCTTTTTGTGGTCCGGGCGAGTAGACGACCCATGGCGGCTTTTCCTGATGATCCTTTTCCGGTTTGCTCGCTGGCGGTCCGAGCGACTCCTCGTTGGACGCACTCATGATTGTAGCTGGGAGTAAAAAGCTGAGGATAACCAAGCCGATGCGTGAGTGTTTCATCATTTCCTCATTCCCTACAGGTTCTCAGGTTTTCTGCAACGTCAAAGAGATACTATAGCACAAAGCGGAGAGAGGGGGGGGTCGCTGGATGCATGGGCTGAGAGTAATGGCAACTCTCACAGCAAATTTGCGGCCTTACTCGATCGATGTTGCGATTTCTTCCGCGTTTGGGGGACTGTTGCTGACCGCACGGGGCGACTATCCTGGGTGGTTTTGCTGGCTAGCTATTTGGAAGATGGAGCCCGCTCGCTTCTCGTATTCCGCTCACCCGCCCGCCCAACGAGCCAAAACGCCTGCTTGCCATAACGCCTGCTTGATTAGATTCAAATGTCAGAACATCCATCACGATACGTCCTGCTTTGGTTGACGCTTTGCTGGGGCACATCCTGCCTGGATGGGCGCGCTCTCCCTGCTCACGGCCAGGTGACCGAACCTGCCCGTGAGAAAGCGGGGGACTCCGTGACGCCGATCCTCCTGATCGACGACCCAGCGTTCGAACGCGGTTTTAGCGCTTGGTCCCCACGGCCTGGCCGAAAAGTACGGGTCGGGCAGCTACGGCCTTTTCCCGACAGCGAGCCGCCGGTCTGGGGGCTGGCCCAATGGAGTAGCCGTTTCGATCTTTCTCAGGCCGAACGCCAGGTGATCGAGCCTCGGTGGGTCCGCTATTTCGACGGTGCTAAATCGGTTTCCTTCGATTTTCGTTCCTCCGCCGAGCCCGTACTCACCCTGGGCGTGGATGGTACCAAGGAATACGACGGGAAGGCACCCAAACGTGGCGCCGCCTGGCCGCACCTCCTGGTGGAGCGGAAATTGATGGCGCATCCCAGCTTGTCTCTCTTGGGTTCCGTCCGGTTTCGCATTTCGTACCGACTGATCCGGCAAGTGGCAAGCAAGCCGCCCGGATGGGATGGGCGGCGGCATACGGCACAGTTCCTCCTCTACATCACTTTGCGCAATCAGAACCCCAAGTCCCCAGGGCTGGGCGATTATCTCTGGTTCGGTGTCTCCATGTTTGATGCTCGTTATCGCCACACGCCGAGCCATAAAATGGCCGACCTCGGTACCGAGCACAAAGGGGGGACTGGGAAATTTATCTTCAACCCGGCTGGCAACCGGTATACTCCGCAAAGCGCCCACGACGGCCAGTGGGTTACCATCCGAAAAGACTTACTGCCGATGATGCGTGAGGCGTTGCGCGATGCCTGGGCCAAAGGATTTCTGGCCGATTCCCAGCAACTGGACGATTACGGCCTGGGAAGCATGAATTGCGGCTGGGAGGTCACCGGCACCTGGAATGTCGCCATGCAGATCAAGGGCTTACAACTGGAGGCAACTTACCACGAATGACAGGCCCTTAGTTCCATGTCCACTGATTTCATTGATTCCTTCCGCGTTCGCAATCAACCGTGGATGGCGCGGCAGAGCTACGCCCACGAGTTGGTGACGGCATCCACGTTCCCCATCACCATTGCGATGGTCGAGTCGGGTGTGATCGGCGTGCTTGCCAAGAAGACCTTTCATGTCTCGGAGTTGGAACTGGCGACGATTATGGCCGCGCCTATTTTCGCCAACCTCACCAGTTTCCTCTGGGCCATGCTTGCCCGAGGACGACACAAAGTTCCCCTGATCAGCATGTTGCAGGCAACCATTCTGCTCCTCTTGGGCGTCATTTCCATTCTACCGACCACCCATTACGGGCCGGCGTTACTGGTCGCGGTAGTCATTCTGACTCGCTGTGCCCTGGCCGGGATAGTGACCCTGCGGAGCACGATCTGGCGGATGAATTATCCCAAGCCACTGCGAGCCCAGATTACCAGCCGCTTTACCATTCTGGCCAGCCTCATTATCGCTTTTGGACCGTTGGCTGGTTTTTTTATCCAGGACATCTCCCCCGACAGTTTCCGTATCCTCTACCGGGTTTCGGCCCTGATCGGCCTGGTCGGAGTCATTTCATTCTCACGGATTCGAATCCGTGGAGAGAAGCAACTGTTGCAATTTGAACTTCGGCCCGCCTCGACACCGCCGCCACAGGGTCTCTCCGATAAGCTGGAACGATTTGCCCCGGACGACCGGCACACTGTTTGGACCGTATTACGTCAGGACCACCACTATCGCTGGTACATGATCTGGCAGTTTTTCGGTGGCATGGCCAACTTAATCGGCAACTTCGCTCTGATTCGACTGGTCATCGAACTGACAGCGGGCCTCGAATACGAATACGGCATCAGCATCCTGATCACCACGACGATCCCGTTGATTGTTGCCATGCTGACCATTTCGGCTTGGGCCCGCTACCTCGATCGGGTCCACATTGCCCGATTCCGCACTCGGCAAGGATTGTTCTGGATCGCTGCTCAGGCTGGCAACTGGGTGGCGGCGGTCAGCGGGCTCGTTGGCCTGTTTGCCGTGCCGCGGATGGTCGACGGCATCTCTCGTGGCGGCGGGATGCTGGCCTGGAACCTTGGGCACAACGATTTCGCCGATCGGCACATGGTGGCCCTCTATATGGGAATCCATGTCACCCTGACGGGCGTTCGGGGAATCCTCGCGCCCTACCTGGCAATCGTCATGCTCTATGGCTGGCATTCCGATGCGATTCCTGGCCTTACGCTGCCTCCTTTTGATGGTATCGGACCGCACGTTTTCCTGGTCACCACAGCCCTGGCCCTGTTCGCCGAAATGGGTTTCATCCGTCTCAGCCGCGACATCCAGGCTCAGAAGTAGGGTTGCATCCGGGATGGAGGAGGATTACCATTTCTAGCAATCATGGTAACCAGCGAAATTCCAACTCGCTTTCTTCTTCATTTGCCTGAGTCGGCGGCCCTGACCCGATTACCGATACGCCCCTATCGCCTATCCTCACCACCCCGGAATCGTCCCTCATGCTGCGTTGGATTTATCGTTTCCTGAATTCATCGATCGGCAGGAAGGCCTTGATGGCCAGTACTGGGCTCCTGCTGATTGGTTTCCTGATTGCGCACCTGGCTGGCAATCTTTCGCTCTATAAGGGGGAGGGTGTTTTCGACGAGTACGCCCACTTTCTTGGCGGCCTGGAGATTCTGCCCCTGGCCGAATTTCTGCTGGCGCTGCTGTTTGTCGCGCACATCACCATGGCGATACTCACCACGCTGGAGAATCGTGGTGCCCGCCCGGTCAAGTATGCGGTCGCAGCCAGTCACGGCAAGAAGACCGTCTCCTCGACCACGATGTTCATCAGCGGTCTGGTGGTCCTGATCTTCCTGGGCAAACACCTTTGGGATTTTCGTCTCCACAAGGAGGCTTTCGAAAAAGCTCCCGCCGAAGTCGTGCAAACCGCCCTCAGCAACCCCCTGACGGCCATGGTTTACATCCTCGGCGCCATCGCCCTTGGCTTCCACCTGTTCCATGCCTTTGCCAGCGCGTTCCAGACGTTGGGCGTGAACCACCCTAAGTATACTCCGGCGCTGACCTGGCTTGGCCGCGTGCTCGCGGTAATTCTCGCCCTTGGCTTCGCGTCGTTCCCGCTGATCTTCTGGCTCAGCCAGGGAGGAGCCCACTGATGAGTAGCAACTCTCCCATCCTCGACCCCAAGTGCCCAGGCGGCGACATCGAAACTCGCTGGGACCGGCATCGCTTCGCCATGAAGCAGGTCAATCCGGCCAACAAGCGTAAATTCCACATCATTGTGGTCGGGACCGGGCTTGCGGGCGGATCCGCCGCGGCCAGCCTGGCGGAACTCGGCTACCGCGTAACGAGCCTCTGCATCCAGGATTCACCGCGCCGAGCCCACTCGATCGCAGCCCAAGGTGGCATCAACGCCGCAAAGAACTACCCCAACGATGGAGATAGTGTTTTCCGTTTGTTTTACGACACCATCAAGGGAGGTGATTACCGGGCTCGCGAGTCCAACGTCTATCGCCTTGCCCAGGTGTCGAACAACATCATCGACCAGGCCACGGCCCAGGGCGTGCCATTCGCCCGGGAGTACGGCGGCCACCTGGCCAACCGCTCCTTCGGCGGCGCCCAGGTCAGTCGCACCTTTTATGCCAGGGGGGCTACGGGCCAGCAACTTTTGCTTGGGGCCTACGCCGCGATGAACCGGCAGATCCAGGCCGGCCGCATCGACATGCGCTGCCGCCGTGAGATGCTCGAATTGGTAGTCGTCGATGGGGTCGCCCGCGGTGTCATCGTCCGCAACCTGATCACCGGCGCTTACGAGCGTTATGCGGGCGACGCCGTGCTCCTTTGCACTGGCGGTTACGGCAATGCCTTCTACCTCTCCACGAACGCCAAGAACTCCAACGTCACCGCCAGTTGGCGGGCTTACAAACGGGGCGCCTTCTTTGCGAATCCTTGCTACACGCAGATCCATCCAACCTGCATTCCCGTCTCGGGTGATCACCAGTCAAAACTCACCTTGATGAGTGAGTCCCTGCGCAACGATGGTCGGGTCTGGGTGCCGAAGGCTGCCGAGGATAAACGGCCGGCCAGCCAGATTCCTGAAGAGGATCGTGACTACTACCTGGAGCGACGTTACCCGGCTTTTGGCAATCTCGTACCTCGGGACGTTGCCTCCCGGGCAGCCAAGGAACGATGCGACGCGGGCTTCGGGGTTGGCTCCAGCAGCATGGCGGTCTACCTTGACTTCGCCGACGCCATCGACCGCGACGGGGAGGATGCCGTGCGTGCCAAGTACGGCAACCTCTTCCACATGTACCAGAAGATCACCGATGAAAATCCCTACGAGTCTCCCATGCGGATCTTCCCGGCGGTGCATTACACCATGGGAGGCCTTTGGGTCGATTACAACCTGGAGAGCACGATCCCCGGTCTGTTTGTACTCGGCGAAGCCAACTTTTCGGATCACGGCGCCAACCGACTCGGTGCCAGCGCTCTGATGCAAGGGCTCTCCGATGGTTATTTCGTCATTCCTTACACCGTTTGCGGACACCTTGCGGGGCGTCATCTTCAACCTGTCACGACCCAGCACGAGGCCTTTGCCGAAGCGGAATCCGAAGCCCGCAGCCAAACCGAAAAACTGCTTGCCGTCGGCGGCTCGCGTAGCGTCGACTCCTTCCATCGCGAACTCGGCTTGACCTTGTGGGACGATTGCGGCATGGCTCGCAGCGAGAAAGGGCTCAAGCATGCGATCGGCAAGATCGCTGAGCTGCGCGCGGCCTTCTGGAACGACGTTCGGGTGCTCGGCGAAGAGAAGGACCTGAATCAGAGCCTGGAAAAGGCTGGCCGCGTGGCGGACTTTCTCGAATTTGCCGAGGTTCTCGTCAAGGACGCCTTGAACCGCACCGAATCGTGTGGTGGGCACTTCCGACTTGAGAGCCAAACCGAGGAAGGTGAAGCCAAACGTGACGATGAAAACTTCTCCTACGCCGCCGCTTGGGAATACCAGGGCACCGGCCAGGACGCGGTTTTGCACAAGGAACCTTTGGCTTTCGAGTATGTCCAACTTGCCCAGAGGAGCTACAAGTGAGCGCCGAGAAGACCATGAAGCTGAACCTGAAGATTTGGCGGCAAAAAAACGCCGACAGCAACGGCTCCATCGAGGATTTTCAGCTCGACGGGGTTTCGACCGACATGTCCTTTCTCGAAATGTTGGACGTACTCAACGAGCAGTTAATCAGCGCGGGTCGTGAACCGATCGCCTTTGACCATGATTGCCGGGAAGGCGTCTGCGGTTGTTGCGGCGCCGTCGTCAATGGCCAGGTCCATGGCCCCGACGAGGAAACGACCCTGTGCCAACTCCACATGCGCCGTTTCCACGATGGAGACACGATCCAGATCGAGCCTTGGCGTTCACGCGCGTTCCCCGTGATCAAGGACCTGATTGTCGACCGGACCGCGTTCGAGCGCATCCAGCAAGCCGGCGGGTTTGTTTCGGTCAGCACTGGAAGTGCCCCGGACGCCAACACGATCTCGATTCCCACCCGGGATGCGGAAAAAGCTTTCGACTTTGCCGAGTGCATCGGCTGCGGAGGCTGCGTCGCAGCATGCCCCAATGGGGCCGCAATGCTCTTCACCGCGGCCAAGGTCGCCCAGTTGGTAACCTTGCCGCAGGGCAAGCTCGAACGCAGTTCACGGGTCTTGACCATGGTGGAGCGTATGGATGCCGAGGGTTTTGGCGATTGCACGAACCACTACGAATGTTCGGCAGCCTGCCCGAAAGGGGTCCCGATCGAAGCCATCGCGGTGATGAACCGCGAGTATCTACGAGCGACGTTCCTAAGTCCGGAAGGGGCCTAAAATCAATGGAACACAAGAAACCGATGCCAAGCGTTTCCAGCCAGAGTGGTTCCAAACGGATTGTTCAAAGAATATGCTTCTGCTATACCGTATGAGGGTAGTCTATTGAGCGGTGATGACTACAGATCACCCGCAAACAATCCCCGAGGCAAGTGGAACATCAGCCATGCCTTCTGCTCCGTTGACGCCATCGCAAGAGTCGGATTATGTTCGGGAACTCGCTACGCTATTCCCAGCACAAGGGAACTGGCCGGAAGCGGAATATGTGGAGCTGACCGACCATGCGAACCGTCGGATCGAGTTCACCGATGGTCAATTGGAGTTTTTGCCGATGCTAACGCTCGTGCATGAAACACTCGTTCGATTCCTTTTTCTTGCTTTGTATCATTTCGTCGATTCAAAAAAGCTGGGCGAAGTTTTTTCGAACGGGATACGCGTTCGGGTTCGTCCCGACAAAATCCGCCTGCCAGATGTTTTGTTTCTCCATAGAGACCACTACCATGTTCGTCATAGCCGCGTATGGGATGGTGCGGATCTTGTCATGGAAGTCATCAGCGACGCCTCGAAAGACCGCCGGCGTGATTATGAAACGAAGCTAGCCGACTACGCCGAGGCAGGAATTTCTGAGTATTGGATCATCGACTATCAACGCAAGCGGGTCATCGTCCACGGCCTCGACCAAGGGAGTTACACAGTCGGCAACGAGTATTCGCCTGGCCAACGAGCAGCTTCCGAATTACTGGACGGATTCTCCGTCGATGTCTCGGTCCTTTTTGCCTCGGCGGACGATGTTCCCGAGTGATAGCGGGACAGGCAGGGCGCAAGAGTGACAGCGGGACAGGTAGGGCGCAACGTGCCGTTGATCGTCTCTTTCGCGAAGCCATTGACGACGGACAATTCGGGGAGACAATTCGGGGACACGCATAGATTGCCTCACATCGATCCCTCTGTTGTGTGTCCCCAATTCGCCTTCCCCAATTCGCCCTCCTTGGGAAATTGATTCTGATGTGCGAAATTGTGCAGTCGCAGACAATCGGTCTTTTATTCAACGTTTATTGGATGTTCGCTTATGCACGACGAATGCAATAGCAACTAATATAAAACTAAGAGTCGAAGGCTCTGGTACAGTAGCTCCTCTTATTACGAAGCGATAATCCTTGAATTCGAAACCGCCAGTCGGTGACGAATTCTTCCATCGTGAACTGACATATGCTATATAACTAGGATCCTCAATATCCGGATTATTAAGCGGCGCCGCTCCATTCCCCGCAGCTTCAAAGAGCCCACTACCAAACACTAACGCATACCAGCCGGGATCGAGAGATAATGTCAGACCACCGAAGACTTCGGCAGAGGGTGCGGGAAATATCAGCAGTGTAGAGCCAAGAACATCCTTGGTTGAAAGATCTCCGGAGTCCGGGAAATCTTTTGCGTTGTCCAATGCGATAATTGCACCAAATAACGTACCGTTTGACCGATCGACAAAATGGCCGCCCACCTGCGTTGTTATCGCAGGCTGCGTTAGCTGAAATCTAACGCCAACAAAGACGTTGAGAGTGACGTTAGCAGAAGCCACTGATCCCTGTGGCAAGCCCGTTGGTCCGAGCGTGCCGCTTTCGAAGATGGTCGCCGCCGCCGCGAGATTGGCGGTCATGGCGATTGACGCCGATGCGGCAATAAAAATCAACAATCGAGATGTTGACAGCCGTTGGGGCTTATAGAGATTCATCGCTTACGCTCCTTTTTGCTACCCTGGGTTCAAAATACCATGGGGGGGCATGTCAAGTCTTTATTTTACACCACGCCAACATTTCCCGCCTTGAAAAAGGACAGGCAATGTTCCCAAGGCTGGCTCCGGCCGTAACCAAAAAATAATTGCCGCGAAAAAAAGAAAAAAGCAAAGCGTCTCTCTATAGACTCTTGTGATTCCAGGTACTGATGGCGCCTAAATCGAGGAGGTGATGGCACACTGGCCCCAATTCTCTCCCTAGTTTCCGCGACCGTTTTAGTCGATTCCTGTTTTCTCTATTTGTCTCAGCCGCAATATCGGCTTACAATTGGGTTGGTTTCCTTTCCTGTTCCCAAAGGGTGTTGTGATGCCATTGACGATTCCTGATTCTGTATTAGAGGAAGCAGGTCTTACGGAACAGCAAGCTCGGATTGAAATTGCCTGCCGACTATTTCAAGCGAAACGGCTCAGTCTGTGGCAAACAGCCCGGTACGCGGGTATGACTCGCGTCGAAACGGAAGCGGAGCTCCTGCGACGAGGCATTGCCCTTTATACACTGTCCGAAGAGCAATTGAATGAAGAACTAGCCGCCATGGATCGGTTAGGGATTCCGGGATGATTATTGTCAGCGATACATCACCGATCCGAGCTCTGGCGTATATTGAAAAGATTGTGGTTCTCGAGAAGCTTTTTGTGGCCGTTGTCATTCCTCCTGCCGTTGTCAATGAACTCAGCCATCCTGCCCGATTGGCGGCTGGAGAGTCACCGACGGATTTATCACTTTCTCCATTCATTGAAGTCCGTATGCCCGTTGATCAGGCAAGTGTGTCTGAGCTCGAAAAAGAAATTGATCGAGGGGAGTCCGAGGCGATCGTCCTAGCCAAGGAACTCAACTGCACTGCGATTCTCATGGACGAAGCATTTGGGCGAAATATTGCGATCCGCCATGGTTTGGTGCCAATCGGTACCGCTGGCATTCTCTTACGAGCCAAGCATGCCGGGTTGCTGGCCGAAATACGTCCACTGCTTGATCGTCTGATTGGAGAATTGGGCTTCTTCATCGCGGATTCACTCCGTCGCCATATCCTCGACTTGGCAAATGAATAATTCAACATCTTCGCAACGTCTCGGGAACCTGCCGTAAGGCCTCCTCGGGCAGCACGAACGAATTGCCGATCAGGGCTGCGTCGTCCCCCGTGAGCTGCGGATAGCGAATGCCCGGCAGGATCGCGACGGCAAAAACTTCGCGGATATTTCCGGCGAACTCCAGGAATGCCACGATCTGGCCGCGATCGATATCGACCACCCAGACGCTGCAGCGGCTCTCCTCCGGCTTGAGCCTCCCGGCCAGGGGAATTCCACCGGCGGCACGCCCGCCCTGCGCGGGGTGACGCCGATGTACCAGTCGTGCCAGCCATGGTAGCCGCAGCAAAGGACTTTATCGCGGCCGGTGAAGGCGCGGGCCAGGCGGACCGCGGCGCTGGTGACATCGGCCCCCGTCTTGCTGAAGCGGACCATCTCGGCCCCCGGGACGATTTGCCGCACCAACTCGGCCACTTCCACTTCCAGCGGATGCAT
>JAJRWS010000611.1 GCA_024276705.1 Planctomycetota bacterium | reverse complement strand
GTACTCGTACTCGACGTCTGCATTGTACACTGCGGAATCCTCTCGAACCACATCACCTCGCGCAATCAATCGCGTCAGCATCGAAACGATGCGTTTAAGCACTCGTTTCAACTTGCCGTGTGATTCATCATCGATTCCATCGGTCGCAGCAAGAACATCCTGAATCACGGCGCATTCCAACGCCGAACCACGGGCGATATCGAGAAAACGGCTACGATCTTTGAGGCTTCGTTTCCCGTTACCCTCGGCAATGTTCAGTGGAATCGATTGTGCCGCACGAAGCCATTGGTCGCGCGCATGATGATGAAGGCCCCTAAGATCCTTCGCGACCGTGAACGAGGAAGCAACGTAATCGATCGAGAGGCGATAAACATCCAGCCGATCGTGATCAAAGATTTGTTCGATCATCATCAATCCATTCGAGTACGAGTACCGCTGCGCTGAGTACGAGTACGATTCGAGGCCAGAACAATTGGTATCAAGGGGCTACCTGGGCGAAGGGGGCAGGTCTAAGTTTTCGGCTTGTGCGTCCATCGGGTTGGATGCCTGGTGGACCGAAAATTAGACCAGACCCCGCCCTCTTGCGCTCTACGTCTTTTTGCTCTCTGCTCTCCGCTTTCTTAACGACCCCGCCCTCTTCGCCAGCCACCGTTTGCCAGCGGTTGTGTAAATCAGCAATCATAAATCGTAAATCATAAATCACACTGCCCACTCCTTTACCGATACCCCTCCATGTCTTCCATTCGCAACAGTATCAGGCTGCTGATGCCAATGGCATAAAGCTTGGGACCGGTGGTGCGACGTTTGGCCGATGCGCCCTTTCCCGCCAGCTTGAACGTGTGGGCCCCTGCTTCCAGATCGTGCAGATCAAAAACATATTCTTTCCAATCGGACCCTTTGCTGCCCATGTCGAGCACCGGTTCCTTTTCGGGTGACTGCCTTGGACATTCCGACTATCATAGCAGATAGCCCAGTGGAGAGGGCGTGAGACTCCTCCGGCGAGCCGAGGGTTTTCTCTGAAGATTAAGAGCTTATCCAAGAACCTCTTGCGGGCATTGCTGGCATAAGAGCTTTGCAGGTTCTGGGATAGGCTCTAAGAACAGGAATTAACGGCCTTATGCCGGGAACGGTACAGATGAAATTTGCCACACTCGTGATTGCTTGCCTCACCTTGACCACGATCGCCCACGCCACCGAGCCAGATACGTTGGCAGCGAACGAGTCCGGCTCGAACCGATCCGGCGCACAACCAAGCGTGGCCACCGGCACGACGGCTAACGTGGCAAAGGTGCCCAAACGGTTGAGTTTGATGCGAAGGCTGTCCGCGCAATTCATGGAAGCTTTCGACGCGGACCGCCTGGCACTGGCCAAGCGTTTACAACCGATCGAGGTCCCCTATCCGCTGGTGCGCGGTACGTTCCATTTCCACAGCCGACTCTCGCACGACAGCACCGATTCGATCGATTGTCGACGGCCGCTCCGTTTGCGGGTATCGCGGCCAACGACAGTCATCAAAACCAGCGGCTCAAGCTGGAAGCCCAACCCGATGGCACCGTGGTGGCCTACGATGCCAGCGACGAACCGGTTTGGAAAGTCGAGGGCGTCCAGGCCCGCCTGGTGATGGTCGCACTGGGGCAAACCAGCCTGCCTGCCGAAAACGTGATCCTGGCGGACATCCAACTCGACCCGTATGAAATCAGCATGCGGCATGTCGGCACTTTCCTGCATCTGCAAGACGACTCGATCAACGAACGTTCGGTTCGGGCAGCCCTGCGAGGAGGACGGGCCATCTTGGGCTTCGAGCTGATCGCCCCGCTACCGGCGGTCGGTTTCTGGGTCGAGCAGGCAGGCACACCGGCAGGTACTTTTGGAGATACGATTCACTGGCAACCGAAGCTGTCGCTGCATGTGAAGCTCCCGCTTGATGCGGAAATTCGCGTCGTCCGCAATGGGGCTACGTTTCGTCAGATCAACGCCAACTCGCTGATCATCGAGTCGCTCCCCGAAGGCGTCTACCGGCTGGAAGCCTTTCAGCGCTTGGCGGGGCAACGTTACCCATGGGTACTGAGCAATCCGATCGATGTGACGAGCAAACCGTCAGCGAATTCGCCCTGATTCCCCGATGATTCCCCTGGGAAGACATGGGAACAGACGGCCGTTTTAAGGAATGATCGCGGCATCGGTTGGCACAGAACCGGTGTTCAAATCGCGTTGAACTCGGCAACCGCCGCATACATCGCGACGATATTTTCCGGCGGCACGTCTGGCAAAATGTTGTGGACCGTGTTGAAGACGAATCCACCACCGGGGGAAAAAACCTCCATGCGCCGGAGAACATCGTCCCGGACTTCTTCCGGCGTGGCGTGGTTCAGGATCACTCGAGTATCACAGCCTCCACCCCAAAAAGTGACCTGCGAGCCGAACTCGCGTTTGAGTCGCTCTGGCTCCATGTTGAGACAAGCCGTTTGCACGGGATTGAACACTTCAAAGCCCGCCTCGATCAGATCGGGAATCATCGCATGAATCGAGCCGCACGAGTGCAGGAAAGTGAACATCGAGCTATTCTTATGAATGTAATCACACATGACCTTGTGGCGAGGCTTGAATAGTTTGCGATAAAGGTCAGGCGCCATGAACGGACCGGTATCCATGCCAAGATCGTCGCCAAAGCGGACGATATCGACCACATCACCGACTGCCTGGCAAACCTTGCTCAGAAACGCCAGATGTCTTTCAACGAGCGCGTCGAGCACGCGCTCGACGTTTTTCGAGTCCAGCAACAAATCCATCAGGAAATTGTCGATCCGTCGCAGGAATGTCCCCCATTCAAAAAGGTTGCAGCCGACGACGATCATCAGCGCCTGATCGGTTTCCTGACGCAGCTTCAGTGCTTTTTCACGCAGTGTATCCCAAAAGCCGTCGTCGCCTAGATGATCCCACGGGCTATGGACGAAGGCGGACCAGAGCACTTTGCTCATTGCGTCATCGAGATTGTCCAGTCTGTCGGGATAGCCGTCGAGGTAGGGAAAAAAGGTCTGGTCGTAGAACTCGGCGGACGCAGGCATCTTGGCAATGGGCGTGCCATCGGAGGCATGGGCGACCGAAGACCCGTCCTCCTGCTGTTGGGGACGAAACCAGGTCGGATACTGAGCCGGGCTGCCATCGCTGAGTCGGACATCGTACCAATCTTCATCCGAAGCATTGAACGCCCGACCGACGTCGAGTACATCCACACTCAAATGATCGAGCACCTCCCGATGGGGCTGGGCGAGCATCTGGACCACGTCGTATACTCGCGTAGGTCCGGGATGGAGGTCGATTTGCCGCAGGAACCGGTTGTAGGCAACCGCCGAGATGCCAGAACTGGGCGTCGCCCCAAGATCAAGCGGGACGCGGTCCGGCGTACGGTGTCCAAGCGCGGCGAGGATGCGTTCGCGAGAAGTCATGAGGTTTCTCCCAAGCAGGACTTGTGGAACCGAAGACCGGTGTGGCACCTATCGGATCAATCGATGTGCATCACCATTTCCAGCGGAAATCGCCTCGGATAAGAGTTCGCGTGGACGAAGGGTTCAACGGAAGATGTAATAAAGGACAACCATGGTGCCAAGTAACAAGCCAGAGAGGAACTTGTAGTTGCCGATCCCAGGCCAGCCCTTTTCTTCGAGCGGCTTGAGTGGATGTTCCCAATAGAGCTTGCTGCTCCGTTCCGACTCACCCGCCGGGTAGACGATTGAAAAGGCGACTTGCATGGCAACGCAGGCGCAGAGCAGATAGAAGGCCATCATCATGAAAGAATCGCCTGAACACCTCGTCACCCAAGCGGCGACTGGTGTCCGGTCGCCCAGTTTGGTGAAAAGAAAGACCACGGCCCCCAGTGCCGAACCGATCCACATGGTCCATTTGGCCGACACAGCGGATGCGCGAGGCCAAAAGACACCAAGCACGAAGACACAAGTGACCGGCGGAGCGATGTGCGCGATAATGTCGTTGAGCCCTTCGAAGATGCTTGGGTAACCGTCAAGCAGCGGGACCAGACCGATGGCGATCAACAGTGCGACGGCCGCCGAAATGCGGCCGACAAAAACGAGTTGGTGGTCAGTCGCCGCCGGCCTGACCCGTTTGTAGAGGTCATAACTGAAGAGCGTAGAAATGGAATTGAGCGCCCCCGAGACGGTCGACATCAACGCAGCCAGCAAAGCGGCTACCATCACTCCCACCAGCCCCGTTGGCATCAGTTGCGTGATCATCACTCCATAGATACCCTTCGTATCGTAGACCGGATCGGCCTGGCTGCGGATGAAATCGGCGGTCTCCGATGTAAGCCATTGGTGCTGGACCGCCTTATCGACGTTGAGGAGATGTCGGTCGGTGTCGTAGAGCCCTGCCTCGGCGAGCGCCGCCGTGTCAAGCGAAACCTGGCCATCGGCCAGGATGGCGGCAATATCGCGCTGGCCGGCGACCACCATGGGACTGATGTCGAGCCGGTCGGTCTTGGCCAATGTGTAGGCGAAAAGCCCGGGCAGAACAAAGATGAAAACTGGCAGGATCTTGATCAGGCCGGCAAAGAGTGGTCCGACTCTCGCATCGTTTTCACTGCGCGCCCCCAGGACTCGCTGGACAATCGTCTGGTCGGCGCACCAATACCAGATGCCAAGGACCGGGTAGCCTAGAAAGATTGCGTACCATGGAAATCCGGGGGACTCTTCACTCGTCTGCAACATCGTCGCTTTAACCGACTCGCCGAGCGTGTTGAGCGTGTCCATCATCGGCTGCCAGCCACCCATCCGGTCCCAGGCGAAAAACGTGATGAGGGTCGCGCCGAGGACCAGGACGACCGTCTGAATCGCCTCGGTCACGACCACCGCCATGAGACCGCCAACGATCGTGTAAAGGCCGGTCAAGGCAGCGATTACGACAATGCTTGCGTACATATTGACATGGAAAAGCGACTCCAGGACCTTGCCGCCGGTCAGGAAGGAAAATCCAATGTGGATCGTCACGGCGGAAACAAGCGACAAGATGGCAAGCCAGTCACGACAGGCGCGACAATAACGCTTTTCAAGAAAATCAGGCAGCGTGGCGACCTTGGAACGAATATAGAACGGTGCGAAGAAGAGACCGAGCATCACCAGGGTAAGGGCCGCCATCCATTCGAAGTTTCCCTGCAAGAGCCCTGTATCGTAACCCGCCTGGGCAAGGGAGACGAGGTGGACGCAGGAAATATTCGTCGCGAACAGGGCCAGACCGATGACCGGCCACCGCAACGTCCCTCCGGCAAGAAAATAATCTTTCGCTTCACCACTTCCCCGGCGCCGCTGGATCAACCCGGCCACACAACCAAGTGTGACGATCAAGACCAGGTAGGCCACCGTGATGGCGATGTCGATAAAACCCATGTCCATTAGCTCCTTGCATCATGCAATGAAGAGGCGGCCGGGCTAAGGAACGATTTCCGGTTTACCGGCCAAATCGAGCACGACCACTGAGCAGATCGCGTCGGGAGCGGCACCGGAAAGCTGGATCATCAAGCTGGCTTCTCCGTGACGGCTGGTCTGGAAAATGCGTGCAGCATCCGCCAGCAGGTGGCAACTTCGTACCTGGTTCCCTACGGGCAAGGCCCCTACCGGCAGGACGAGTTTACCGTCATCCGGCCAGTCGAAAACGCACAAGTAAAGACGCGTATCGTCACCTTGGGTTTTCGTGGTAATCCGCCCCCAGGCAGGCCGCTTGCAGGGGCTGGCCGTGGTACCGTAAATGGCCTGGCCGTTCGTTTCCATCCACTTGCCAATTTTCTGGAGTCTCGCGACCGAGGGCTCAGGTATTTCCCCCAAGGCGGTCGGGCCAACGTTCAGCAAGTAGTTGCCTCCCTTGGAGGTGATGTCGACGAGGTTGCAGAGCAGGGTTTCGGCCGATTTCCAGTGTTGGTCATGCTTCTGGTAGCCCCAGGTATCGTTCATTGTCATGCACGATTCCCAATCGACGCCGGGCAAGCCCGTGGGCGGGATTTCCTGCTCCGGCGTGCCGTAGTCGCCACGAAAATCGCCCTGTTTGGTCAATCCTTCCATGCCCTCCCGGCCCTTGTCGACACGGTTGTTGACGATGACATCGGCCTTGAGCTGGCGGCAGTAGTTGTCGAGGTCGATGCCCCGCTCGTGCGTCCAGGTTTTTTCCCACTCTCCGTCGAACCATAAGATGCCCGGGTCGTAGGCCTCGACCAGTTCGGCAAGCTGGCCTTTCATGTAGGCCACGTAGCGGTCGAAGTCGGCACCCGCTGCGGGCCGGGGATCCCACCCATGCCGGGGCAGGTAGTCGGGGTGATGCCAATCCATGATCGAATGGTAGAAGCACATTCGCACGCCATGCTTCTTGCAGGCGGCCGTCAATTCGCCCAGGATGTCGCGCTGAAATGGCGTCGACTCCATGTCGTAGTCGGTCAGTTTGCTGGGCCAGAGGCAGAAACCATCGTGGTGCTTCGAGGTGATGACGATGTACTTCATGCCGGCCGCCTTCGCCAATCGAACCCAGGCGTCAGCGTCAAAACGAACCGGATTGAATTTTTTGACGAGCGGCGTGTAAGCCTCCGGCGAGATATTGGCCCGGTTCTGGATCCATTCTCCCGTGCCTTCGATCTGCTTTCCCTGCCACTGCCCGGCCGGAATCGCATAGAGTCCCCAATGGATGAACATGCCGTAGCGGGCTTCCCGCCACCACGCCATCCGGGCGTCGCGCTCGGCCACCGTCTCACGGAAGGGAACAACCGCACTGCCCGTTGCCGGTTTACTGCCTGCTGCCGGTTTACTGCCCGCTGCCAGTTCCACGGCATGAGCCACATGAAAAGACACCAAGCAAATACCCGCGAGCAAACAACAGGCCCAATAATGACGACATCGCATAACGACAACTCCTGAAGGCAAGTAGGGTAGTTCCAAGAATGGCCGATGAAGCCGACCCGGTGGGCTTGCTAGCAGTTAAAAACGTCGGTTTTCGGGCGGCTTATCGTCCTGCCCCACGTAGGGCTACGAGGAAATTTGGAAGTACTGAAGTAGGGTGGCACGGCATCGATGAGCCAATTTAGCACGGACAAAGCACAAGTGAAAGGCTGTGAACAATCGCACCGATACTTGAGGAGGCCCCGCCAGCTTGAACGCTCCGTTCACTGTGGTATAGATAGGAATTTACCGCCCCTCACCGTGGCCCTCTCCCCCGCTATTCCGCTGCGCGCACCGGGGGAGAGGGGACATTGGAATCTGCCGCTCGCCTTACGCCGGTGCCCTAGCCTGGAACGACGTGGAACGACGTCTGCCTCCGTTTTGGCAATATAGGCAAAAAAAGGGCTCGGCAGGAAAGGAGATGGACAGAAAGGACATGAAAGGACATGAAAGGACATGGACATGCAATGCGCCATTCCACCGTTCGCCGTTTGGAGATAGTACGTGTGTCAGTCGATCCCATAAATTTCCCTACTCATTAACTCCAGCGGGATACTTCCAGCGTGCATTGCATGTCCTTCTTTTTCCTTCTTTTTCTATCCCGATCCCGATAGCGATCCTGATAACGATAGCGATCCTGAACCCTGAACCCCGGCGGCCTTCGGCCGAGAGCAGGAGAGTGGAGAAAGTAGAAAGGAGAGCCGAAGTGGAGATCGGAAATTTTCACTTAGCCCGATCATCAATCATCAATCATCAATCATCAATCATCAATTCCCCGACCCCTCAACCCTCGCCCTGGACTCGAGACTCCCAACCCGCGACAATGGCCGCATGAAAGATTTCACCCGCGAGAGCCTTTGTCACGATCCGATTCATGGCTACATCCCGTTCGTCTCCGTGGTCGAACCGGACGAAACGTCGGAGCGGACCCTGCTGGACAACCCTTGGGTACAGCGGATGCGGCAGATCCACCAACTGCAGACCGCCTGGTGGGTCTATCCATCGGCCGAGCATACTCGGTTTCAGCATGTGGTCGGCGCGATGCACATGGCCAGCCGGATGATCGACACGCTCTATCCGAGCCTGGCCGAAACATGCGGCGATCTGCCCAGCCAAGCCTACATCGAATGCTTGACCCGACTGGCGGCCTTGCTGCACGATGTGGGCCATGGTCCCTTTGGCCATTTTTTCGATGCCCACTTTCTGCAGGACCATGGCCTAACGCACGAAACGCTGGGGGCCCACATCATCCGGCATGAGTTGGGATCACTTCTCGGCAACGTGCGCCGTTGTCCCAACCGGAGTCTGAACGATAATGAGAAAATCGACCCTGAGCAAATTGCCTGGCTGATCATGCGTCCCAGCAGCGGCGACACGGCCAGCCGGCCGCGTTGGCTGGTCATGCTTCGCAGCTTGTTCTGTGGACTCTACACGGTCGACAACATGGATTTCGTCATGCGCGATGCCTACATGTCGGGTTATAGTCAGAGGGTTTACGACTTGGATCGCCTGCTGCGATACAGTTTTTTCAGCTCCCAGGGCCTGACGATCCACGAACGGGGTCTCGGCGCGCTGGTCCGTTTCCGACGGGCCCGCAGTGAGTTGTTCCGGGCCATTTACTTCCACCGCACGGTGCGGGCAATCGACAAAACACTGGAAGGCCTGTTCCGTGATAGCAAACAATATCTGTTTCCCGGAAATCCGCTGGAGCACTTGGAAGCCTATCAGCAATTGACTGAGTGGTCGCTGCTGGTCGATGTGAGCCGCTGGCCACGGAGCGAAAACGTCAAACTGCGAGAGCTGGGCCTGCGCTGGCAACGGCTCCTCTCGCGACAGGTCGACTGGGTTGCGGTCGACGAACGAAGCCTGGTCTACGGCGAAACGGGCACCGAGACCAGCAGTATTTTCAGTGAGGCCGCCTTGGTGGAGCAGGCCATTCGTAGTCGTTTGCCCGAGGCGTCACAGGAGATGGAAATGCAGGTCGACCTGCCACGACATATCGACCGGCCCGACCCGCAAACCGCGGCGGCGGGGCAGAATTTTTTATACCTGCCCGCCAGCGGGCAGACTGGCCCATTGACCGACGACCAGCTCTACAAGCATCTGCCGGTCAGCCAGTTGATCTGCCGCATTTATCTGCGCAAAACGGCTCCCCCCGAACAGGCAGCCGCCGTGGCCAAGGCGCTCGACTCGCTCCTGGGCAGTAGCAGCCGTGACGACCTGACGAACATGTAGGGGTTTGGAAAAAATGGTTCTTCGGGAAATAGAATGGTTAAGGATCGTTCGAGAAGTCATGTACCACCCGCATAGCGGGTGGCTTGAGGAAGGCTCCTCAAAGGAGCCGAGAAGAGAATATCGTACTCGTACTCAGCAAAGCGGTACTCGTACTCGAACCCGACTGGGAGGCAAGGTCGGT
>JAJRWS010000610.1 GCA_024276705.1 Planctomycetota bacterium | reverse complement strand
GTTAGGCGAGCGGCAGTTGAGAACGTACCCACGCGAAACCGCAGGCTAGCGCCAAGCGGCTGATTTTATCAGCCGCAACGCGCTAGCGTCCGGTTCTTCGCAGGTAAATTCTCATCTGCCGCTCGCCCTAATTCAGCACTCGACGTTAATTCAGCACTCGACGTAGTGTTCATGGTTCAACGTCAGTAATTCAAATGGTAACATCCTCATTCAATCGTCACGACATTCGGATATTTCTCTCGGTTGCTTAACGACACGAGCAAATCCGCCCACTGGTCGAGAGATTGGTCGTAGTCTTCTGCCAGTTGCCGGACAACCGGTTTTTGCAAATGGTCTGGAAACAACTCGGGTCCGTGGAGCGCCCCTGCAAAAGCACCAAGCAACTGGGCACCCGAATCGGTATCGTGCCCGAAGTTAAGAATGAGATACATGGCCGCCAAGGGATCGTAATCGCAAAACTCGATGGCCGCGAAAACCAATGCCAAGATAAAATGTGATTCCCAGTAGTATCGGACTTCGCCTTGCTGCTCAAGTTTCTTAAACAGCCTGTGAGGATGCCCCTCTGCTTCGTCGACTACCTTGTGCGCGAAGTCGAGCCAGCGTTCGACGGGCCGCGTGACGTAAGGCACCTCCGTATATCGAAACGGGTCGGTCGATCGCATCGTCTGTGCAATTGCCTGCCAAGCCGCTTTCCGCTCGCGCGGATTTGTCGGTGTTTGTTGACACAAAGCGTCTGCCAGTCCCGCGACGATTGCCGAGTTGATATCTTTGGCCGGACCCACATCGAAAAAACCCAAGGCGTAGGCCGCACGATAGGCTCGCAGCGGATTTCCCGGATAAATTGCAGCCAGAGGCAACAACGTCATCTGACCGACACAGGTCGCTTCGCCGCCCCAAATCCTGGCAGGCGGGGCAGCGATTTTTAGATCGCGGCTACCCAACAGCCAGTGCGCCGATTTCCAAAACTCCCGAAACGATTCTTCGCACAAGGCCTCGTATTCTGGTCGCTTTACGATCGGTTCGCTATTGGCGAATTTGAGATAAGCTGTCGCCAAATCGTGTTCCGAAATCGGAAGCTGCTCTGTCGTGGTCGCCTCGCGTAGCGCGTTGATGAGAATCATTTTGTGTCGGGTGTCGTCAGTAACGGTGCCGGGAGGCGCGGCCGCTCGCCATTGCCCATAGGGCTCCGTTTTCGGGCGAAGTTTTTCGTAACTCAGAAGCCGCAGTTCGCTGGCAAACTGTTGCAAATCCTCGCTAGCGATTCGGCGATCGTTTGCCCAGTCGCGGCAATTTGACATGAGTTTACTCGCCGCGTCTGATTTTTGAAATTCGATCGGACCACCGATGGCATCACAAATAGCCGAACAGATCAACATGCCTCGCACGCGCGACCGTGCTGTCCTCTCATCCTCGAATGGGTCTTTCGCAAAGGCAAGCTGGCTACAGGTTGCTGCGCCAAATGCCAGCACCGACCTAGACAAAAACACTCTTCTTATTATCTTGCTGTGCATACTAATCTCGACTGAACAACCGTTTTGTTACCACAATGGAAGTCGATTCGGCTTCGACCAACGGATGCGGGCAAGCAGCACGTCGCCTCGACACTCACTCCGCGGCATCCACTCACCTACGGTGACGATCGACTCGTCGGGGCTGACGTTTGTCACGTCGAAATTCCCCATCAATGCGACCTCGTTGGGGGCCGCCACTCCCTCGCCTACTAACGGCAGCAAGACCTGCTCGGTCGACCGGATTAGGCAGCGGCGTTGAACGTCTACCTGGGCAACCCATAGCGGCGAGCGCCAACGGATGACGTTTGCATTAGAAACGTCCTTGCGATTGTAAACCAAAAACAATCCGTCGCTGTGAGTGAGCCAATGTTGCTGAGTGGTGGACATGCTTAGCGGTGTACCATCTTCCCACGCCCACGCTCGTTTTTCATCCCACTTGAGCCCATCGGCGCTCGCACTCATGTATCCGCGATCGTCTTCGGCACGGATAGTCATCCAAAACGTTCCCTCAAATTTTGCGATGCTTGGCTCCAGCAAGCCACGGCGAACCGGGTTATGCAACGCTGGGCCTACTTCGCGGATTTGGAGGTGCTCGCCATCATAGGTCGCATGCACACCAGCAACCATGCGGTTTTCTGCCTGGGGACCAAAAGTAAATGCCATCTGGACGGTGCCGTCGGCCAGTAGCGTTCGCTGTCCACAATTGTTCGAGTAAATAAAGGCACCGCGCGGATCGTCCCACATGAGCTGCTTACGATCAGACCAAGTTCCGTCACTGGAACGAGTTACATAGACTGGGTAGCGAGGCAACTGCTCCTTGCGTGCAAAATAATCGCCTTTGTAAAAGACGACATGCCCTAGCGCAATGACGGTGTTCGTAAGAGGGTGGTACTGCGGAGTCACGTCGCAAACAGCGGCAGTCAATCCATCATCACGGCCAACTACAGGGTCGCGACCCAGCGAAGCAATCGGCGCGGGGTCGCTCCAACTTCTGCCGAGGTCCTGTGACATCGACCAATGGACCGGCCCGAAATAGTCGGAGCCACCAATCACTTGCAGATTCATCAGCAAAACAGGCTTGCCATCTGGTCCAGGCATCATGCAAGCCCGTGGGTGCATCCACGTTTCCTTCTTGCCATCACGATTCCTCCACAGTGTTTCTTTCGTTATTGAGGTAATGAGTGGTTGACGATCATGATCCTGAGCAAGAACCGAGGATGCCAGAAAGGCGGAACCGGCGGCGGAAATAAACTGGCGGCGATGCATCGTAAGACTCTATCGAAGAACGAGTTTGTTTTAACAGGCAACAATGGCTATATTGTAGCCCAGACAATTTCGACGACAACTGTTTGGTAGTCAGCCGCCCGACATCACTACTTTTCGCTTTACCGAGAGCTTACGATGAGCACAAACCTTGCTTTTTCTTCCCGTCGAAGCTTCCTCCAAAAAGTTAGCGGAGTCACCGTCGCTACGGCATGGGGTTTTCAATCTTGCAGTGCCAAAGCTCCACCGGCGGCGAAAGTAATCGACACACGCGTCATCAGCAAGACTCCAGACCTCTACTGCGGCTGGCCAACTCTTACCCGTCGAGCGAATGGCCAATTGCTGCTCGTCTACTCGGGAGGGCGTGAACGGCATGTTTGCCCTTTCGGTCGCGTAGAACTCATGCGTTCCAACGACAACGGCGAAAGCTGGTCCTGGCCACGTACCTTGCTTGATGGCCCCATTGATGACCGAGATGCTGGTGTTGTGGAAACGGCACAAGGAAGCATTCTTGTAACCACGTTCACCTCGCTTGCCTACGAGAGTCGACTACAGCAGGAGTTGCAAAAAAAGGCAAAAGGCGAGCCAGATGCTTGGTCGGACGAGCATATTCAGCGTTGGCAAGCCGTGCAGAAGCGAACGAGTGAACAACAGCGACAGGCCGAATTAGGACAATGGATGATTCGCTCGACCGATGGTGGTGTCACTTGGTCGGCTCGCTATTCGGTGATGGTCGATAGTCCTCACGGTCCGATCCAACTGGCCGATGGCCGACTACTCTATGCCGGTCAGAAAATCTGGGACGCAAATAAAGAGCTCGCCGTTTACCAGTCGCTCGACGATGGACAGAGTTGGAGTTGGCTCGCTGATCTTCCCACACGAGAAAACGACCTGCAACGCAATTACCATGAACTCCATGTTGCCCAAACCAAGGATGGCCAGTTGGTGATGCACATACGCAATCACAACCCTGCCAACAAAAACGAGACGCTCCAATGCGAGTCGCTGGACGGAGGCACCACTTGGTCGGTGCCCCATCCGATTGGCGTCTGGGGATTACCCTCACATCTGATCACACTCCACGACGGTCGACTTTTGATGAGCTACGGTCATCGACGCCCCCCCTACGGTAACTTGGCCCGCGTAAGTGACAATGCAGGCAAAACGTGGAGCGAGCCACTCACCATCTCTAACGATGGCTTGGTCACTGATCTTGGCTACCCAAGCACAGTACAACTCGACGATGGCTCGTTGATCACGGTCTGGTACGAAAAGATGTTCGGGTCGTTCCGCGCAGTGTTGCGGCAAGCACGTTGGACGCTCGATAGTTAGCAAACGGTGGTTCAGCAGTGATTGTTGTGACCAGTGTTAGAAGGTCATACGTTCTTTATTCATCATTTTGATTCACAATAAACTACGGAACATGTCGAATAATGTGCGGCCCTGCGCGTCGCGATAACCAGAGCGGAAGTTTCGACCACACGCGCTGGGCGAGATCATATTTCTCTCTGACAGCCGCTGGTGTATTGTTAGCAGTAGGCTCTGAATCTCGCGAATAATTTAGCCATACGAGCGGTGCTTCCTCAGCCCCCCATTGCTTCTTGAACTTGTGTTGTCCACTGCCAACGCTGCTCCGACCAAAGTGGAACCGTTCGTAGCCAGCTTCACATGCGTCGGATAGTATCTGCCAGTACATGGAGTGATTGACGCAAAGTCGGTTGTAAGCCTGGAGACTTGACGCCCAGGGAATATCGAGCGAGGGACGGTTGTCGAGGACCAAACCTACGCCCACGGCTATGCCGTCGTGACGTGTGCAGTAGAACCATGCGCGCTCGCCAAACGCGTCAATAAGTTCCTGAAAGAATTTCAAGCTGTGCGACGGGCTACCGAGATCGCGCATGTTTTGCGAATAGACTTGGTAGAAAACTTCCACCAGCTCAGCGCCGCCACGTTCGGTGCGTAGCCCATTTTTTTCTGCCTTACGAATCTGATTCCGTACTTTGGGCGAAAATTCATCCCATAACTCGTTGGGACATTTCGTAAGACGCCGCCACATGAGAACCTTCTCGCCTTCGTCACGCGTCCAATCAGCGAAGTCGCCAAGAGGTTCGCTGAGTACAGGCTGCTTAACAATTGCCCCACAATTATTACCACATTGATTCGCAAGAAGAACGACGTGTTGAAGAAGTGCGTCCACCGCGTCCTGGTCCCCCATCGCTCCCGCTTCGTCGACCCACGGCAAGGAGACGAGCCGATGACCGAAGAGCCTGCTCGACTGGAAAACAAGTGGGAGCAAACCAACCGGTTGTTCATTACGCCTTGCTACTAACCAATGCGTGCGTAAGCCATAAATCTCAAATATCCCTCGCCACTCGGCTTGGTGATAGATGCCATTTCCGAAATTGCCTGCCGCGAGGGCAAATTGATCGTAGCTGTCGGCAACTGTGATGGTTGATTTAGTCACTGAAGACATCTCTTAAATCCCTTGACTCAACTGGAATGCGTTTCGATCAATGGTGTTCACCCGCAACTATCAATCTCCCACAATGGGGGGGTGGCATGAATCAACAAGCCTCATTGGTGGCGTCAAAGCTTCTGGTCATGCTTCATAGAGGGGCTTTTGAGTGGAAAAGTATACGGCCGAACCAATGAATGCTCCATTATGTGTCTATCCAGGGGCACTTTTCAGCTTTTAGAAATGGGACTTTCCCTGGGGATTAAATGTCGACTATTGACCTATCGTAAAAAAGGACACAATCCGTGTAGGCTTCACACATTGTGTATTTTAACGGAACTTTGCAAACGCCCCCAAGGTGTTACCTGCATACCATTTTTTTGGTCCATTTTTTGGTGGCAGAACGCTCATTCTCTCACTCTCGATCCTAATTGGCTTTTTTAGCCGAGGGATCCAGCTGGCTCTTTCTCAGGAATTTTTTCTACCATGTCTGGATCTATCAATCGCCTCCGAAATACTCAATCTTGCAGGCCTCAAAAACGCGCACTCCGGTTTGAGCTGCTCGAAGAACGTCGACTGCTCAGTGCAAATGTACATCAAAACCCAGGTGTTGAGGTAACCGACACTGCAATTATTACTCCTCACGATACGATCCCGCGATTCGGTGCGCTGCCAACGGTGGTTGCGATCGAAAGTGGTGATTGGTCGAACCCTATGGTTTGGAGCGATGGCAGTGTACCTAGTGTGGACGCAATTGTCTCTATTCCGGCCGGTTTATTTGTGACCTACGATGTCGATTCCAGCGTTGAACTCGATGTCGTAGAAGTCAGTGGATCACTTGACTTCGACCCCTCTGTGAACACTTCTCTGTGGTTGAATGAGTTGATGGTAATGCCCTCGGGTAAATTAACGGTGGGCACGGCGGAAAATCCGATTGACGCTAGCGTTTCGGCTGAGATCGTTTTTACCGACACGCCAGGTGCGAATGGTCTTAACTTCAAAACTGGCACCGTTGAAACCCCTGGCATCGATCCCAGCCAATACGGCAATGGCTTACTTTCCTTTGGTAGTACGATAGTACGTGGTCGCGCTCTGGACCAAACTTTTTTGGAATTGGATGTAAACATCGCGGCTGGTGACCAGACGGTAACCGTTCGAGAGGTTCCCCTGGGCTGGAGTATCGGTGACGAAATCGTCTTTCCCGATACACGACAAGTGAGCCCCGTTGATTTACCTGGATCTTACGATTACCAGGGGCAATACGAAACGGCCTATATCACCGCGATTAACGATCGGGTGATAACCTTGGAATCTCCTCTCGAGTATCCTCACGTCGGCCCTTCCGATGCCGATGGTTCTCCGACAATCGGGTTTGATGGAGCACAGGTGATGCCGCATGTGGGAAATCTTACCCGCAATGTTACCTTCCGTAGCGAGAACCCCGATGGCGTACGCGGACACACGATGTCCTTTGCTGATTCTGTGCGAGATATTCGATATGCCGCTTTTGAGGAACTTGGGCGGACCACTCCTGGTGAAATCGATAACACCACATACGACTCCGAAGGAAAGGTGACCAAAATTGGCACCAATCAAATCGCGCGATACGCCGACCATTTACACCGCGTACGTGGCCCAGAGGCTGGTATCGAACTAGATCCGGGAGGCCCCAGCTATCAATGGATCAGCGTTGGAAACTCTGTCACAGGCGCTTTGAAATGGGGAACAACGATTCACGCCTCAAATTTTGGGCTCCTTAGTCAGACGGTTTACTACGATACGGACGGAGCTGCAATCGCTACTGAAAATGGAAGCGAGTACGAAAACTTAATCGATGGAAACTTTATCGTCCGTGTGAACGGTGGTGGCGGGACATTTACGCCGATTGGAGTGCAAAATTCTAGAGGGGGTATCGATAACGGCGATTTGGGTGATGGAATTTGGCTAGGCGGCCCACTGAACACCGTAAGTAACAATATCGTTACTAACGTTGCCCGCAACGCCTACGTCGTCTATACGGAGAATGTACCAACGGTCAACCGCTCGACAAACCGCCCGGTACAAGTACCGTTGTTTCCGGGTGCCAATCCGCATTTGCCTGGAACTACCCGTGAGGTAAACGTCCAAGCAGAACCATTCGACGACTTCTTTAACAACGAAGCTTATGGGGCAACGACTGCTGCCGTTTGGCTGTGGTCGGTTGGCGATCGAACGAACTTTCCCGATACTCCTGGTCGTAACACGTTGACCAACACAACGGTTTGGCACGTATCCGCTTCAGGCGTCTACTTTTATTACGCCAACGATCATGTTATCGATGGTTGGCTGCAGCGGGGAGACCCTGACGCGATCGGACGACCTATTGGTGATGGCGGATCCAAAAAGAAAGGTGCTGCCATCACTCATGGAGGATCAATAGCAGCGACCAGCGAAGTCACCAGAGCAGATATCCAAGGGGTGGAAATTGGCTTTTACAATCGCGGCCGTGGAATAGCAGATTCTATTTCAATCGCCAACAGTTATTTCGATAATCGAACCAACATCCTAAGTGAACCTTGGACGCAAAACCCTTTGGATGGGGTTCGTGACTTCGTGATTCGGGACATCGCGTTTGGCAATGAACTGAACCCAGGTGCAAATCGGAACGTCGAAATGAGATTCCGTGCCCCGAAAGCAGCGCAAAAGATCGCTTCCGAGACGACTACCGTTTTTGACTTTGGCGGAAACCCTGGAATCGACTTGGACGTTTACTATGAGTCGCAAGCTCCTGATGTGTTAATCGATGAAGATGTTCCCTCTCCAGCGGCGGGACTGAGCAACCGAGAAGGATTCGATCGCTTTGGCGTGGCAAACGGCGGACGAGTTGCGCCCACGTATGAAATCGACGGCGACGGCGGTGATGCAGCACGTCTTCGCGCGCTAGCACTGGGGATCACAGGATTAGTTTTTGAAATTGGAACTTCATCCACACCACAGTTATTCGCCAATACCTACATGGAATTTGGAATACCCACTCTTTATTTTACTGTACTCGGGAATACGACTTCCGTCTCCGAGGTTGTATTAACAATTGACGAACAGGAATTTCGTTTCAATGATCGAAGTGGTCGCCTCGTACTCGATTTCCTCTCCTCACCGGTTGGTAAATTTGAAATTGAGGGTCAACTGAAAAACAACAGCCAAGAGAATCTATTGGATGGAGTCTTGCAAAGTAGCCTCAGTCTACCAATGCGAGTCAATACTGCAGCAACCCCCAATAGTCGCCCTGTGATTGCACCGATTGATGCGATTTCGGTAACGGCAAATCAACCTATTCAATTCAACCTGGATTGGTTCGACCCTGACGGCGACGACGTGCAACTGAGTGTACAAGATCTACCCGACGGGGCAAGCTTCGATAGTACGACGGGTGAATTCACTTGGACTCCCAAAAATTCAGATGTCGGTTTGCATCTACCGGAGTTTCTCGCCCTCGATTCTCGAAATGGAGGGTCAACGACCCAAGCAAGAATTCAAGTTGCTTTCGACGCCAGTGAAAGCCCGTTAATTGGCCTATGGACCTTCGCAGGAGGGGAAGCTTTAGACCAGTCCAGCTATGGAAACGATGGTGCCGTTGTCGGTACGACTACTAACTTAGCCGGAGGACTGCGTTTCGACGGACTGAACGATTTAGTGACAATTCCCAAGTCGAATGTTCTTCGGCCTGAAGAGGCGATTTCCTTGGAAGTGACCGCTGCCCCAGATGGTGGATTTGGGAGACGGGATTTAGTTCGATTCAATTCAGGCTCGTGGTCGGCGTATGCGTTGCAGGTCAAAGATGGCGGGTATGGCCCCAAGCAAGGTTACTATTTTACGGTAACTACAGAAAACGGCCGTCAAACACTGTTCGCTCCCAAACTCGTGTGGGACGGCGCCTGGGATAATGTGACAGCAACGTTTGACGGAAGCGTAGAAGACGGTCGAGCGGAAATTTACCTTAATGGTATTTTAGTTGCGTCTCAAACTGGCCTTGGCAGCAGGCTGAACTATAAACCGTACAGTTCTCAGCAGGTCACTATCGGTGGCAACTCAGGCTCTGCAGATTCTTTTGTCGGAGCAATAGCACGAGTCAGCATTCAAGCAACAGCCATCACTCCTCTGCCATTAGTAACCATTCCTGCAACGTTAGAACCATCCAGTGACGTCAACGAAATTCCACTAACTGTCGCAATTGAAGTCTCGATACCAGAGCCTCTCGATGTAGCGATTTCTAACCAGACAGTTAATCACCTCACACTCACTTCGCCGATTTTGAAACTCGAAGAACCAAACCAGCAAGCCCCCCTTTCAGAAGAACTTGATGACTTGACTGAGAACCCCATGATCAGAGAACTTCTCGACGAAATTATTTTCGATGAGAAATTTGATCTTCTCAGCTAAATTTTGACTTGACTGAGGTGTTTCGCGTTGCGTAGGACTTTCAAAGCGATTTGTGGGGTGTCACAAGTGAAGAGTACCCACTGTCTGGACAGTCAATGGGGTCTACTTCTTTTTGAGGGACGCTGAAACAGAATCGCATGGCTCTATTGAGTGAGCCGACTTTTGGGGCTAGCCAAAGGATACAGACCTGATCCCGGATTATTCACGAGGTACATTGCCAACAGATAGAACCATTGCGTGATCTTCGGTGTATAAAGGGTGTAACAACCCCATCCCTCGCCACGGAAGGATCACGCAATGGGTGAAGCTCAGGGTACTCTTTTTGAACC
>JAJRWS010000609.1 GCA_024276705.1 Planctomycetota bacterium | reverse complement strand
TCCGGGTGCTCATTGGGCTTCCAGTCGCCGAGCGTTTTCCCATCGAAGAGCGAGATCCAGCATTCGCAGTTGGGGCACTGGGTGCATTTTTCACATTTGCCGCAGTCCGCATTCGCGCGCGTACCGGTGAATGCGGCGGTAAGTGCGGGGCCACCTGCCAAACAGGCAATCAGGCTGATGACGGCAAAGCGTTTCCTGAGTGTACTCCAGATGTGAATAGGTTAATCAAAAATGTGTCACTGTCCGAGAACCTGTTTTAAAATTCAGATGTCCTCACCCTTGCCCTCTCCCGTAAGCGGACGGGAGGAGCCGCTGGGCGGCCGACTTTCTGAATTATAAAACATGTTCCGTGGCCTTGGATCATGGACGGATACTTCCAGCCGGCTACTTCCAAGCTTTTCCTCCCTTACGTGTGCCGCACAGAGCGACTTCGATTCCCAAGGCGTTGGCCATTGCGGCTTTGGCCAACAATGCCCGGTCCGCAGCCACGGCGTCCAGCGCATAAACCACCTGAATGTGGTTCGATTTATGGCGGCCCATGAGTTGATCTCGGGACATGCCGTAGGTGACCGCATGCATGATGGGCCACTGGTAGGTGGTCTCGTGCCAGCGCCGCTCGGTTTCTTCTCGGGGCAGGGCGACAACTTCGGCCCGGCCCAGGTCCATTTTCAAACGCCCCCCTTCGATGAAAATTCTTGACCAGACAATCTCCCCTGGCTTGGAAATGCCGCGCAGGGTACTGCCTCCATTGGGGAAATACATCGCCGGTTGACGATGCCCGTCGGCATGCTTCCAGCCACCAAAGTGGGCCGGAGGCGCGGAGCCGCTGATCAGAAAAACCCAGACGTAGTCCTGCACCGATTCCGACCGATCCAAGTCGCCCCAGCGAATGTCGTGCAGGGTGTTTTCCACCGGTTGCCCCATGGCTTTGTGGATGCGATAAGTAAGAAGGCCATCGAGCCCCGCACATTCGTCCACTTCGTTGAAGTGGGGGATTGCCTCGCCCCGGTACAAGGTCCTGCGGCCATCGCGACTTTTTACGGGCGGGCGCTGCTGGTTATTGAGGGTGCCTTCCACCAGGTCACTGGCAGGCATCAGGTCCTTGAGGCCCTGCTGGTATTGGATGCCGATCGTGTCGCAGCGGAAGTCGTCCGCAATCCGTACCGCGGCGATGTACATCTTGCACTGCACGAGAATCTGATAATTGGTCAGATCCGTTTTGTGTTTTGGCCCGGTATGGAAGGTCATGCCCTTTTTTTCCATCCAGTGGCGTACCGCCTTGGCCTCTTCGTCGGTAACTTGCTTCGCTTCGTAGTAAAGGGCCGATTGGCTGAGGCGTTCCTTGTAGACCCCCGTGGGGTTGAGCAGATGGTCGGGGATGATCGCGTTGTACATGCCCATGCAGCCTTCGTCGAAGACTCCCATGACTCCTTTTTCGGTCTGCAACTGGGTGGCCAAGGCTTCGCCCAGTTTGCGTTCCTTGGCCGGAACCGCGACATCCTTCCAGCGTGTCACGTGGCGGGCCGGGTGGGTACATTTGCCCGTCGTCAGCCATTTCTTCAACCCACGGCGAAATGGTGTGTCGGTGAAATCTTCGCTCCACAGCGTGGAGTATTTCACTCCGGCCTTGGTGAGCGAGCCGTTGAGATTCAACATGCCGACCAGGCCGGGCCATTGGCCTGACCAGTTGGCCACCGTGAGGATCGGGCCGCGGTGGGTGATCAGGCCACTGAGAAGATGATGCGAATACTGCCAGACCGCTTCGGCGACAATCAACGGTGCATCGGGATGGATCGTACGAAATATGTCCATTCCCTGTTTTTGCGAGCAGATAAATCCATGTTTTTCGCGAGGGTTGTACTTATGCGCACGCGCCAGCGAATATCCTTCCTCCTGGACGGCCAAGGCCAGCCCTTTTTCCATCGTCTTTTGCGCATCCCAGCAGGCTTGATTTGCGGATAGCCTCAAATCACCACTGGCTACCAGGGCAATCGTGTCTTTTGCGGGTTTGGGCGGGGTTGTCAGCTTGGGAAGATGGTAAGATGCTTTGTTACTCATGGCATATGTGGATGTTAACTTTGAACGGTCTCGGTGGGTGCCAGGGTGTCTGCCAGTTTGCGATAAGCAGCGTAGACGGTGCTGTAAGCATTATGGACTTCTTGGTCGGGTTGCACAACGACCGACTTGCGCATCCCGGCAAGGTTCTTGCCTGGCTGGTCGAGATGCCTGCTGTTGGGGTTCGAGTCGCTGCACGCCCCAATTTCAGCCGACGAATCGGTGCCTGCCATAGCTTCAATGGCCTCTGCGGCCGATTGGAACGGACTGGCCTGGGGGCCCGCGGCAAGGACACCCAGGATGGCTGCGCCCAGGGCAGGCCCTTGTTTGGATGGATGAATGGCGATCGGTTCGCCCAGGACATCCGCGTAGATTTGTACCAGCAGCGGATTATGGTGTGGTAAGCCACCGGTGGCGACCAACTTCTCGACGGGAACTCCACTCTCGCGGAGAATTTCTACAATCCATCGCACTCCACATGCCGAGGCTTCCAACATTGCCCGGTAGAGGTGGTGTGCACCATGTCCCAAAGTCAAGCCGGTGAATGCACCACGCAGAGAGCCATCCATCAGCGGAGTCCGGCAGCCATTGAACCAATCCATGCAGAGCACGCCGTCGGCTCCAGGCGGCAAATGGGCTGCCTGCTCGGTGAGTTGCTCGAAGTCTTCCGCGCCGACCATGCGTCGCAGCCAGTCAAACGCATCGCCTACCGCTGCCTGCCCCGTTTCGTAACCGTACATTCCAGGCAGGATGCCCCCTTCGACCACGCCGGCCACGCCTGGGACGGCTCGTTCCTCGTGGGCGTTGAGCATGTGGCAACTGCTGGTGCCCATCACCATAACAAGGGTCCCTGGGTCGGCAGCACCCGCGCCCGGTACGCCCGCATGTGCGTCGATGGTCGCCGCGCTGACGGGCAGACCGACCGGCAGACCAAAGCGATCCGCCAGCGTCTTGCACAAAGAACCGGCGGCAGCACCGGGGGCCAGCATGCGGCCCG
>JAJRWS010000608.1 GCA_024276705.1 Planctomycetota bacterium | reverse complement strand
ATCGAACCGATCTTTGCCACGATCGAGTGGATGTTTAACGCCTTTCGATCGATTGGTCGATTCATCGCTCTTCCGTCCAGCACCATGTTGACGGCGAGTACGAGTACCGCTGGGCTGAGTACGAGTACGAAATCCAAACCAAAACGCAGTACTTCCAAATTGTCACGGAGCCCTACGTGTACCAGGGCGATAAGCCGGTGCGGAAACCGACGTTTTTGCTGCTAGCACGCCCGCCGGGTCGGCTTCATCGGTTACTCTTGAGACTACTGAAACTCGCCCTAATCAACAAAATCCCCTTAAGTCCCCCATCGCCCCGTGCCGATCCTTTAAACGATTGCGCCCTGTTTCATTTCTGCCAGCGGTCTCGTTTTACGGGTTCGGTTTCCGTTCAGATTTTCGTATGAGTTCGAATCATGGCCGATATTCATAGCGCTGCCGTATTACTTACGACTCTGCCTGAGGAGGAGGCAGCCTCGGTGATGGGGCTTCTCGATCCCAAACAGGTGGAGATGGTGTCGATTGAGATTGCCCGGCTCAAGGCCGTCAGTGCCGAGGAGCAGGAGCAGATTATCATGGAATTCGCGGAGTCCAATCCGGCCGCAGTCGGTACCAATCCGGGTGGCCTGGATCTGGCGAAGTCACTGGTGCAGAAGGCGCTGGGCAACAAGGCCCACGATACGCTCGACAACATTCGTCACAGCATCGAAGCGGTCCCCTTCGCGTTTTTACGGCAAGTCGATAGCCAGAATATCCTCACCTACATCATCGATGAGCATCCGCAAACGATTGCCTTGGTCCTGTCTCATTTGCCTGCCAGTGTCAGTTCCGAGATATTGGCCGGCTTACCGACCGAACGCCAGCTTTCGGTGGTCCAGCGGGTTGCTGCAATGGGCCAGACCAGTCCTGATATCATCCAGGAAGTTGAGCAAGGCCTGGAGAAACGCATGGTGAGTGTGATGAGTCAGAGTTTTGAAAATGCTGGGGGTGTCGAAGCGGTCGCTGAGATGCTCAATGTGTCCGATCGGGCCACGGAGCGTACGCTACTGGAAAATCTGGCCCAGGAAAACGCGAATCTGGTGGAAGATATTCGCCGGTTGATGTTTGTATTTGAGGATATCTGTAAATTCTCCGACAAGGACATTCAAAATATCTTGAAGAATGTTGAAACATCTCAGTGGTCGCTTGCCTTGAAGGGGGCCAGCGAGGATTTGAAGCAAAAGATTTTTGGTAATATGTCGCAACGAGCCAGTGAAATGCTTACCGAGGAAATGGAGTACCTGGGAGCCATAAAACTGTCGGTAGTAGAGCAGAAACAGCAAGAAATTGTCGATGTCATCCGTCGTCTGGAAGATTCTGGCGATATCGAACTGAATGCCAGCGGTGAGGAAGAGGAGCTGGTGCAATAAGAGTGTTCAGGGCTCAGCGGAAAAAGGTGCCAGGAAGCTACCAATTGTAAATTGATAGTTAGCAATTGAAAATTGACAATTGCCTTCCCCCTTCCACTTTCCGCCTCTGGTCACTTACCTGGTGCTTCTGATAGCATGAGCGGCTACCCTTGGCCTGCCCCTGATGCTCCCCCCGGTTTTCCCGATGGCCCTCTCTCCGATGATGCAGCAATATCACGCGGCCAAAAAAGCCGTAGGGGATGCGCTCCTGCTGTTCCGGATGGGCGACTTCTACGAGTTGTTTCACGAGGATGCCCAGCGCGCCGCGCGAATCCTGGGACTGTCGCTTACCAGCCGCGATAAGGGCGAAAATCCCACGGCGATGGCCGGTTTTCCACATCACCAACTTGACCAGTATCTGGCCAAAATTATCGCCGCCGGGCTGCGCGCGGCCGTTTGCGAACAGGTGGAAGATGCCAAGCAGGCCAAGGGGCTGGTGAAACGGGACGTTACTCGGATTGTCAGCCCCGGTACGGTTACCGACGATGCCTTGCTCGATCCGGCCGAGAGCAATTTTTTGTTGGCAAAGACCCCATCAAGTTCCCAGGGCCGGGCCCGTGGCCAGGTGGGATTGGCCTGGATCGACTTGTCGACTGGCCGATTCGAAGCGGCGGTGGTCGCCAGCGATCGCTTGGAGGACGAGTTGGCCCGGATTGGGCCGGTGGAACTGCTGCTGAGCGACGAGGAAACCGTCTTGCCGGAGAGCTCCAGCCTGGAAGGGATCATGGTGACCCGGCGTCCACCTTGGTCCTTTTCACCTCGGACCACCGAGGAAATACTGACCAAGCATTTCGGCCCCCATGCGCTGGCCGGGTTTGGTTTTGAGAGCCAAGATCAGCTTGCCTTGCAGGCGGCTGGGGCCGTGCTCGACTATCTGCAGGAGACGCAAAAGTCATCGCTGGCCCATATCGAACGCTTGCTGGCTTACCGTGGAAATCAGCGTCTGGAAATCGATCAGGCAACACGTCGTAGCCTGGAGATTTCACGCACGCTCCGTGACGGTAGCCGCGAAGGCTCGCTGTGGGGAGTGATGGATCGAACCGTGACTTCGATGGGCGCCCGCCTGCTGGGCGACTGGCTGGCCAATCCGCTGCTGGATGTACGGGCCATCAACGCGCGACTCGAGGCGGTGGCCGAACTGCATGCCAACTCCCGGCTAGGTAACACGTTGCGCGATTCGCTGCGCGCCATCTACGATATGCAGCGCTTGCTGGCGCGAGTGACGACTGGTCGGGCGACCCCGCGCGATCTGAGCTTCGTGGCCCGCACACTCGTCTGTTTGCCGCGGATCAAGACACCGCTGGCCGAGGCCAGTAGCCCACGGCTTGAGCAGCTTGAAGGCCGGATTGACTTATGCACGGAAATTCGCGATCGGCTCGAAGTGGCTCTGGAAGAGGATTGTCCCCTGGTGGTTCGTGATGGGGGGTTCATTCGGGCCGGCTTCCACGCTCAGCTTGATGCCCAACGCCAATTGATGACCGGGGGCAAACAGTGGATTGCTCAGTACCAGGCCGAGGCGGTTCGCCGCACGGGCATCCCCAGTATCAAGGTCGGCTTCAATCGGGTTTTTGGTTATTACCTGGAAGTAACCCATGCTTACCGCGACAAGGTGCCTGAGGATTTTATCCGCAAGCAGACGCTCAAGAACGCGGAGCGGTACATCACGCCGGAACTCAAGGAGCATGAGGAAAAGGTGTTGGCCGCGGAAGACCGGTGCCAGGAGATAGAAATCGAATTATTTCTCGAGCTGCGCGAATTGGTCGCCGCAGCCACTGGGCGTTTGCAGGAGACGGCCGCCGTCCTGGCCGAGATCGATGTGCTGGCAGCCCTGGCCGAGTTGGCCCGCACGCGTGGCTATGTCCGGCCCAAGCTGACCGATCGGCCGGTGCTCGAAATCATCGATGGCCGGCACCCGGTCCTCGACATCACCGAGCCGGACGGAACGTTTGTCCCCAATAGTGTGAGCTGCGAGGCGTTGAAAACTCGGGAGTTGGGAGGCGCGAGGCGCGAGTTGAATGAAACGAACGTCAGCTCCGATTCTCGTGGCTCGTTCCTCCTGCTCACCGGCCCCAACATGGCGGGCAAGAGTACGTACATTCGCCAGGTGGCCTTGCTCACGCTGATGGCTCAGGTCGGCAGTTTTGTGCCGGCGAGCGAAGCGACCATCGGCGTGGCCGACCGAATTTTCGCTCGCGTCGGCGCGAGTGACGACTTGTCGCGCGGCCGCAGTACGTTCATGGTCGAGATGACCGAGACAGCCCGTATTCTCAATACGGCCACCGAGCGGAGCCTGGTGATTCTCGATGAGATCGGCCGCGGCACCAGTACCTACGATGGGTTGTCGTTGGCCTGGGCCGTGGTGGAGCACCTGCATCAGCAGATCGGCTGTCGCACGCTTTTTGCGACCCACTACCACGAGCTGACCGAGTTGGAGCAGTCGCTGCCCGGTTTGCGGAATTTGAACGTGTCGGTCCGCGAGTGGGAGAACCGGGTGGTTTTCCTGCACCAGATTGTCGCCGGCGCTGCTGACAAAAGTTACGGTATCCACGTGGCCCAGATGGCCGGCGTACCCCGCGAGGTCAACGAGCGGGCTGAACAGATTCTCGCCCAGCTCGAAGCGAAGCAAACGGAGCGCGAGAAAAGCCGGGAGCCGTTGTGCGAAGGAGGAAAGGTCTCCGCGGCAACGAGTCGTCCCATGTCGGCCGATTCGTCGCATGCGAGCCAGCCCCATCCGCAGAGTACGAGCCCGTCGCTCCAACTGACGCTGTTTGATACGGCCGACCATCCGCTGTTGGATACGATCTGCGCGCTGGATCTGAACGGGACGACACCCCTGGAGGCATTCCAGTTGGTCGGGCAGTGGCAGCAGCAATTGACGGCCGAGCGCGACAGTAGCGCGAAGAAGGGCTCGTAACGGGCCAGCGCGGCCGCATGATTCGCAGTCCATGCTCCACCAGGGGCACGCGAAAAAGGGGAGGCTCCCCTTTTTCGCGGGAAGGTGGGGGGCATAGGCAATTGTCTCGCAGCCCATCGTGGCTGGGCGTCGTTTAACCGCAACCAAGAGCCAACGGCCTCCTCGTGGCCATACTGGTGGTACCTCTGTCCGGAACGTTACAAACGGTATTCAGGACCAAAATAAGATTAATTTCTCTAAATATCTGGAAATCGACTTGTCGATAGTTGCGTTATTGGTTAACTTGTAGATATAGCAATCAGGCAACTGTCGCAAAAACAGGTAATTTGGGTCTATGGCAGAAATATTAGACGACCGGGAGTGCCGATTACTGGCGGACTTGTTGGCCGTTTTCGCAAATCCAACCCGATTGACGATGTTTTGTGCCTTGCAGAGTGGTCCGAAAACAGTCTCGGAGCTCGCCGAACATGCCCAGGTTTCGTTGCAAAACGCCTCCCAACATCTCCGTTTGATGCGGGACAAGGGGACGGTGACCACGCAGAAGCAGGGCCAGCAGGTTCTGTACACCACCGTGGATGCGAGGTTCCTGGAAGGCGCGCACATGATGAAGGATGCATTGATTGATGCCCTCCATCGAAAAATAGACTTCACGAGAGAGGCCGATTAGGCCTTGGGTTGTCTCCTTCTTGCCTTCGAACTGGAAGAGTAGAACAGGATGCGCAGCATCATCATTTTCTCCGCGATTGTGGCCATCGCCGCCATGATGGGAGCCGTCTGGTCGTCGACCCGGCACCCCGAAGTGAACTCTCAGCGAGACACCCCATCTCCCTGGACGGGCGTTCCGCCCAAAAAGTCTCCGTTCAGCCACGCCAAACTCATTTCAGGGCCGTTTAAGACGGGCGAAGAAGTCACCGAGGCCTGCCTGGCCTGTCATCCGAACGCAGCCAAGGAGATGATGCAGACCGAGCATTGGACCTGGCGGGGAAACGACTACAAAGATCCCGATACGGGCGGAGTGATCAAGATTGGCAAGTACAACTTGCTGAACAATTTCTGCATCCATGCGATGCCGAACATCGGTGAATGTTCATCGTGCCATGCGGGTTATGGTTGGGAGGATGAGCATTACACGTTTGACGACCCAACGAAAGTCGACTGCCTGGTCTGTCACGATCTCTCCAACACTTATGTCAAATCCGAGGGAGGGCATCCGGCCGAAGGAGTCGACCTGGTTGCGGTCGCCAAGAGTGTGGGCCGTCCCGGTCGCAAGAACTGCGGCGTCTGCCATTTCTCGGGAGCCGGTGGTGACGGGGTTAAGCATGGCGATCTCGATGGGACCCTCTATTACCCCACGACCCGGCTGGATGTCCACATGGGTCGGCACGATTTCCAGTGTGTCGACTGCCATAAGACTAAAGAGCACAAGATTCCCGGCATGTCGATGTCGATCAGTGTCGGCCGGTCGCTACGCGTGACATGCACCGAATGCCATGGCCAGCACCCACATCGGCATGAGCGTCTGGACGCCCACACGAAGACGGTGGCCTGCCAGACATGCCACATCCCGCGCATGGCGATCGATATTCCCACGCAGATGGAGTGGGACTGGTCGGTATCTGGCAGGGATCATTGGCTGGTGGATGGCGTGGACGTGGGAGTCAAAGACCGTTTTGTCTACATGAAGACCAAGGGGAGTTTTCAATACGCCCAGTTCATTCGGCCGCAGTATTTCTGGTGGAACGGACGTTCGGACCGTTATCTGACCGGCGCCAAGATAGACCCCGCGCAGCCACCCGTGCAAATCAATCATCCGCACGGCGATGTTCAGGATCCCGAGGCGAAGATCTGGCCGTTCAAGGTCCATGTCGAGAACCAACCCTACGACAAGAAGAACCTTGTGTTGCTGACTCCACGGACGTGGGCGCCCAAAGGCGAGAAAAGTTACTGGAATGATTTTAACTGGGATGAAGCCTTGGCGATTGGCAGCGACATCACCAAGGTGCCTTACAGCCATGAATTCGATTTCATCAAGACGGAAATGTACTGGCCCCAGTCTCACATGGTGCAAGTCAAGGAAAAAGCACTTCAATGCATTGAGTGTCATGGTCCAGCCGGCATCATGCCGTGGCAACAGCTTGGGTTCGATGGTGACCCCGCTTTCCGCGGCAACCGTCGTCGAATGGAACTGCTGCGTGACCCGCGGGGAGGAGGCCGATGATGCGATCCACAGCACAGAAAATGAAGGTGATCCCTATCTCAAGTGGCGAGCCAGGCGGCGAACCGAACGGACTGCCCGGTCGATTGCTGGCCCACCGTTCGGGTTGGCTGGCTGTCTTGCTGGCCGGTTTGTTCTGGCTGCTCGCCGGAACCGGCATGGCCGTGGAACGCAGGACGCCACTCCATCCACCAGTTCCCTTGTTGGATGCCGCTGGCCGGAACGTCGTGGAATCGGCTGCGCCGGTTTCGACGGTGACTACTTGTGCCGCGTGCCACAACACTCAGTACATCACCGACCACAGTTATCACGCATGGGTTGGCCGTAACGAACGGTTCAAGACGGGTACGGACCCTGAATTCCGGGTCTGGGATTACAGTCCGGGGACATTTGGCCGTTGGGACCCCATCTCCTACCGCTATCTGACCCCCCCGGGGGACACCAGGCTCGACCTGAGCACGGCAGAGTGGATTCAGTCGCGTGGCTGGCGCCATGCCGGTGGTGGGCCTGCAGTCATCGGCCACGGCCTCCGGCCACTGGATCAACGCGAGCCGGCGGCCGAGGGCCAGGCCGTTTCCGAGGACCAGACCGCTTCCGAGAACCAGACGGGGGCGAATCCGGATGCACGAATCCTGGACGCCGAGAGCGGTGAGTCGAAATCGTGGGACTGGAAAGCATCCGGCACGGTCGAAATGAACTGTTTTCTCTGCCACTTGGAGAAACCGGCGAACGAAGCACGTAAGAAAGAACTGACAGCGGGACATTTTGCCTGGGCCAGCACGGCCACGCTGTCGGAAACAGGCCTGGTGGAACCGGCAACAGAAGGCTGGAAATACCGCTCGGATGCTTTCACGGACAAAGGAGAGGCTCCGGCTGCCCTGCTTGGGTTGCGTGCTCCCACCAGCCAGCACTGTGGTCAGTGTCATGGCCAGGTCTATTTTGGCCAGGAGCCGATGCAGCCAGAGCTTGATCTCAAGCAGTGGTCCACGGCAACCAAAGGGCAGGTATTCTCCCCCCAACGCATTTCGATGTCTGGCATGAACATCCGAGGGAAAGAAGACTTGACCAGGCCGTGGGATGTTCACGCCGAAGTCATGCTGGAATGTCGCAACTGTCACTTTTCACTAAACGATCCAGCCACGTTCAATCCGTCCACGGGTGACCAGCCCCGGCATCTGACATTCGAACCACGGCGTCTGGCAACGTCCGAATTTTTGCTTGGACCGAATCACCAGTTTGCGAAAGGCGCGGCGGCCCAAGGGAGGGTAGCCCGAAATCTGGAAGGGACCATGCGTCAGTGCGATCAATGCCATGATGCCGATGCGGTCCATGCCTGGCTACCTTATCGCGACTTGCATTTTGCTCAACTCAGTTGCGAGTCATGCCATGTTGCCAAGGCCTACGCGCCGGCGTTGCAGCAGATCGATTGGACCTTGATCGATCCACAAGGCAATCCGAACACGCAATGGCGTGGCATCGATGGCAAGTTAACCGATCCGACCGCCGAAGTGTTGGGCTTCCAGCCGGTGTTGTTGCCGCACAAGAATTTGGATGGGCGAGAGCGTTTAACGCCATTCAATCTGGTGGCATCCTGGTATTGGCTGGAAGGTGGCAAGACGCCACGGCCCGTTCGCCTGCTCGACTTGAAAGGGGCCTTGCTCGATGGCGATCAGTACCATGCGTCGATCCTGCAAGTCCTGGATACCGATCACGATGGGCAAGTGCAGCCTTCAGAACGTTGTTTGGACACGCAGGCAAAGGTCGACGCGGTTCGACAGCGGCTCGAGGCGGTTGGCGTGAAGCAACCCCACATTGTCTCGGAACTCCAACCTTACGGACTCCATCATGGTGTGGGACCGGCCGATTCGGCAACGCGCCAGTGCAACACTTGCCATCGCAGCGAGTCCCGATTGGGCCAACTGTTTCTGGTGGCCACGCAAATTCCCGGTGGCGTGATCCCCGAATTGGTCCATGGCAGCGGTGTGAGCCTGGCTGGTCAACTGACCGTTGACGAGGACCAGCAATTGGTCCTTCAGCCAAGCACCCAACAGGCGGGCCTTTACGTATTTGGCCACGACCACTGGCCGTTGGTCAATACGCTGGGAGCCTTGGCTTTTGGACTTACCTTGCTGGGGGTTCTCGGACACGGTCTGCTGCGAGTCGTGGCGGCCCGAAAACAGGGTTCGTCGAACACGTGATAGAACCCACGACCGATTAGTAAACCAAGATAAGAATGAGAGTTGTCATGAAGTATGTGCGCATGCAATTGTATTCGCTCTACGAACGTATCTGGCACTGGGTCCAGGCCTTGGCGATTTTGCTATTGATCTTGACCGGGCTCTGTATCCACGACCCGGATCGTTTCCTGGTTTTTTCGTTCCAGACGGCGGTCACGGTGCACAACGTATTGGGCTTTATTGTCCTGGGTAACGCCATCTTTGGGATGTTCTACTACTTGAGTACGGGGACGATTCGGCAGTACCTTCCGCAGCCACGTGGCTACCTGGTCCTGGCTGTCAGGCAGGTGATGTACTACACGGGAGGCATCTTTCGCAATGAGCCGCATCCGCTGGAGAAATCAGCCGAGCATCGCCTGAATCCGCTGCAGCAGGCGACCTACCTGGGCATCCTGAACGTCCTGCTGCCAATCCAAGTACTTACGGGTATCCTGATGTGGAGTGGGCAGAAATGGCCGGAAGCCGTGCTGTCGGTCGGAGGCGTGCAGACCCTTTCCATGATCCACGGGCTTTGCGCCTGGCTGTTTGCCGGTTTTGTCATTGCCCATGTTTACTTAACGACTACCGGCCATACGCCTTGGACCAATCTCAAGGCGATGATCTTCGGCTACGAGGACGTACCGGCGAAACATGCCGCGAGTACTCCGATCGAGACAACGGACTAGCGGTTTGCCAACCACGGATGGGCTGCGGAAAAATAATTTGATATTCGCGGTTCTTAACTGCCTAAAAGAACCGCGAATGGACGCGAATAAACGCGAATAGTATTTTGCGTCGCACTTGTTCATTGAAATGGTACGCGGAGGAAAAAATGTCGAAACCACCGAGAACCCCAGCGCCTTACTGGAACCCTTACGTGGGCGGCGTGGCCCTCGGGCTTGTTTTGTTTTTGTCGATATTTATCAGCGGCAACGGCCTGGGAGCGTCGGGTGGCATTGGTCGGTTCAACGCCGCCCTGGCGGACCTGATCGACCCTTCTTTCGTGGATAAGAACCCCTGCTTAAGCCATTTTGCGGGCGGTCCGGCGAATCCGCTTGCCAACCGCATGATCTGGATGCTTGCAGGCGTGGCGGTGGGCGGTTTTTTTTCGGGCTGGCTTAGCGGCCGATTGAAGTTGGAGACCATCCGAGGGCCCCGGGT
>JAJRWS010000607.1 GCA_024276705.1 Planctomycetota bacterium | reverse complement strand
TTTCTTTAGACGGCTAAAGTGTTACCAACTTATGGATTTTCATCCGACCTGGGTAAGAGACTCCAACGCGCGCCCTATCTGGGCTCCGAAGCGGTTCGAAAAGGGTCCGTGGCCGGAACTGCAGGATTCGCAGCGGACCGATCCAGCGCGAATGGGACAACCGGCGCTGATCTGCCCTCGTGAGGATCAATGGGCCGGACGCCGCGCAATCGGCCTGTCGGCTGGGGACGATTGAGGGTTATGGGGGTTGGTGGCTGGGCGACGGTCAGGTTACCAGCCATGTCACGTACTTCCAGCCGTAGATAAAACTGCTCGGGAACATGACGCTGCAGTCGCCAGTAATACTGACCCGTATTCTCCAGCCTGGCGGCAATTGTGGACCATGGACCTTGCGGTGAGGAACTGTAGAACAGCGAAATTGGCCGTGGCTCCAGGTTATCGTCGTCGGCCGTCCAGCGGAGTACCAGGTGGTCGACCAGATTGCCTTGGCCACGCTGGATCGGGTACAGTTGGGCCGTGGGAGATTTCAAGTCTACTCGAACCATCAATTCGGGCGGATCTCCTGAGCGTGGGGGGGGCGAGCTGGCCCCATTGGCTCCGTCCACCAGAATACGAAATCCGTAGATTCCTTCCTTGGGTACCGTAACGCGTACAGGACTGCGGTTGTCCTGATCAACGCAAAAACTCTCCCAGGTTTGCCCCTGGTTGTAAGTGCCCCACAATTCCACTTTAGCCACGCCCCACGGTCCCACGGAATCAAGGTCGTACTCGATATCGAACGTGCGCGACCCCACCATCCGCATGGCCCTTTCGAACTGCCCGGTTTGTAGAGCCGATTTACCAACCCAACCTTGAGTTTCCGCAGTAGGCGCCGAATTTGAAATCGGGAGTTGCGTCTGAGCGGATCGGGGCTCTTCGGAACCAGCTGGCCTACTGGCCCGACCACTGGCAACCAGTTGTGCAGGGGTTCGGTGCGGCGGCTCGTGCGCAGGCCAGGTAGATGCCTGAGACCCCAGATTTGTGTTTGTACCCGTTGCGAAAGGGGTGCCCGTGGAGGGTGGAACGGTAGAAGCATTCACACCAAAATTCGGCACCCCAGGCATCGTCGAGCCAGGTATTCGATCCAAATGTGAGGAACCCGACGCAAGAAGTTGCGGTCCATCCAGTAGCACCTCGGTCGTTGCCTGAGTCACATGACCGGCACGATCGGTAATGGACGCGCGGAATTTTACGCTATTTCCTTCCCGATAGTGAACCGTTCCCGAAGCGGGAAGTCTGATTCTCCCCATCAGGCGATCCACCTGTTGCACATCGTGGCGGCCAATAGGTACATCCGTCCATGCCTGGCTGTCAGTCTGGGATTGAATTGCCAAACCGGTTGGCTTCAGGTTGCGGTCGGTCGCCTCATAACGTAATACGATTGCTCCATCGGCATCAAGTGATCCGGCAATCGACAGAACCGGTTGCAACGTATCGATCACCACATGCAGTTGAGGCTGAATGACTCCGGCCTGCAGCCGCTTGCCCCGGCGATCAAACAACTGCAAGGCAAACCAATAATCTCCGTCGGTGGGAGCATAATAGCGAAATCCCTGCACATTGGCTTTCGCCTTCCCCAGCGACCGCCAGTCCGTGGCTCCATCGCGAGAAACCAGTAATTCAACGGTGCCAAGTTGTTCCTCCAGGTTGCTATGGGTTTGCACCTGGTATGGAATCAAAAAAATTCGCTCGCGCCAGTAAGTCGTCTCGGGCCCAGCGGAGGCGGTCCTGTTTTGATTCCAGGAACTTGTCTGGCCTGAAACATCCGCGCCAAAGCATAGAACCCAGCTAGCAGCGGCCATTACGGCAAGTGCTGTTCGGCCGGTACCGGCAATTGCAGGGTTGCCACGGAGCAGACAATTCATCCAGAGGCTTCCATATTGGGCGGGATGTTGGCAAATCGGGCGGGACGCTCACCGGTTAGCCTGGATGTTTTATGAAATATTCGGGCTAGCCCATGCGGGTAGAAAATGGCACACCCTCAGTATCGGAAATCCTTTCAACAGAGCTTGAAACTGCCATCCAGTCGGTTTGATCATTCTGGAAGAAGAAATCGAATTCCGTTAATCTGTAGCGTCCAGGAGGTCTGGGTTGTTTTCGCCAGCCGATTTGCAAGAAAGGGTTCGGAAAGCACCTTAGATACTTTGCTGGACCGTGAGGCAGGCGGAGAGCATAATAGTGTGCAGGTTCTGGTAATTTCTCTGCTGCTATCTTGTACGGTTTGGAATATCATGTCCGAGTTCATGGACCACCCACTCGCCCGGTCCGCGGTACTCATGGCGGCCATTTTCCTTACGACCGCGCTAGGTCTTGCGGTCGTGCGAAAGTTTCGCGGTCGTGCGGATCGCGATAAGCATGGGAGTAGCGAATTGCTGACGAAGTTCCGTGAACTGCATGCCAGGGGTGGGCTGAGCGATGAAGAATACCGAACTATAAAAACAAAGCTAGCAGATCAGCTCCAAGTTGAGGTAAGCGATAACAGCAGCACGGGTTAGGGGTTATCTTACCCGTGATTCGATACGAGGCGGTTCGGTTCGTGACGAACGACGAAGGCGGATGCAATGTACGGACTGGTACGTGCTACGCAGCTCACGACCAATGCTGTCAAACACAACGGCTGTTGCGCCTATTCGGCACTTGCCCATTGTTGGGTAAGGGCAAGGTGTTCGGTACTAGCAAATGTTGCTGCACTGTGCGGCTTAAGGAAGTCGATGAACGACTCCCATGGACGTTGCGTACTTCAGAGCAAGTACGGCTCGAACTGTGCGGACAAGGAAGGCCCCGCCAGGCATGAAAGGTTTACACGTGGTGTTGAAATGGAAAACCAGCTCGACAAGCGTTGCGGTTATTCCAGGACCAGGCTACGGAACTCCCTACGAGCGACACCCCAGGAATTTCGCGTTGCAGTTGGGTCGGTGATGCCCCAGCTTGTCACGCACACTCGCAAAGGAGACTTGCATGCCCTCCGGTAGGGACTTAGGCTCTGGCAAACGTGGCAGTACTTCCAAGAAGAATGCCTTTTGCTCATTTTGCCGTAAAAGTTATCGTGATGTCGGACCACTGGTTGAAGGTCCTGGCGATGTTTACATCTGTGGTGAGTGCATCGAGCTCTGCCAGTCGATTCTTGACCAGGAACGGCAGCGCAGAGGTTCGAGCAAGCAGCTATTCTCCAAGATCCCCGCCCCGCGTGAGATCGTCGCCGAATTGGACGAATACGTCATCGGCCAGGATTCTGCCAAACGCGTGCTGGCTGTCGCGGTGCATAGCCACTACAAACGATTGATGGCTGCCGAGGATGAATCGGATATCGAAATTGATAAATCGAATATCCTGCTCGTCGGCCCCACCGGTTGTGGCAAAACGCTGCTTGCTCGAACTTTGGCGCACCGGCTGAATGTGCCGTTCGCCATCGGCGATGCCACGACATTGACCGAGGCAGGTTATGTGGGTGAAGACGTGGAGAACCTGCTGCTGAAATTGCTCCATGCGGCCGACTTCGACGTCGAAGCGGCTCAACGGGGCGTGCTCTACATCGACGAAATCGATAAAATCGGCAAAACGAGCCAAAATGTTTCGATCACTCGCGATGTATCGGGCGAAGGTGTGCAGCAAGCCTTGCTGAAAATGCTGGAAGGCACCACAGCCAACGTGCCGCCTCAAGGTGGCCGAAAGCATCCGGAACAGCAGTACATTCAGCTCGACACCACGAATATTCTGTTTATTTGTGGCGGTACGTTCGACGGGCTCCAAGATGTCATCGGCAAGCGGCTGGGCCATCGGTCCATTGGCTTTGGGCAAAATGGTGACGACCAGGTGGAGATGAGCCTGGGTGACACGCTCGCGAACGTAACACCCGACGATTTGACCCAATATGGCATGATTCCCGAGTTGGTGGGCCGCCTGCCAGTCATTACCGCTTTGCGGCCCTTCGAAGCGGATTCCCTGGTACGCGTATTAAAAGAACCAAAAAATGCGCTTGTTAAACAATATCAGCACTTGTTTTCAATGGAACATGCCGATCTTAAGTTTACCGAGAAGGCCTTGAACGCGATCGCCTCCAGGGCAGCCGAACGTCAGACGGGTGCCCGCGGCCTGCGATCGATCATCGAGGACGTGATGCTTGATATTATGTTTGAGTTGCCTGATCAGCCGCGTGGCAGCCAATATGTGATAACGGATGCCATCGTGGAAGGTCGCGAGAAGATGTTCAACGACGACACACCTCAATCCAAAAGTGCGTAACGTTCAAGCCCATGGCAGGTTTAACCACCGTGGGGGTCAAGTTACGCTTTCCAATGGAACGAGTCCGGGAGCGAATCTCCCGGGCTCGTTTTATTTTTTCTTGGAGAGCTCCTGGCTCGGACGGGAGTGCCCCGCTTGTCGCACTCGTATGCCTCGGATCGCCCAAGTTGGCTCAACTGCGCCATTCCGCACGGTAATATAAGAATCGCACACGCCAACTGTGCGAGTATGACACTTGGGGCAGATTACTTCTTATGGGATAATGGCCGGTCGTTAGCCCGGTTTTTTTCATCCACCATCGTCGCCTGACGAGGGCCAATCATTGCCTGCCCCATTCCGGCATCCCATTTCCGGCAAAGGGGTATCCTGGTCCCAACTCCCACTGCTGGGGCCTGGCCAGTGGATAACCGACAGACGCATCGCGTCAGTGTCTGGTCGGTGAAATATTCGGGTTCGGGTATTTTTTCATCTTCAGACGATTGCAAGTCGATTCCCAAGGAGCCCTTCGGACATGAATGAACCGGATACCAACAGTGTTTCCACCTCCCCCAACCGTTCCAACGATGCGGTCATGAACCGATGGCTCGTCGTGGTTGGCGCAGTTCTAATTCAACTCTGTCTGGGTGCGATTTATGCGTGGAGCGTGTTTACCCCGGCGCTGAAGGCGGGAAGCCCGGGCTCCATTGCCGGAATCTACGATGCCAGCCAATTGGGAATAGAAGAACAAGCTTTTGCGGAAATGAACGAGTCCCTGCAAGGCCCGCGGGCGGAATTGAAGGAAGTTTCCGCAAAAATCAAAGGCACGGCCGATAAGACCAAAATTGCAGCTTTGAAAACCCAACAGGGAAAACTTACCAGCCAGGTTGACCAGATTGTCACGCGTTTCGTGCCTAAGGAACGAATCGAGATCCTGTCGCATCGATACAGCAACGCCATGACACAGGCAATCTTTGCCGCCGGCCTCGCCTCATTCGCGGTCGTAATGGTCCTGGCGGGACGCCTCATGCCAAAGTTCGGCCCCCAAAAGCTGGCAATGGCCGGTGGTATTGTGCTCGGTTTAGGCTACGTACTGGCTGGATTGGTGGCAGGAGATAGCTTTGTCGCGATGCTCGTCTGTATCGGCTTGATCGGCGGCGCGGGAATCGGCCTCGCTTACGTCGTCCCTATCGCCGTGGGCATGAAGTGGTTCCCGGACAAGAAAGGGATGATCACGGGACTGGCCGTAGCCGGCTTTGGCTTCGGCGCCCTGCTCTGGGTGAAACTGGCTGGCGCATGGGGTCATATGATTGCCGACCTGGGCCTCGAAACGACTTTTATTATTTATGGAATTACGTTCCTCATTGCATGCCTGATCGGCGCCATCTGGATGAAAAACCCGCCGGAAGGATGGACACCCGCCGGCTGGGAGCCGCCGCAAGCGGACACGACGGGCAAGGCGGCCGCGGGGTCGGTCGATATTCCCAGCGGCCAGATGCTCAAGAGCCCGCAATTCCTGATGATCTTCATCTGTTTCGCATTTGGTGCCGGTGCCGGTTTGATGAGCATCGGTCTGATGAAAGCTTTCCCGATGAAGGCCATGATGGCCTCGGGAATGGACTGGGCGGCCGCCAGCGCCGCGGCCGGCACCGCGATGGCAGTCTTCTTTTCGCTCGCCAACGGCCTTGGTCGAATTGCCTGGGGTATGGCAAGCGATAAGATCGGCCGCAAAGCGTCGATTTTCATCATGCTCGCCACCCAAGGGATCGTCGTGATCGCCTTTCAGAAAATGGCGGGGACGCCAGCTCTGCTCTACTTGGGCGCGGCGCTCATCGGGTTCAATTTTGGCGGCAACTTCGCTCTGTTCCCAACGATTACCGCCGATACCTTTGGGACGAAATACGTGGCTCAGAACTATGGCTGGGTATTTCTATCGTATGGCGTCGGTGGGATCCTGTTTCCCCTGCTAGGCGGATGGCTTGGCGACCAAGGCAACTTCCCACGTGCCTTCACGATCTGTGGCGTGTTGTGCCTTGTGGCCGCGGTCATCATCCTCTTCATCCGCCCGCCTCATTCCCAGGCGGCGGAAGCCTAACCCAGTTTCTTCAACACGTCCAAGCCTCGCTCGATCGTTTCGAGGCTGGCTGCGTATGAGATACGGAAATGGGTGTCGCGGGCGCTGAAGATGTTGCCGGGGATGATGAGCAATTGATTGTCGATTGCCCGTGTCACGAACTCGCTGGCCGTGCCGCCACCGGCAGGTACTTGGGGAAAGACATAAAAGGCGCCACCGGCAGACGCCACCTCATAACCGGCGGCGGTTAATCCACTGGTCACGATATCTCGACGTTCACGGTAGGTGGCCGTCTGGACGGACATGTCGACCTCCAACGCCGCAATGGCCGCCCATTGCAATGGGTGCGGCGCGCAAACATAGGTGTACTGCTGCAACATGGTCATCTTGTCGATGATCGCACTTGGGCCATGGACCCAACCGAGTCGCCAGCCGGTCACTCCGTACGTCTTACTGAAACCGTCCACGACAATCGCCTGCTCGTTCCATGTGGCAGGACCCACTAGCGGCTCATCGTAGCAGAATTGCCGATAGATTTCGTCGCTCAACAAGGCAATGTCGCGTTCCTGAGCCAATTTGGCCAGGCCGCGCACCTCCGCTTGCGTGGCCAATACGCCGGTTGGATTGGCCGGGCTGTTGAGTAGGATCAGTTTGGTCCGGGGCGTGATCGCCGCGGCAACTTTTTCCAGATCGATGCGAAAGTCGGGATAGGTATCGACCAGAACCGGCTTGCCGCCCACCATGCCGACCAGGGCCGGATACATGACAAAATACGGATCGAAGCAAATCACTTCGTCTCCCGGATCGACCAGCGCGAGCAGGGTCAGCACCAGCGCGCCACTGGTACCCGAAGTCACCAGCAGACGGCGATCGGCATGGCCGTACTGGTCGTCGATTTTCTGTTGCAACTTCTCGCGCAGAGGCGGAATGCCTTGAGTCAGGCTGTAGCCGTTGTAGCCCGAGCGAATCGCATCGATGGCCGCCTGCTGAATCGGCTCAGGGACCGGAAAATCGGGTTGACCAATCGACAGGTTGATCGGATCGGTCATCTTGGCCGCCAGGTCGAAGACCTTGCGGATTCCCGAGCTGTCGACAAAAGCGTTTCGGGAAGCGAACCAGGGATGGGACATGGAAATCACCGCAGGGCAGGGGAGGGGGGCCGTTTGTGGCGCGTCTAGGGACCTTCAGCTTGCCGCACAGGAGGAGAGTATAACGATCGCAGCCTTGCCGAAAAGCCATAGGGGCTGCAAGGGGCCCATTGCACACAGTCAAGGTATCCACAAATAGAGTTGGCGTATTTGACAATAAGAGCATTTTGGCATATGCTGTGGCATATGCCATGTCATGTCAGAGCGTAACCGGCAGGGAATGCTTTTTATTCTTCCATTGGATAAGGTGCCATTATGCAACGTAAGCGACATGTACGCCTGTTTCGCAACGGTCGTAATCAGGCATTACGAATCCCGCGAGAATTTGAATTGGTGGGAAATGAGGCCACGATCCATCAAGAAGGGCACCGATTGATCGTGGAACCTGTTTACCAGCCTGGCCAATTACTGGATCTGCTAGCCACTTTGGATCCCTTGAAGGAAGATTTTCCGGCGATCGATGATCCCCCACCCAAGGATGAGAACTTTTTTTAATCCATGGACAAGCTACGTTATTTATTGGATACCAATATCCTTTCGGACTTGATCCGCCATCCCCATGGACGGATAACCGAATGTCTCCGGGAGGTGCTTCCAGCGACGGCGGGTACCAGTATCGTGGTCACTTCGGAGATCCATTTCGGACTCGACAAACGCGGTTCGGAAACGTTGCGCCGGCAAGCCGAGTTAATTCTGGGAGCATTGGAGGTCTTACCGCTGGAAAGCCCGGTCGACCGTCATTATGGTGAAATTCGCGCCGAGCTGACACGACAAGGCAAGCTGATTGGGCAAAACGATCTATTCATCGCCGCCCATGCTCGATCGTTGGGGCTGGTGCTTGTCACCGCCAACGTGAAAGAATTCTCCCGTGTGCCAGGCCTGGCAGTCGAAAACTGGTTGGCCGACTGAATGTCTCATCCCAACCCCCCTTTTACCTTACCTTGCACTTGAATTGCAAGATGCCACCTTTGCCGGCCTCGAGCGGATCGCGAATTTCCCAGCGGAGGATCACCGATCCATGGTCGTTGGGCTCGGTCGAGAAACTGGCCGGCAGGCTTGACTTGGCGCTCTCCGGGACATACTCCAGACGCGTCGTGAGATTATCGACAATGGTGACGTTGCCGATTTCGCGGTTGCCAATGTTATCGTAGCGAAGGGTAAATTCGACCACTTCACCCGGCTGAGCATACCCACTGGAGGCCAATTTCAGCAGCCGTAGCCTGGGTTTGTTGGGCTCATTGAGACGGTAGATGACCCCCACTTGTTTTTCGCTGACAGTGGCCAGGGCCTGTTTGCTGTCAAGCAGAACCTGGGGACCTTGATCCGCGGCCCAACTGATAGCGGCCAGACTCGAGCGGGCCACCAATGCCTGCTCTTTGCCGCTCATCGTTCCGGCTCGAATGATTTGCAAGTTTGCATAAGGCGCCAGCGAACCGTCGAACTCGGCCACTCGACGTTGCCGATCGAATTGCCCCGCTTGCTGACGTTCTCGAAGCAGGCTGGAAGGTTGGCGGTCACGATGGATACTCGGCTCCAGCAGGGCCAGCGATCGGACCGCTTTCTCTTGCTCGTCGATCCTCACGGGAGCTTGATTCTGATCGAAGCCATCGGCCCGATCGTATCGCTCGTAGAGATTCAGGTTGGTCACCCGACGGACGACACCAAAACGGGGTGCGTAGATGCAGACACGATTGCTGGGAGTGACCACCGTACGGCCATCGACCGTATCGTAGTGGGCGATGGTATCTTCTTGTTCCAGGCCATCGACGGTCCAATCCTGACGAATGCCAACCGGCAATCCATCATCGCCCCCATCGCATAAATACTCATCACGGGGTCCGACCTCGGGGCCACAGCCACAGGCCTGGTCGAGGGTCGTGGCGTGCGTGTTGCAGCAAGGGGCCGATGCCTCCCGGGCGACAGGGCCATGCCAGGTTGCCTGAGTCACGTTTGCGGCAGGCGGTAGGCGGGGAGGTGGGCCGGGCAGTGGACCGGCCGATATTCCGGCTGGCAGAACAGGCGGTGTCCGGGACCAGCGTGATCCGACCGGCCGGGCCACGCCGCCTGAAGGAAAGCCATCTAGCTGGCCTGGCCTGGCCTGCGTTTGTATTTGCTCCTGAGCCGTGGGGGCTGCTGTGCACGAGCAGAGTATCAACGTGGCCGCCATCATGATTGCCAGACGAAACCATCGAGGAGGCCGCGTGGAAGCGGGCGACGACGGAGACTGATCCGCACAAACATATTCCATGGTGGCATAAAAATGGTTCATAGTAGAGAAGCCTGGTCAGGGTGACATACGCATGTCATGAAAACGCACACATTATTTTCCCGAGAAAACCCCCGGCTTTGCCGGAGGACTGGCAGAATTTGACAGTTCCGTAGTGATATTGTTCGTACTCGTACTCGTACTCGTACTCGTATTCGTGCTCGAATGGAACCATTGCATTCAACAGAAACATAAGGCCATGGATATTGATGATGACCGACCTTGCCTCCCAGTCGGGTTCGAGTACGAGTACCGCTTTGCTGAGTACGAGTACGATATTCTCTTCTCGGTTCCTTAGTAGGGCAGCGCCACTTTTTCGTGAAAGCATACAAAATACAAGGTGCGAAGCGCCAGCGAGTGAATTAGTCGTAAGTTGTTCACTCGCTGGCGCTTCGCACCTTGTACTGCGAGTAAAGTGGCGCTGTGCAATTAGGTTACTGAGCAACCTCATTTTGGGTGTCGGGCCGGTCGTATAACAAGACCGGCGGTGATCCGTATAAGAACGACTCGTCTGGCTGGCCTTGGATTGGCAACCGTCCTCCGAGACGCAAGATTGCCATCGGCCGACCCAGGTGGTCCGCCATCACCAATGGATCTTCACCCGGACGTGCCTCGATCCATCGTTGGTGTTTGTCCGGAGCGGCAAGCGGCAGCGCCGCCAATGGATTCTCCAGATAAATCACCCGAGTGACAAAATTGCCATCGGCCGCCAGTTCCAGTTCCTCAAGGGTGAGTTCAATCGGGATGGGAAAATGCAATGCCTTGCCAGGTGGCGGATAAAGACGGTCGATAATTTCCACCGTGGGAAAAATCTCCAGGCCAGGTCGTTCCGGAATGGAAGTGACCTGCAGTCGATAGAGAACCCCCAACTGAAGACCTATCAGTAAACGATTGTTTTGGCCGTGCGAGAATCCGGCTCCCATGGCCGCTGCGATCCGGGCCCCGGCAGGCACTCGGATCTGGACCGGCTGCTGGTATCCAGACTGACAAAACCCAGACAACGGTCCGCTCCCGAGTAGTCGCTGGCGGCCAATCGCTCCCGGAGGCATCACACCGGCATGAAGCCAGTGGACTGGGCCGCCTTGTCCTTGCACCGGTAGTGCCGAAACAAGGCAGACCAGAACTGCCCATCGAAAATTGCCTGCGACTCGTATCCGGCCGGAACCGGATTGTCGGGATAAGCGAACCGTTGTCATGTAGAGGATAGAGTTGAGGGTTGAGAGTTGAGAGTTGAGTGAAAAAAGGTGTCAGGTGTCCAGGAAAGAAGAGAGCAGTAAGGGACGGCTCATCGATCATCGATCACACTTCAAACATCCGTATGGCGTGCTTCTCCATGGTTATCCCAAAGCAGGAAGTTATTTTTGCAGCATTCCTTATCTTACGGGTGCACTTCACAGGTCCCGTTTTGGCACTCAGAGCACGATCGATCTTTCTTGAAATGAGCACCGATCTTTTGCCCCAGAGCCGACAAGGCTGGAGTTACGGTTCCACCGAACAGACGGAATCCGGCACGGTTGGTCTCATCGATTTTTACGTGGTTGACCGGTCGAGGATAGCTCATGCCAGGCCGCTGCTTGACACTGATCTTCATCTTGTGAACGGGTGGCGGCATCAAGACTCTCGTGCGATTTTTCATGACATGCTTGGTCAGCCCGGCCGGCGAACCGAGAGGAATGTGAGGAGGTCCCGGCAGGCCAATGGGCGTGCCCGTGATTGGCATTCCCCACTGAGGTCCTCCCACTCCGGACATGACTCCCGGTGGGACTGCTTGTGGCGCGAAGCCGGCGGCCGGCATGCCCATGGGAGCTCCCGACATGGCCGAGTAATTGCCCGCCCGGGGAGCTGAAGATTCATAGTTTTCACCCCCATAGCCACCGTCCGAGTAACCACCGTCCGAGTATCCACCGTCCGTGTAACCACCGTCCGAGTATCCACCGTCCATGGAGTTTCCATCTTCACAGCTTTCGGGCGTGGGCTCGAGAGATTGCTGCGAAAAGGCTCCTCGACTTCCCGAACCTGCCATGTATTGGGCACGGCGGACTCCCGGATCGGCCCGGGCGATCATCTGCCCAGGTAATTGCAGATCGAGGTTACCCATCCTCAGAATAGCCAGGATCGAACCGCGACGGTCAGCCTCAACGATTGGATCCACTCCTGGATCGAGCCGCGTGCTCACCAAAGTCTCCACTCCCGCAAGTGCCAACTCCTGGAATTCAGGGTCTGGCAGATAGATCACCTTGGTTACATAATTCCCGCTAAGTACCTGGTCGAGGTCTTCGTCAGTGAATTGAATGGGTATCGGCGAATGGGCCAGATACGCATCGGTACGTGGTGTGACCGGTGCCACTTCCAGCGTGGGATAGAGTTCCACTCCTTCGCGATCCGGTAAGTTGGTCAACTTCAGCCGGTAGATTGCCGCTTGTGAGAAATTCTGACGTCCAGGCATGACCAGCGGGGTAGAATCGAACATTCCCTGTCCGTTGACATCCCAGGCAACCTCACCTCCTTCAACTCCCAGAAAAGCGATCTGGGAAGTGATCATGGGCATCACGGGGCCCATGGCTCCACCGCCACCACCCAGGGGCCCACACGACGCGGCTCCGTAGCACGCTGCTTCGCCCCCTTGCCCAACCATGGGGCCTCCCATCATGGGGCCCATCATCGCGCCGCCTCCCGGACCACCCATCATCGCCGCTGCCGGCTGAATGACACCAGGGCCTGGCCCACCGACACCCGGTCCAGGCTCCATGAGCCGCTGGGCTGGTGGTAAATTGTGAGCGACGTGCTTGCCACCCACGCATCCCGTCCAGGCAATGACCGAAGTCATGCTGACCGCCGCACAAATTGTCAGGCTAGAAAATTTTAATTTCATAACATTCCCCCGGTGTGGCAGTCACTGAATGGCCGCTGCACCTTCAATTGGTTTGAGTTCCCCCACCATGAAATCCACCCTGAGTGAATCGGCCGGCGACTTGTTCTCCTCGAAAGACCATTTTCCGATCGGTGCGAGTACTGCACCTGCTAGCACCCTCGCCGCCGACCAGGATTTCGGCTGGCGTGGACGCGACTCGTCCTATCACACTAGAATCTCCTATAAAGCTCCTGGAAGATTTAAGTCGGTCCCTTACGACCTGAATCTTTGGTAAATCCCATAAAACCGGCAAAGGAAATCCATCTTGTGTCGTTTAACCTTTTGCAACCTGGCATTGGCGGTCGTCTTCTCTTATGGTTTTCTGGTTGCTGGGCTGAACCTTTGTGATGCCCAAACGACTTTGCCACCACAGCCCCCAGCGGGTCAGGAGATAATCCCTCGGGGTCAGGCTGCTGGTAACATCTCGCCTGGTGAACGATCGCAACCGGTCGAAAGGCGCGTGGAGGAAGAGCACGCCCCTGCCAACGCCGCCTCACCTGGCAGCCACACCCTGACTGTCGGCAACCGTTTTGCAACCCGTGTGCTAGCCATGCTGGAACGCCGCGCCGCCGTCGTGGCCCGGGTTCGTCATCGTGTTCACTTAGGTGAGTACGCATTGACCGGCTCTGGCCGCTACTGGCAGCAGGGGGTGGGAAATCTGCGTAAAACTCGTCTGGAATTGCAAACTCAGATTGCCGACCAATCGGCCAGCCTTGTGCAGGTATTCGACGGCCGCTATTTATGGACTGATCGACAATTTCCCAGTGGCCGGGCCGTGACTCGACTCGACCCAATCCGCCTGCAAGAGGGTTTGGCGGGGGGAGAGTCCCCCATTGCCCGCCAGGGCCGGCCTACCGCGGCAACCTCGCTATTATCCGCGGCCGCATCCCGAGGGAGCTTCTGTGGGCAACTGGCCGACATGATCAAGCAGTTCGACTTTGAGGATCCGCAGCAAGTCCCCATGAATGGGGTGCCAATGATCGCCACGATCGGACACTGGAAGGTGGATGAACTGGCACGAGCCTGGCCCGCCCACAACCGGGCTCGCACGGAGTCGACCGGTTCGCAGCCAGGGGAGATACCTGTGGAAAAGTCGCCCCAGGAAGTACTCGCCGATTGGCCCCAACAGTTGCCCCATCATGTGCTGCTGGTCGTTGGTCCACAAGACATGTACCCTTACCTTATCGAATATCGCCGATCCGACGATGAACCGTTGGCAAATTCGTCTGCGGGCCTGCTGCCGGCCAACGATCCCCTGGCACGTTTTGAGCAGTTTGATGTTCAGTTTGCAGTTCAAATCGACAATCGGTTATTCGAACTGGCCAGCGGTGACGTTCAGTGGACCGATGAAACGGATCGACTCATCAAACAGCTGAAAGTTTGGGAGAAGTAGGTCGCCCTGCCAATTCGGCGGCAACTCGGATGGCCGCGACCAAGCCACTCGCCTCGGCTGTCCCCTGCCAGGCCCGATCGAAAGCCGTCCCATGGGCGACGCTGGTTCGGATAACCGGTAGCCCCAAGGTCACGTTCACCGCGCGATGCATGCCTAACAATTTCAGAGCGATGTGCCCCTGGTCATGGTACATGGCCACCACCGCGTCAAATTCACCTCCGCGTGCTCGAACCAATAACGTGTCGGCCGGCTCAGGCCCTGTCACCTGGAGCCCCTGCTGCCGAACTTTACGGACTGCCGGCGCAATGATCCGTTCCTCCTCATCGCCAAACAGGCCTTCTTCGCCAGCATGCGGATTGAGCGCACAGACCCCAATTCGTGGTGTCTCCAGGCCGAATCCGGCCTTCATGGTTTGATGGATTAAATGACATTTGGCCTGAATCGAAGCCGTTGTCAGCCCGGAAAAAACATCGCGCAACGCCATATGCAGTGTCACGTGCACCACCCCCAGTCCATGCCGGCAAGCGGGAACTTCGTCGGCTGGCAAATAGAGCATCATCGCAAAGTCCTGGACGCGACAACACTCGGCCAGCAGTTCGGTGTGCCCCGGATAGTGATGGCCTGCAGCGTGGAGTGCGGCTTTCGAGAGGGGGCAGGTAACCAGGGCATCGAACTCACCTTGGCGCGCTCCCTGTACCGCTCGCATCACCGCCTGATAGGCTGCGTGGCCCGTGCGCGCATCATTCGTCCCCGGTGGGACCAAAAGCAGGTCATCCTGGCCACAAGGGAGGCAGGGAATCGTGTCGCGAGATGAGGCGGTAACGTTCCCAACTCCAGTGTCGACTTCCAGCACGTGCATGTCCGTCCCCACCAGGCAGATCGCCCTGCGGAGCACCTCGGGATGCCCCAAGACCAGGGGACGGCAGCAGGCGTGGACTTGCGGCTCCCGCCACGCCTTGACAATCACTTCAGGCCCTATACCCGCAGCGTCCCCCATCGTCACCGCTAACAGAGGCTTGGAAGGGTGCATGGCCATGGGAAATGCGGAATAGGGTGAAATAATCGGTTTCAGTACTTCCAAATTGCCCCGTGGCCCTAAGTGGATCAGGGCGATAAGCCGGTGCGGGAACCGACGCTTTTAACTGCTTGCACGTTGTCCGGGTCGGCTTCATCGGCCACTGCTTGAAACTACTGGGTTTATTCTAGCGCTGCAAATCCCAGGCACAACACCACCTGACATATTTTATGGATGCCGAGTAGAATGGCACCACACGATCTCACCTTCCCATCTTCCCCCTCCCCTTCCGCATCCCGAATTCCGAATTCCGAATTTCTATGTCCCGTATTTTTCCCACCTTGGCCGTTCTGTCGCTGCTGGTAATGGTTGCCGCAGTGGTTCTCGGTCTCTCCATTGGCGACCTGTACCAAGACCCCAGCACGCAGACTCTTCACATCCGGGGTGTGCATATGCTTACAGGGACCGCTGCCGCACTTGCGGTGGTGCTGGTCCACAGCATCGTGGTCACTTACTTTGTGGGGACCAGCCGGTGGTGCAAGGAAGTGACCGAAACCTATCGCTTGGACCATGAACTGGCGGTTCAAAGTGCCATGTTGAAACGCAGAACGTTTCCCTGGGCAGTATTGGGAATGCTCGCCGTGGTCGGAGTGGGTGCCTTAGGGGCCGCATCCGATCCGGGCACCGGTCGGGCAAACACGGCAGCGATGGCTCCCAAGCACTATGTGGGAGCTTTGGCAGGGCTCGCCCTGGTGGCCTGGACCTACTACCGGGCCTGGCTCAACGTAGTAGCGAATCAACTGGTGATCGAGCGGATTGTCGCCAAAGTTGGAGAGATCCGTCAGCAACGAGGTCTGGATGGTTGAGTCGCCCAAAAAACGGCATTTTCTTCACAAGCCGCCCGATCTGGCCCCAAAACATAAAATTCGTTGATTTTGAGTGGCCAAATCCCCTATTCACCCTGACAGATGGAAACCAGGAATTATACTAGAATCTGTTCAAAACCAGGAATCCCTGTATCCTACCCTGGTTCACTAAGCCGCCCCGATAATTCATGGACTCTAGGTAGTCAAGGCAATCTATTTCGTCTTTCGAGCTAAAATCCATTATTTCCAGAGGTTTCACCCTATGCCCAAGGCCATGACGATTGCTGGAATGGTCGTCGCAGGCCTGATCGGTTTCACATTTGCTGCCGATTTAGTACTGAGCGTTCCATTTGCAGGAGCCAGTATGCTCATGGACATCGGTGCCTTGGTAGCAGCAGGCCTTCTTGGCTACCTTAGCTGGAATGCGATGCGCGAAATACGCTAAGCGGCAACATGCAGAATTGAATGCTGCGGCACGGCTGTAGCTCGATGTGCCATTTTGGTCGTCCACTGGGCCACGGTAATCACTTCAAGTCGCCTGGCACTGCTGGCCCATGCTGCCTTGCGCAGGAAATGGTCAACTTGCCTCAAGCCACCGCTGCCCTGAGCGAGCACTTGTTCAACCGCAATCAGCACATGCATTCCGACACCGGCTGGACGGTTGCGGCCGGCATTTGGAAGACGCCAGGCTGGGGCAGCGAGCCGAAGCCATGAATACTGGCGGGGAAGATGTAGCGTGACTGGGAGTTGCCACAATCCCAATGGGAGCGAACGAGGCAAACAATCGGACAAACCGACTTTTGCCGGGCCTTTCCTGGCGTCGACGGGATGGCCAATGACACAAGTTGTCAGGCCATGTTGAACCAAGTACTTTAGTCGCTGCCTCAATGTCTCGGGTTCATGGCTATAAATCGTAGTCGGAACAAAACCAACTTGCTCGCACAGTTCTCGGCACTGACGAAGTTGTCGCTCAAACTTGTGGGCAGACATTCCAGGCAGTGCCCAGTTAGTGTTCAATGCCAGATCGTGCCGGGTTGAACTGTTCTGGAGCGTTGCAACCCAGGCCAACTGGCAGGCATGAGCCACAATCCAGGTGGTATCCAAATGGTGCTCACCGACTAATTGCACAAGTTGCCGGACAGTAGAGACATCTTCACCCGAGCTCCCCACGTCACCCAGATTGACAGTCAATGCAACTTTCGGTGATAGCTGCAGGGAGGAGTCGATTCGAGTCATACGGGTCATACATCCTTGGTAAGAGAGCAGGGGGGTGAGATGGGTCGACATGCCCTCTTTTCCAGTCGGATCGTGCCTGGGAATAACTCAAAGAAAACAGTGTTTGAAACGGTCAGGAAAAATGAGGGGTTCACGTTAAACAGGATGCATGGGGGTTCCTCTGTTTTCCCGGGGCCCCCTGGATCGGTCGAGGAGTCTCACTCGTATTACGCACATTATTGAGTCCTTTGAGAAAAGGCGTTGAAGATACAAATGTCTAGTTCAATTTTCTGCTTTCTGCTCTCTGCATTATCATCGTATGTACTAGACTCAAACCCCCTGAATCTCTATGGTACTGCTGTCCAACAAAAATCTTTCGGGTAGATCGTTTCGCCATGTTTCGAGCCGCGACCACCAATTGGGAGTTTCGCCATCACCCGCTACTGCCGGGTGGGCATATGCAGACTTTCGCGGGACTCTACCTGCCCCGAAATGAGGAGCCTTACCAGGCAACTCAGCATGAAATTCCCTTAGCGGATGGCGACCATCTGGTGGTGCATGAAGATTTGCCGGCTGGTTGGTCAGCCGACCATTCCAGCGTATTGCTGATTCATGGCCTGGCCGGCAGTTATCTTAGCACTTACATGTGCCGGATGACCGATCGATTGCTGGAGGCTGGCTACGGTGTCTTTCGGCTCGATATGCGCGGTTGCGGGGCAGGGGAGGGCTTAGCCCGTTATTGCACCCACTGTGATCGTTGGGAAGATGCGGCTGCGGCATTGGAATTTATTGCGAGACGTCACCCCCAATCAGCAACTTCTCTGGTCGGGTATTCCATGGGAGGGGCGATTGGCCTCAACTTACTGGCCCAATCGGGCAACTCGCGCATTGGTCATTTGCAGCGTACTTTGGCCATTTGTCCACCGATCGACTTGTTCGATATCGAACGTCGCTTCGACCGGCCCCTGGGGAGACCTTATGACCGGTTTTTCGTTAAGATGCTGTGGCGGCAATTTGTCAGCCGGTGGCATCGGTTTCCCGAATTGGCCCCACACCAAATACCTCAGCGCCGACCGCGCCGGCTACGCCAAATCGACCAAATGGTGACTGCTCCGCTGGGAGGCTTCGAAACAGTAGAGAGTTATTACCGGGAAGCCGCTCCGGGCCCCAAGCTCGCTTCTATCAAGCAACCTGTCACCATCCTGGCGGCTGCCAACGATCCGATCGTGCCTTGCGAATCTCTCAATCAATACGCGCGTAGCCCAGAGGTGGAAACCGTGGTGACTCATTCGGGTGGCCATCTGGGTTTCATTGCCCGGCGTACGACCGATCCGGATCGCCGCTGGCTCGATTGGCGAATTCTCGACTGGTTGCAGCAAGGCGTTTGATGGAATGACCGACTGGTGCTGGTTATGGTGGGTTGGCGCGTGTTGATGGGCCGCTCCCTCGAACCATCCCACCAGGTAGGCCAGCCCCAAACCTAACATCAAAGCGACCGACAGTTTCACTCGATCGTGGTGGTGAAACTGCAATTCCGGCAACAGATCACTGAGGGCGATGCAAAGGAAAATCCCAGCGGAAAAAGCGAGCGCGAATGCCAGTGGCAGACTACCTTGATCTGCCGTGACCGAACGGGCTTGATCTGCCGTGACCGAATGGGCTTGATCTGCCGTGACCGAATTAGGATTTGCAGGCGCCGGAAAGCTGGTCTGTGTCAATCCTGCATAAAACAGCAGAACTCCCAAGGGAATCGTCAGGGAAAAAAGCCCGTTCACCAGATGCCGCCAGAGGCGTGACCACCCTCCTCGAGCCATCAACATGCCGATGGTCATCGAATCAAACGGCTTGTGTAGCAAGATTACCAGGAAAGTACCCAAACCGGCCAGTTTCAATTGGTCGTGTCCATGGGCCACACTCGCAGCCAACGCGACTCCGGCGAAGATACTGTGGAGTGTCAGTCCCATCGCGGCTCCACTCCAGGTAATGTCATGGCTATGGTTGTGCGAAGAGTCGTGCACAGCCGTGTGCTCATGGCAATCGTGTGCTGGCTTGTCCGACTCCACATCGTGGTGATGGAAACAAAAAAACCGCTCCACGAAAAACATAACCAGCATTCCCAGCAGCACCCACAGCATCACCGTATGCGTTGCAAGACCAACGTCTTGCCCCGGGGAACTTGCCACTGCTTCTTCGATTGCATGCGGCAGCATGTGCAACAGGCCAACGCCCAGCATCACGCCCGCGACAAAGCTGACAGCTATTTCCATTCGCTGATGTGTCAGATGAATCCATACGGGAATCATTCCACCCGCGATCGACGCGGAGGAAATCAGCAGACAGTAGTAGGTCAGCAGGACGAAAGAAGACATGGGCCAATCCTTCGGGATTTGTGCGATACTCCACGCTTGTTGAGGGAGAATTGCAACAACCTCTGGAATCTCACTGGTCAATGGGCAGTCCGGGATTAAGATTAAGAGTAAGATTAAGATTAGGAACGGAAAATTTCGCCTTTTTTCCGTGAACGCTCATATGTTCTTCCCTAGTCTCTACAAGTACTCACGGACCCAGCTTTGAGTTCCCCATGCGAGCCTGCATTCAACGTGTCCGCAAAGCCCAGGTTGAAATTGCTGGCCAGGTCGTTGGGCAAATCGGGCCAGGGCTGGTGCTGCTGTTGGGCGTGGCTGAGGGAGACGGTGAAAAGGAAGTTCAATGGCTGGCCGATAAAATCGTGGCGCTGCGAATTTTCAGTGACTCCGCGGGAAAGATGAATCGTTCCCTGCTGGACACACAGGGCGAAATGCTGATCGTCAGCCAGTTCACGCTGCTGGGTGATTGTCGCAAAGGTCGCCGACCCAGCTTTGTTGCCGCCGCCCGGCCGGAACGGGCCGAGCCACTCTACCAGCAGTTTTGTCAGCGTGTGCAAGGGCAGGGGGTCCAGGTCGCCACTGGCCAGTTTGCCGCCGACATGCAAGTCACCCTCGTGAACGACGGCCCGGTGACGCTGCTGATTGATACGCGGGAAGAGGCACGAGGCGCAAGGCAATAGGCGCGAGTCTTGACCTGGAATCATGAATATCGAACAAGGAACACCCCCAGTCCCCAGTCCCCAGCCCCCAGTTTCAATTCTTATAAACCTTATGCTGAGGCCGACCGGATAAAATCTGTTCCTTGCCCCAATTGGTCACATTGCGAAAATCTTCGCTGCGGATGAATTCGGTGAAAGCACTTTCGTCGGACCATTCGCTGGTAATTAAGTACGATGCGCCGTCATGGGTGTCTTTCCATAGTGTCGACTGAGTATGTCCCTCGGCCGCATTGAGGGCTTCCATCACGGCACCGAATTTGGCTTCGAAATCGCCCTGCTTGCCTTCAATCACGTGATAATTCATGCCAACTGTTATCATTTTGGTTCGCTTCCCGTTTGGTATGGTTCGTGCCGGTAATATCCACGGGATCATCCGCATCGGGGATGCTCCGGCGGTTCTGGGCGATTTGCGCGCCCGTCGAGACAGTCTATTCTCTAGCAGGAGAACCATTTAAGCAAGGGGCCGTGGAGTCGTTCGGAGCCGGTTGAGCTGTGCGCAAGTCATTAGGGGTGACCGATTAATAACTTGCCGAATTCACGCCTTGCTACCGGGTACCAGCGGCTTTTGGAATGTTGGAATGTTGGAATAATGGAAGTCCTATGCATTCCATTGGCATTCACTTGATTCCAAAGACGTTTTTTAATTCTTGCTGGAATCGGCGGGCCGTGTCGTAGATAGTACGATCCGAGGGAAGTTCGTCCTGTTCAAGCTTGGCAGTGCCAAATGGCGAATTCGTGGGAGTCTGCCAGTTTGTGTCATTGCTCGCGGCGGCCACTCCATCCTCATGTTCATGGACGTTCCAGGAATAATGCTGGATGGCATAGGGGGTAAGTTCGCCAAAACGATCCATCACCATCGGCTCTCCGAGGATCAGCAAGATGACAATCGCCAGTTTGCCATAGGCTGAAATATTGGCCCACATACTGGAACCCCAGAATTTCAGCGCGGTACCCGACGAACTTTTAAGCCGCACCCCCTTGAAACCATTGAGCTGGACCGAGTAGATCTCATCGAGGACCAGATGCGACATGACCCCCAGCAACACGGCGCCTGCTTTGAAATAACGCAGATTCAGATCGGAACATCCACAGACGAGAAAAGCGACTCCGGCAAAGGTCAGCGCAGCGGGAATGCTATGAAACATGCCCCGATGGACCGTGTACTTGGCGAGCATTTTTGCGACCCCATAACGTATCAGCAAGTAGAGTCCTCCGGTCGCCAGTACCAGTTGCTCGTAGGTAAGTCCCAACTGCTGGAACCGATCAACCAGCAGCATGGGCACCACCGCGGCGGCAAAACCCATCGTTTCGCGCAACGGTCGCCCCGAACCGCTGTCCAGGTCCGGAAGCATGCCTGATACACCACACAAGCCGCCCGCCACGAGGGCCGAATCCCATGGCACCCCAAACGCAATACCGGCTCCCGCGTAAGCGGCTCCACAGAGACTGCTGGTGGTCACATGCATCTTAAAACCGGCCATCGCATTTTCCTCCGCGCACGAATATTCACCTTCCATCTGAACAGCGTTGAGAACTGTAGATAATCAGGCCCCACGAGGCCAGAGAAAAACCATGCCGCTGGCAATGCTGGCAATGCCAGCATTGCCTTGCCATGAATGGAGCCGCCCCTCCGAATCGCTCCTGTTTTCGGTGGGCTAACTTGTTCGAAAATCCAAAGCTACGGCTGCGCCGCAGCACTCCATAACTCGCGCATGACAGGGTTCGCTAGACATGGGTCCGGGATTTGTTACGGTCCATTCGCGCTGCCTGCCACAGCCCTGCCATGAATGGAGCCGCCCCCCCCGAATCGCACCTGTTTTCGGTGGGCTAACTTGTTCGAAAATCCAAAGCTACGGCTGCGCCGCAGCACTCCATAACGGGCGACTCAAAATGCCCTTCGCGATCTGGCGGCACGACGATATACTGGCCCGCCCGATCAACCACATCTCCGACCACGGGCCAACCGATGCAGATTTACGATGTGCTGATGCTCTTGGTACTGTTCGCCGCGACCCTGTTTGGCTTGTGGAAAGGCCTGGCCTGGCAAATTGCGTCCATCGCATCGCTGGCAATCAGTTATTTCGTTGCGTTGCGATTCAGCACGCAACTGGCCCCCACATTCGGCGACTCAGCCCCTTTTAACCGCTTTGTGGCCATGTTGGTAATCTACATCGCCACATCACTGATCATATGGACACTGTTTCGAGTCGTTTCGGGAATGATCGACCGAGTCAAGCTCGTTTCCTTCGACCATCAAATGGGAGCGCTGGTCGGCCTGTTCAAGGGTGTGTTGTTTTGCGTGGCGATCACATTTTTCGCGGTCACGCTGCTTCCGCAACCACAAAAAGAATCGATTCTTGCTTCGAGTTCCGGACGCTACATTGTCGCTCTACTGGACAAAACCCATACCATCGTGCCACCGGAAATCCATGAGGTGACCGCTCCTTACCTGCATACCACCGAAGAGCGTCTCGACCGGAGCTACCAGCCGGCTCCGGGGCAGGAATCTTTCGGCTCGAACTTACTCGATCCGGGACTCATGAATGTGGATGTGCGCAGTTTGTGGCAACAGGATGCAGTCCGCCAGCAGGCTTCGAGTTCAATGCCGGAAAGCAGCAGGGAACCGGTCTCTCGAACCGCGCCCAGCACCACCTGGTCATCACCTCAAGCGGAAGTGCCACAAACGGCCAATCGAGCCGGAAATCTGGCGCGGCGAAACTAATCGAGGAGGCGAGGAAGCAGGATCGTTTCGAGCGTTCTTGCTTCATTGCGATTCCGAGCGGGGAAATGGGCGTTCGCCGTGAGAAGTCGCTAATTCCCGGGAAATAACGACCCCGAAACGAACATAACAACGATTATCGGACGTTGGGGAATGGGTTTCCCGTGGCCCTTTAGAGCCCCTCCTGGGCTATGCCTCGGACGGCCAGGACAACTCTGGGAGTCCCGAATACCGAATACTCTGAGAGCCCGGGGCCACATCGAGAACGCGAGAATCGGAGAACGGGCCACCCTGTACGAGCTCAGCCACCTGGGGAACTCAAGGGGTACCTGTTTGGCGAGCCGCATTGCCTGACAAATCCGCAGCCAGCGCTTCCTCGTCCGACAACTCCAGGTACTGGCCCATGCGACGAAATTTTTCGTAGCGTTCGTCCAGCAGTTGGTCGATGGGCCGCCCGGTCAATTCGCGCAATGTTTTGATCAGGTACTGCTTCAAGCGGCTGGCCATTTGATGATGGTCCCGATGGGCAGCTCCCAGCGGTTCTTCGATCACGTCATCGATCACCCCCAATTCTCGCAACTGGCCCGAGGTGATCTTCAAAGCGTTCGCCGCCTGTTCCGCATAATCGGGACTTTTCCACAGAATGCCCGCACAACCTTCGGGACTGATCACCGAATAGTAGGCAAATTCCAGCACGGCAACCCGATCGCCAACGCCGATTCCCAAAGCGCCACCCGATCCTCCTTCGCCAATCACGACGCAAAGAATCGGTACCCGCAACGAGGACATCTCCAGGATGCTCTCGGCAATCACTTGGGCCTGGCCGCGTTCTTCCGCGCCGATGCCTGGATACGCTCCCGGTGTATCAATCATGGTGATGATCGGCAAACCGTATTTGGCCGCCAATCGCATCTTTTTCATCGCCTTACGGTACCCCTCGGGATGGGCACAGCCGAAGTAACACTCGTTACGCTGTTTGAGTGTCTTGCCTTTCTGGTGCCCGGCCACCAGGACTTTGAATTCCCCCAGTTTGGCAAAGCCGGTCCGTAACGCACGATCATCCCCAAAAAATTTGTCGCCGTGCAATTCGACAAATTCGTCAAACACCAGATCCAGGTAGTCGACGAACATGGGCCGATCCGGATGCCGCGCGACCCGCACGGTCTGCCACGGATCGAGCTGCCGGTAAGTCTCCCTGGTCGTTTCCACCAATTCTTTTCGCAAAGTGCGAATCCGTTCGCGCAACTCCGGGGTCTGTGGCTCCAGAGCTTCGATTTCGTCAATTTGATCCTGCAGTTCATAAATTGGCTGTTCGAACGGCAAACGAAAGAGTGATCCAGACATGGAAGTTGGGGGTTGTGAGTTGTGAGTTGTGAGTTGTGAGTTAATTCAGTATTTCCAAATTGTCACGTGGCATCACGAAAACCAGGGCGGTAAGCCGGTGCGGGAACCGACGTTATTAACCGGTGGCACGCTGCTCGGGTCGGCTTCATCGGCCATTCTTGGAACGGCTGTGATTTCCGGGATTCGTTTACTCGGAATCGACATCGACCGGTTTCGGCTTGATGTAGAAACATCGTCCACGTTTCAAATCCACCATAAATTCCTTCAGTGTACCGGGGCGATCCGCGGGATCCTTGGCTAGCATGCGATTCACCAGAGTGGCAAACTCAGGCTGGACATTTTTGTTGAGGACGCTCAACTGTGGCGGCTTGGCTTTGAGGTGCTTATTGAGCAACTCATTGGAATTGTTGGCCGTAAAGGGCAATTTACCGGTTAACAATTCATAGACCATGCAGCCAAAACTGTAGATGTCCGACCGCTCATCCAGGTGCTTGCCTCGAATCTGCTCGGGTGCCATGTAACTATAAGTCCCCTGAATTTTTCCTTTGCCGCCAAAAACTTTCGCCAGCCCTTTCTTGATCTTCTGCGACAAGTTGAAATCGATCAGACGCACTTCATTGTCTTCACGAACCAGGTAATTGTCCGGCTTGATGTCGCGGTGTACCCACCCTTGATCATGCATGTAATCCAAAGCCTTGGCCGCGGCGACAAGAATTGCTTCCAAACGAAAATGGAGACGATCGGCACCTTCGTTGATTTGTTGTTTGAGATTGGGCGTCTTGAAAAACTCCATCACCATGTAAGTTCCATCCTTGCCCGTTCCGTAGTCGAATGTTTTGATGACCGAAGGGTGATCCAGAGTTTTCCCTACCGAGTACTCATGCTTCAACTCAGCCGCGGCCGTCCGTGAGTGATGGACTCCCGGGGGCAGCCATTTCATGGCATAGACGGTATTCTCCGCGACCGGCCGGACCGCCCAAATCTCGAACAGGGCTCCAGCCCGGATGAGATGAAATAATCGATAGGGACCAACAAATTCACGACCGGTGGACATAGGCGTCGATGGAAGCTGGGGGCTGGGGATTGGAGGTTGGGGAATGGCCGCTAACCCACCCGGACCAGTTTAGTCGTCCTGCAACGGTGGTGGAAGAGGAAAGAACGCCGCTTTCTCCTGGTCTCCAGCCCCCCACTAATAGTCGACTTGCACCAACATCAGGCCCTGGGGCGGTGCGGTACGGCCGGCGGCCCTACGGTCGCGGGCGGCGAGCACTTTCGCCGGCCACGATACGGGCCGACTCCCCTGCCCTACCCAAACAAGCGTCCCCACGAGAATCCTTACCATATGGCGTAAAAAACCATTTCCTACCACATCGAATAGAATCCGATCGGTGCTCGGGCCAACCCGATCCACGGAAACACAATTCACACCGAGAGAGGTAATCGTGCGTACCATCGATCCACGCCGCGATTTGGCCACGACGAAACTGCTGAAATCGTGTGTCCCCACCAAGGCTTCAGCGGCCCGCTGCATGACTTCCACGTCGAGCCGTTTCGACACATGCCAGACCTGATGACGCTCAAGCACCGGCGGTACACGACTGTTATAAATCGTGTATCGGTACTGCTTGCTCACGGCATCGTACGTGGCATGAAAACCGTTTGGTGCCGACTCCACCTGCAACACGACTACGTCGTCGGGGAGCCTGGCATTGAGTCCCGACAGGAGTTGCGCACCGGCAAGTCGACTGTTTGTCTCGACTCCCACCACCTGCCCGAGCGCATGGACACCCGCATCGGTCCGGCCGCTGACCGTGACGCGAACCACTTCACCGGTTATTTCCTGCCAGGCCGTTTCCACGACGCGCTGTACGGATCTCAACCCTGGCTGCTCCTGCCAGCCGGCAAATCGTGAGCCGTCGTAGGCAATGGTGAATTTCCAGCAAGGCATGAGTGGGGGGAAATTTGAAATTTCTGATTGATAATTTCTGATTGATAAACCGACAGAGATCCAACTTCGTGGACCCCATTTGGCAATCAGGACTTCCCTGGTCTGAAGGAGACTGGGGACGTCTTTTCTCAGCCTTTGCGGACCAGCAACTGGGCGATTTGTACGGCATTGGTGGCGGCGCCCTTGCGGAGATTGTCGCTGACACACCAGAAAGCCAGGCCATTCTCACTCGAGAGGTCCTCGCGAATACGGCCAATGAATACGGCGTCGTCCCCACTGCAGTCGGACGGCATGGGGTATTTGCCTGCTTCTAAATCATCCACCACTTTGATCCCTGGCGTTGCGGCAAAAAGTTTTCGGGCGGTGTCGGCGGAGATCTTTTTTTCTGTTTCGACCAGCATGCTTTCGCTATGGCAATTCACGACCGGCACGCGTACGCACGTGGGACAAATCCGCATCGATTTATCCGCGAATATTTTTTGTGTCTCGTGGACCATCTTCATTTCTTCACTCGTGTAACCGGCATGTTTCGGGGAGCCAATCTGGGGAATCAGGTTGAACGCAATGGGGTGCGCAAAAGCCTGACACGAGTACTCCTGGCCGTCGAGCGCCGCCCGGCTCCCCTCCTGCAAGTCTTTCTCTCCCACCACACCCGCGCCACTGGTTGCCTGATAGGTGCTCACCACCACCCGCCGGATCGTTCCCGCGTCGTGCAGTGGCTTCATGGCCAATACCATTTGCGTCGTCGAACAGTTGGGGCTGGAGATGATGCCCTGATGGTGGTCGACCGCCTCGGGGTTGATCTCTGGCACGACCAAAGGCACTTTGGGGTCCATGCGCCAATAGCCACTTTCATCGACCACGATACAGTCACGTTCGACAGCCCAGGGTGCAAATTCGGCGGCGACTTCGTCGGGTGTACTGCCAATGGCCAGATCGATGGAGTCGAACGCTTCGGGGCATAACTGCTGGACGGTATGTTGCTGGCCGGCAAATGCGATTTTACTCCCGGCCGATCGGGACGACGCAAGGAAGGTGATTTTCTGATAGGGAAAATCATGCTCTTCCAACATCTGTCGGATAATTCGCCCCACGGCTCCCGTGGCACCTACGATGGCAATTGACTCAAACACGCGATCATTCTCCCAAAACTGATTTTTTCGCTGAACACCGCCGCACATTTTCTCGGCACGTCTTTGCCAAAATTGGCTACAAGCCAGCCATTGTAACGCGTTGCCCGCCAGGCAGGCAACGCGCTGGCCGAAAGCAGCCCGATAGGGGAAAAAAGACTAGAAAACTCGCCTACCGCCCTGCCCTTTCAACCCCGAGCCCCAAACCCCGAACCCTTCTTCCTGAACCTGGGCGTGTGGGGGCAACCTGGCATCATCAATCATCAATCATAAATCATAAATCATAAATCTCTTGTTTCCTGACCCCCCCTCCCCTCCCCTACCCCACCTGCTTCCCGACCAGCAACAAGGAGATACGGGCAGCCAACGGATCGACCCAGCGCCGGACCGTGGCCGGTGAGAGAAATGACATATTGGCAATAATCATGGCCAGGCCGAAAGTCATCAGGCCCATTGCCAGAGCGATCCCCGCATGCACCAGCACGGCCATCCACAAGACCAAGGGGCGTGTGTAACGGTTCCAGACAAGAAAACAGTAAGAAACTTCCCAGAATACGGTCAGGTGTGTCGCCAACGCCACCAGAATCGGCCAGCGGGCCAGCCAGGTCATGTCAAGCGACTGGTATTCCAGGTTGGCCACGGCCCACCATACGGCCGTCCCCGCTTGCCAGTTGGCTCCTTCGAGCTTGGCGATGCCCGCGAACAGATAGATGATACAGAGGTGAAGTTGGATTAAACGAATGGCGATATTCGCCGACGTACTGGGCGTCGTGCTGACCGGATCCTTTGGCTGGGATTGTTGCGCATGGCGCAAACGCAACAGGCGGTCCAACGAGTAGCGCGCACCGCAAGGTCCGAGCATCAGATACATCACCAGCATGACGTTCACTTTGTCGAGCCCAAAGAAGGCTCCCGGACTGACGCGTTGTACGTAACTGACTGCCAGCAGATAGCCCAGGATAGCAACCGTCCGACTGAACAGGCCGATCATCAGGCAGAAAAAAACGGCCAAGGCAAACAGGTGTACAGACCATAGCAGCCAGGTTGAGTCGATCCAGAAGAAGAGACTCCACACCGACCAGATGGGTACCTGCATTCCATTCACATCCTGCACTTGGACTTCATGGCGTAGATACTCCACCGGCAGCCAGCCTTCGGGTCCCAGGAAGGCCGGCAAGTCGAGTGACCATATCAAGTGTGTGTAGAACAACATCGCGCCGGCCAGCACCCGCAACAGGGAGAGGGTGGCCGGATCGGTGGGTGAAAACCAAAACGCATTCCACGCTCGATAAAGTTCTTTGCAATAATCGCGCCCCGAGGCCAGCGTGCCGATCATCGCCCACCTCCGTTCGCGCGGTATGGCTGAAGGATTGCTGAACCCTGTGGTAGCGGACCGGGGGGGTGTTCTTCGGTGGGTGGCAATTTCAATAGCGACGCGTCCGCATCGACCGTGGCCAAGACTCGGTAAGTGTCGGGAGCGTCCAACTCTTTTCCATCGCGGACCTGCTTGGGCGAGAGCAACAGATGGACAACCCACTCAAGGTGTGCCTTGCCGCCATGCACACGGGCCAGGTGTTCGGCGTAATGGTTGCCAGAAGCTTCGCCCATGCCGGCAGTCTGTTCGGCCAACATCATGTGGCGGTGATAGAAGAGGCGTGGCCATTGCGATTTCAGATCCGGAAAGTGGCCTTCGATCACCTTGCCATCGGGACGCGAAACTCGATAACGGATCAAATGCGTTCCGGCTGGATCGGGCGCAAAGAACTCGTAGCCATGATTCAAGTAGGCCAGGTTTTGGTAATGCCTGAAAATACCGGCCAGTGCCCGGATCAGGCGCGGCTGTTGCCATGGGGGCTCGTCGGGTGGAGGTGGGGGCAATGGGCGGCCACTGGAATCGGTCCCCGGAGTGTACCCAGGTGGCAACGCCGCCCGAGTGGACAGGTTCCAAGGGGCGACAAATACGGCCAGTAGATGAATTGCCACCAACAAGCTCACCAGGACTCGTGTGGCAGGCCGCCATGGCAACTGGGGATCCGCGGAGGAAGGCCGGGCAGGCTTGGGCGACTGAGTGCGGCTGGGGGGCTGGGTGGCTTGCGCCTGAGTATTTGGCGCAGGCTTCGCCCTGGCAGGCATGTCACTCGCAGAACGATGATCGTGTCTTTTTTTACTCATCCGTGGAAACAGTTCGGATGCGGGGTTGTAAGACCGTAAAACGGACCAGGCTTTGTCTTGTAAACTCGAAATGCTGGCCGTGCAGCAGCGTCTCCACATGTTCCCTCGCCCGCTTACGGGAGAAAGCCTTGGAGTATTTGAGACAAACTAAGTGTAACGGGTCCTCCTTGATTTCCCCAGAGCACGTATGCCTGCACTTCCGTCCCGGGTGCAGGGCGGGGTTTGCATCCGGAAGCTGGTGTGGTCTCCAAATGGGGGGTGAATGATGACGCAAGTCGTCGAATGACGGTCTCAGTAGAAAAGCGAGGAAGCCAGCGATGTCCATGATACGATTACCCCCCACCTTCCCGCCACGGGATGTTGGTATAGAAAAACCCCGCACCTGCCGAAGCGGGTGCGGGGAGTTGGATTCATGAAAACAACGGTCTGCCAGCTGGAAACCGCTCTTAGGCACGAAGCTAGCCCCTCTTGGTTGGAGGGAAAAATCCTATGGTGCTAGCAAGGCAAGCTGATTGTCCATCGAGTCAAAGTCGAATGCCAATTGGTAAGTTTGGCCACCGGTTACCTGCAACGTTTTCTCCCGCGTCAACGTTTTTCCATCTCGCTGCAGTTCTACCCGAATCTTGTAATCGTGCCACTCGGCTCCCTCGGCGAGGCGTGTAGTCACAAAGTGGCGTAAAGTGCCTTGCTGTTTTGTGCTAGCGCCGGCTAAATAGACTTTAGCTCCTGCTGGCACTTTAACTTCGAGCTCCGTTTTAACCGGGGCATTTTGAGCTAACCCAGCCGGAGTCAACTCGGTATCTTTCTCAGCCGGAAAGTTGAGCGCTATTTGCTCACCCGCTTTGAGTTTCAGTTTGCGATTCTCCACTACCGGCTTGCCAGCCCGCTGATATTCAACTCGGAGATTGTAGGAATACTGGAGTCCGCGTTTCAGGCCATGCGATACAAACTGCCGCTGACTGCCAGTGCTGGTTGTCTGAGTATTGTTGACAAACACTTTCGCATCGGCTGGCAAACGCAGTTGAATCGATGCGCTGTCATCTCCTGCAGTCGGTTCGGTTGCATCCGCAGGCACCTCAATAGGGGTTCCATTAGCAGGTGTGCTGCTACCATAAACGGTGCTGCCATAGCTGCCCGTGCTTCCATAGCTTCCCGTACTGCCATAGCTTCCCGTACTGCCATAGCTGCCCGTGCTGCCGTAACCCCCCGAACTCCCGTATGAGCCATAACTGGCCCCGTATGAGCCATAACTGGATTTGTAGGCTCTATGTACAGCCCTCCGCGCGCGGCGGGCGGCTCGACGTGCCTGTCCAGGAGTTCCATAACTTCCAGCGCTCCCATAGGAACCGTAGCTGCCCGTACTGCCATAGCTTCCCGTACTGCCATAGCTTCCGGAACTGCCATAAGATCCATAGCTTGCCGAACTGCCATAAGAGCCATAACTGGCCGAACTACCATAGGAACCACTCGATCCCCAACTTCCGTGGGACCGTGCGAATGCTTCGCCTCCAACCATGGCCACAATCGCCACAGCCAGGATCGCAAACTGGAAAAGCCTGGGGTTACCGAAATACTTCATGCCGTGTCTCCGTTGTGTTTTACCCAGTCACAATGAAGGCAACCGCGAGATGCGATTGCCACAGCTACTGCCTGGGTGCAACAATAGCTTGATGAGCCGCGCCAGAGTCATAGCGCACAGAGATAGGATACCATCAACCCAACACAGTTCAAGCAAGCTGGGTAAGTTTTGTGGGTTTTAGCAATTGCGCGAATTTGGGATATCTTGATCTTTAATAACAGTAAATGGAGCGATCCATTATCGACTAGCACTTTTGCGTTAAGTCAGGTCACAAATGGAACCGCGAACAAACGCTATTAGTGTTCCTTTGCCTGGCAGCTTACACCAGAACGATGGGAAACCGGGAACGTAAACAAGAAGGTTGAGAACACTAATCTGCGCTAATCTACGCTCATGAGATTCATGATTAGTGCGGATAAGCGAAGATTGCATCAGGGTGTGGTTAGGTTCGATGGGAGCAGTGCTCCAAGTATTGCAACTTTACTTAAACAGAAAACAATTTGAACCACGAAATACACGAAAGGACACGAAAAAAGGTGCATTACGGTTCCATTTATGGCTTTCAGTTAAGGCTCGTAGTTTCTGTTTGCGATACTTGGTTTTCGTTTGTTTCGTGTCTTTCGTGGTTGCTCTTTTTACTTTGAGAACCTTATATCTCCAAGGATTCGCGTCCATTCGAGGAATTCGATAGCGATAGCGATCCAGATCCCGAGTTCCGATCCCGATGAGTTGATTACTCGTAGTCGAGAAAGGTCACCCCATTTTCCGAAAGTGCAGGATGTTGATAAACGCTAGTAAAAACCTGAACCCTGAACCCTGAACCCCGAACCCCGAACTCCGACACCTGACACCTGACACCTGACACCTGACACCTGACACCCATTTCTCATGACTTCAAATTCACCTTCCATTTCCGATACCCGTACCCAACTGCGGCAAGCCATGCCGATCACGAGGAAATGGGCATATTTCGACCATGCGGCCGTGGCGCCGGTTTCGCAACCGGCCTCCCTGGCTATGCAACGCTGGCTCAAAGAAGCGACTCAGGAGGGCGATACGGCCTGGCCGCGCTGGGCTCAGGCACTGGCTGCTGCCCGAAATACGGCTGCCCGTATGATAGGCGCCCATGAAGATGAAATCGCGCTGGTTCAGAATACGACGACCGGCATTAATCTGGTTGCGCAAGGGTATGCATGGCAAGCAGGAGACAACGTCGTCACACTTGCTGACGAGTTTCCCTCCAATGCCTATCCGTGGCTCAATCTTGCCCAGCATGGCGTGGAGGCACGTCGACTACCAACCGACAACGGCGTGGTGAATCTACAACAACTGGCCGACTTGTGCGACGAACGAACGCGAATCGTATCGGTCAGTTGGATTGCCTACGCCAGCGGTTGCCGGCGTGATTTGGCGGCCATCAGCCGATTGGTCCACGACCGTGGCGCCCTATTGATGGTCGATGCCATCCAGGGCATCGGCGCCTTTCCTCTGGATGTCAACCGCGAGGAAATCGACTTCCTCGCGGCCGATGGACACAAATGGCAATTGGGCCCCGAAGGTGCCGGGTTTGCTTACATTCGGCGGGAACACCTTTCGGATCTCCAGCCGCATGGAGTCGGCTGGCACAGCGTGGTTCATGCCAGCGATTTCAGCCACATCGAACTGAAGCTTAAGGAGAGTGCTGCCCGTTACGAAGGCGGTTCGCACAACATGGCCGGTTTCCTGGCCTGGGGAGCCAGTCTCGACATGCTTACCCGGTTGGGCATTGAAAACGTCGCGGCTGCCATTCTTGACTTTACCGACAGCGCTTGTGAAGCATTGCGGCAGATAGGGGCGAATATATTATCACCACGGGAACCGAAAAAAAATCGGGCATTGTCACGTTCGATCTGCCTGGTCGCGAGGCGGTGGCAGTGCGCAAGGAATGCCTGAAACAAGGAGTCGTGCTCAGTTGCCGCGGTGGCCACTTGCGGATCAGCCCCCACGCCTACAACAATGCGGAAGATCTCCAGCGGCTGTTGACCGCGTTAAAATGAAAAGTCAGTAGTTCCAAGAATGGCCGATGAAGCCGACCCGGCGGGCGTGTTAGCTGCTAAAAGCGTCGGTTTTCGGGCGGCTTATCGCCTTGCTTCACGTAGGGCTAAGCGGCAATTTAGAAGTACTGATTTCAATTAGTCGTTACCAGACCCCGCCCACCTGTTGGCTACCCTTACCTCCCCTGATGCCTGACATCCAATAACCCCCCACAAACTCTCATGACTCGACGAGCTGTCTACACGGGATCGTTCGATCCCATCACCTTGGGCCATTTGAATGTCATCGAACGAAGTGGACGGCTCATGGATGAGCTGATCGTGGGGGTCGGAATGAATGTCGACAAACAATCGCTCTTCACCGCCGAGGAACGGGTCAAGCTGATCGAACGAACCACCCGGCATGTGCCCGGCGTCCAGGTGAAACTGTTTACCGGACTGGCGGTCCATTTCGTCCGCGAATGCGATGCGCGAGTCATCATCCGCGGGGTCCGATCGCTCACCGATATGGAACTGGAATTCACTATGACCCTGGCCAACCGTAAGCTCGATCCGATGATCGAAACGGTGTTCTTGATGGCGGACGACGAGTTTTCGCATGTTTCCAGTACGTTGATCAAGCAGATCACTCCCCTGGCGGGCGACGAGGAATTGGCCCGCTTCGTGCCGGCAGCCATCATTCCCGACCTGCGGGCAAAGCTGCCGCAGGCAAAGCACGAAATCCGAAGGACGAAATCCTAAAGCGATCGAAATCGATTCTAGCCGGCAGCACCAGCCCCTTACCGTGCCGCCCGGAGGACTCCCCCGAGAATTGCCAGCAAGCCAACGGCCGCCAACACGGACTTGACCTGATCGTACCAGCCCACCCCGGCCAACGCCTGCCAGGCGGATACTTCTTTTACCGATTCGGGCGGCCTGGTCCCAGCGGTGTTGTCGGCGCCGGTCGCCACTGCTTCGCCTGGGCTTCGAGGTTGCTCGACCGGTTTCCAGAGATCGTCCCGATTGTTCTCAGGAAGAATAGGTTCTCCTTCAGCAGTCAGGCTGGCCAGGGAGTGAGCCGACGGGGAGTCTGGATCTGCAGGAGAGCTTGGGCCTGCCAATCCCCGATTCGCATTTTCCGAGTCTGCGGAGTTTCGACTCGCTTGACTCTTGCGGGCGGAGCTTGAACGAGTCTGGGCCGTGGCGGTTTGCAATAGCGCATCGTCGGCCCGGTGGCCGATATCGGGAGCGAGTGTTGCCAGAAACGACTGGACACGGCCACCGAAACTTCCCAGTGTGGTCCCCTGCCCTGCCCCGAATAGCACACCTGCAAGTTGCCCCTGCTGATTGAAGATGGGGCCCCCCGAATCGCCTTGCCGTGCTTCAACATCCAGTTCGACCATATGCTGTGGAAAATCTTCCTTGGGAGCGTAGTACTGGGTACAGCGTCCGGTGGCAGCATGGTAGATACCTTGGCCATAACCGCAAATGGTCAGTTGGTCGCCAGGACGTGGTGCGGTGAGTGCAAGCGGTACCGGAGGCACGGAAGGTCGCCAAATCACCAAAGCCGCCAGATCCCAATCGGCATCGACTTTCAGAGCACGTGCCTTGGAACGAAATCCATCCGGGAACAGAACTTCCACATCTCCCTTGGCGTCACGGACCACATGCCAATTGGTGATCACCAACCCGAACTGATCGCGCACATCGACCAGCGTACCGCTGCCGTAGGATACGGCTCCCTGTTCGGGCGCTATCACACGCACCACAGCCGGGTGAGGAGTATTTGGCCGGCGCTGAATGCCTGGTGGATAACTCGACGAAATAGGCTTCGCCGGGAGAACAGGCAACGCCTGCCCGGCCGCCATGACCTCGGCACCGAATAAAGTACGGGCCGGATCCACCGTGGCGGATGTCCGCAACCGATCCTCCATGGGAGGTCCCAACGTACCGGCCAGCACGGGCGAAGCCACCAACCAGCACAAGCTCAGTCCCAGAGCCCAAAAGCTCAGAGCCCAAAAATTCGTGACCCGATGGCTCCAGCTCAAAAATCGCAGTTGCTTTCGGGCTTCAGACCGCCGTCGATAAAGTATTCCGCGGCGGGAACTGGATACCCAAGGTCTGGCGGCAAACGGCGGTTGTTGAGCCATGGCCATCATGAGGCAAACAAGAAAAGGGGGCAAACAAGAAAAGGACATAAGCCTCCACGGCCATCACTCACTTGGTCTCAAGATGGCCGATTGTGACTTGCGCTGTTGTTCATTGGCAACGATCATCTGCAACAACCGGGAGCGTAGTGCCATGGCGGGATCCTCGCCTGGAGCCATGGCACCCTCGGCATCGACTGACGCGCTGGCAGCCATGGGTATGCCCTTTGAATACGATGTGGAATGTTCCACGGAAGGAGCGGGTTGCGAGGAAAGCCAGCTCAGAGGCTCGCCCCGCGCATCGACACCCGGCAAGGCCGCAGCGGCTGGATTCGTGGGCTGGACATTCATGTTCGATTCCTTCAAGCAGCAATGGGACGGCCGCCGCGCAGTTGGCCTTCGCGCGGTGGAAAATCGTGGCCGCCGTTATAGCGTTCTTTGAGCCGTAAGAGTTCGGCTCGGAATGCATTTTCTGCAAACGCCGTGAGCGTGAGGCGGGCGGGATAACCGCCCAGATGGACGGCCGCATCGCGGGCTTCATCCAGTAAATCCCGTGGCAGGTAAATAGTGGCCCGAACCTTCGGAACGGATGGTTGATGCACGGCAGGGTCCTCGCGGGATGAATTGCATGTTTTGCTAATCCATCCATCGACCTGATAGCAGACGATACATCAAACGTCAGACGTTTCGGGCCAAACTTTGCCTAGCGGTCATCCATAACTTAATGCCTGCGGTTTTACTAACCGGCAAAGTCCGACAGCGAGGCACTGTCAGTGGTCCCCTTACCCTCACGCCTCAGAATTGCTTCGACGAGCCCATCACTGGTATACTCGGTGGCCACGGCATGAGGCGGGTAGCCTGCCTTGATGAGCACCGCGGCCGTTAAGGGACTGATCGCGGCCAATTTCGCTTGCCCCAGTTGCGTGCCAAACAGGTCGACCAGCGAACGGGCGATGGCCGAACTGGTGACAGTCACCCAGTCGATTTGGCCGGCTGCCATCGCTTGCGTGATCTGGGGATCGGCTTGTTGCACATCCACGCTCCGATAGACGATCGTCTGCTCGACATTCCCACCAGCGGCTTGCAGCCTTTCCGCCAATACTTCGCGGCCCCGGCTGGCACGCACAAGCAGGAACTTCTGCTTGCTTGCCTCGGCGGCCAGCACTTCGGCCAATGCTTCGGCCCGATATTCATCGGGCTGGCAATCGACATGCAGATGATATTGGGCCAATGTGTGGGCCGTGGCGGGACCTATCACCGCCAGCCGAACTCCGCCCAGACTGCGCAAATCATGCCCTAACTGCAACAGTCGATCGAGAAAGAACCGCACGCCGTTTGCGCTGGAAAAGACCAGCCAGTCAAATTCGCCAACCTGCTCGATGGTCTTATCGACCACCGCCCAATCGGCCGGAGGGAGAATCTCGATTGCCGGCTGACACGAGACCTCGGCCCCCAACGCACCCAATTCCGCAACCAAGGGTTCGGCTTGCCCTGCAGGCCGGGTGACGAGCAGGCGGCGACCAAACAAGGGTCTGGTCCTGAACCAATCGAATCGAATCTGGGCACGAGCCACTTCTCCCACCACAATAATTGCAGGTGGACGAATTTTTTTCTCAGTCAGCTGATCGGGCAGACGCACAAGTGTGGTCCGAAATACTTCCTGTTGGGGCAGTGAACAGTGGCAGATTACGGCGACAGGCGTCTCAGGCTGTTTGCCCTGCTTGAGCAACGACTTAACCCAGACTGGAGCTGTGGTCACTCCCATATAAAATACGAGTGTTCCGGGAAAATTGGCCAGCGCGTCAAAATCGACAGCGGGTGCCACCTGCTGTTCGGATCCCTCCTCCGATCGGTCGCTGCTTGGATCACTCGCTGGTGGACTTTTCGATTGTTGTCCCGTTATCAGGGCCACGCAGGAAGCAAAGCCGCGATGAGTAAGGGGGACCCCCGCGTAACTACCGGCTGCCAGCGCCGTGGTAATGCCAGGCACTATTTCATAAGGCACACCGGCTGCTTCCAGGGCGGACACTTCTTCCGCGGCGCGACCGAAAATGACTGTATCTCCTCCTTTGAGACGAACCACGGCCTGGCCGGACTGGGCTGCAGTCACCATTCGGGCATTGATTTCCTCCTGAGTGAGTAAACGTCCCGTATCCTGCGTTTCCAGCCCATGTCGGCCCAGGCAAATCAGTTCCGCTTGCCCGGAAGCGTAATGGAGCAGGCGCGGATTTACCAGGTAGTCGTACAGAACCAGATTCGCTCTCTCCAGGCACCACAAGCCCCGTATGGTCAACAATCCGGGATCGCCAGGGCCCGCTCCGACCAGGTAAACGATTCCATGTTGCTTGCTCGTGTTCATGCTCTGCGTTCACTCCTGCATACGACCCGAGACGTCTGTCCCGAAACCGTGTGAAATGGCGGATGCCTGCCGGTGCGGATTCTGGCTGCGTGGTGTATACTGCAACCGAGTCACCGTTCACGGGGATCGTTCGCGACTTATTTTCTTCCATGCAATCCGAGTAAGAATTCCAGTAGTTCCAAGCAGTGGCCGATGGAGCCGGCCCGGGCGGACGTGCTAGCGGTTTAAAACGTTGTCTTCCGCCCCAGCTTAGGATCGTTCGAGAAATAACTGGCATATTTCCAGGCCCCTCACCCTGCCCTCTCCCCAAAGGGGCGAGGGGACATCGGACAGTTATTTCTCGAACGATCCTTATCGCCCTGACACATGTAGGGCATCGCGGCAATTTTGAAAGTACGGACTCTAGGATACCTGATCCACCAAAAAACGACAGACGACCCGAACGCATGCCATCCGATCACATTTCTGGCGAGAATTCGGCCCAACAGACCCAACCGGCGGGCTCCCGGCTTGTGCCTCCCGCGGTCCGGCACCGGCTGCAAAAGCTCTATGAGCATGCCCAGCGATGTGTGGCCAAGGGAGACCACGATTACGCCAATCAGCTCCTCTCACAATGTGTCAGCGAAGATCCCGCCAACCTGATCTACCTGCAAAGCTTTCTGGCGAATCTGCAAAAAAAATACGATGACAACAAAAAAGGAGCGAAATTTTCGGGTCTGAAGATTAAAAGCCAGCGTTCCGCCCTCAGTAAAGCGGCTGCCGGAGGCGATTGGCCAGCTGCGTTCCAAGCAGGGTGTACCGCCCTTTCGCTCAACCCGTGGGACACGTCCACGCTGCTGGCAATGGCGGCCGCGTGCCAGGAGCTGCACATCAATGAGTGCCTGCTATTCTACCTCCGTTGGGCCCTTGATGCGGGTGGCAAAGATCCGCAGGTGAACCGCCAGGCGGCCCTTGCTCTGCAACGAATGGGGCAATTTGATCAGGCAATCGCTTGTTGGCATCGAGTCGAACAGGCCAAACCTCATGATGAGGAAGCTTTGCAGGCAATTAGCCGCTTGTCGGTCGAAAAAACCATCCAACAAGGGGGCTACGACACGGAATCGCTCACCGGTGGAGGGAAGAGTCAAGGCGAAGGAGCCCGTAAATCCGCAGTTCATGGGGCATCGACACCCAGTACCCCCCCCTCCCCTCGCATACAGCCCGAGCAACTTCTGCAGGAAAAAATCGAGCAAGATCCGGCCGAAATTGCCAACTACCTGCAACTGGCCGATCTGCTGTTCCATGAGAACCGGCTGGATGAGACGGAAAAAATCCTGGACCGGGCCATGCAGGCTTCTGGTGGTGGGGATTTACAGGTCCGGCAGCGGCAAGAAGACTTGCAAATCCGTCGTGCCCAAAGGCAACTGGCGGTTGCCGAGCGGCAAGCCACCGATCAACCTTCAACCGAAGCGGCTCAAATGGCGGCCCAAATGCGGGCCCAGGCCAATCAGGTTGAGCTGGAAGTCTACTCCGCCCGAGTCGATCGCGAACCGCGGAATGGACGATTGCAGTACGAATTGGGGTTACGGCTGAAACGGGCTGGCAAATTTCGCCTGGCGATCCCCGCATTGCAGGCGGCACGCAGTGATTCCAAGCACAAGGTTCAAGTTTTAGTCGAGCTTGGCGAGTGTTTTCAGAAGATTGAGCAGTACAAGCTGGCTCTCTCGCACTATGAACAAGCAATCGAACTGTCAGGTGAGCAGCAGCAGGGAACGGAAATGGGCAAGCTGGCCCTCTATCGGGCAGGAGTCCTCGCTACCGGTTTGCGGGAACTTGACCGGGCTGAGCGGCACCTGAACGAATTGGCAGGGCTCGATTTTAGTTTTCGGGATGTGGCGCAACGTCTGGACAAATTGAACAAATTACGTGATACTAGCTGATTCATTCTAGTTTCAGTATTTCCAAATTGTTACCCAGCCCTACGCTGGACAGGACGATAAGCCGCCCAGGAACCGGCAATTTTAGCAGCGAGCACATTGCCCGGGTCGGCTTCATCGGCCATTTTTGGGACTACTGAATTTCGTCATTCCATCCCATGTTAGGTTAGCAGCAAAAACAGATGCCAAACTCTGCCAGCGCGAACAAACGTCTCCGTCAGAATCAGGTCCGCCGAGACCGCAATAAGGTCGTCAGCTCGAATCTTCGCAAGCAATTGCGCAAGGTTCGGGAAGCGATCTCCTCGGGCGATGCCGAAACCAGCGCCACCGAATTCCGGTTGGCCGCCAAAAAGCTCGATCGGGCCGCTTCCCGAAACGTCATCCATGCCAACAAAGCCGCCCGCACGAAATCGCGGCTCTCGAAGGCGATTAAATCGCTCAGTAGCTGAGTAAGCCAGCTGGCAGTATCTGATCAACCCAAACTTTTCAGATTGACCGGTAGCCCTGGTTCTTGGGTTCTCGTTCGGGCCTCGAATCGTACTCGTACTCAGGCGCCAGCCGGTACTCGTACTCGAAAGGGGTGACGATGGCGAGACACACGACAAACTGAAACGAGTGCTCAAACGGATCGTTTCGATGTTGACCCGATTGATTGCGAGGGGTGACGTGGCCCGCGAGGATTTTGCGGAGTACAATGCAGACGTCGAGTACGAGTACCGCGATGCTGAGTACGAGTACGAGATCCCAACCGAAACGTAATGATGCCAGAAATCGGGTGCACGGGAGTCGTGTTGCGTGGCGAGTTCGCTTCGCTCATCAACGATTTCCCACGACCCGTGACCTTGGTCGTTCGTTGGCTCCGTGGCTCGATACGTCGCTACGACGGAGCTTGCGCCGCCTTCTCCCGTCGGGCCACGTTCAGTTCGTTCTGCAAATCGCGCACCGGACGAGTATCCAGCGACCTCCCCAGGAGCGAACGCGTGTTGGCGAACAGCTTTGCGATCCGAGCCTGCACGAGTGGGTCTTCGGACCGATTGCTGGGTTGGTTTTCAGCCGCGGAGAGTATCTTGTCGAACTGCGATCGCCCCGGCAATGCATCCAGATCCTCGAGGAGTTGCTGAGCCTGATCGATCTGGCCTTGGTTGAGATAGTTGCGCGCCCGCGCCAGTAAAATATTCCGCCGGGCGACCAGATCGACCAGTTGCTCTCGGACCTCCACCAGGCGGGCCTGGGCTTGTAGTCGGGCCGCATCGTCCGCGATCGGCACCTCCACCAGTGCGGCCACGCCTGGTACCACGGGCACTTTGGCCAGCAAGCGGCCGTCGCTGCGAACCAACAGCATGACCACCGGCGTCGGCTCTCGCTCCAATGGGCTCCGCCTCACCTCGATCATTCCGCGGGCATTGGTAACCCCCAACAAGCGGCTGGCCGATTTCTCACGTTCCCCCTGTTGAAACACTTCGTATCCAGAAAGTGCCTGGTCGCGATCGTGCCGCGCAAAAAATCGAACCTGCGTCCGCGGCTCCGCCCCATGCATGGCCAACGCCAGCAATTCGCTGCGTCCGCGCAGCCGGGCACCAAACGGGTGCCGCAAGCCACTGTAGCTACGGGCCAGCCATTGCCGGCCATGGGATTCCCCCTTGGCAGGCTGGACCTCGGTCAATGCCAGGTAGGTCCAGGGAACCTCCGAAACACTCAAGAGCTCACCCGATCGATCGGTACGTCGCAGCAGCGGTTGGTAAACATCGCCTGCGTGCAAAAATAATTGCTCGATCGATTCGGTGGCAAGCTGGCTGCCCTTGAATTGCAACACCATGTGCCTGGCCGGGGAGGTACTCCCCTTCTCCAATGAGAGTGGGTGCACCACCGCCAAAGGCGCGAACGTTTCGCGCATGAGCTGGAAGCAACTCTCCGCGAGCAAGCTCCGCTGAGAGAGGGTTCGCTGCTGAATAGGACCCCAGCGGCGCACGTAGGCATCCCACTCGCGGCAGCTTATCCGATACCCTACGGGTAAGGTCTTCACGGTTAGCAACATCTCCTTGTCCGTATGCATCCCAGTGGCTGTTTGCTCTCCCTCGGAGTCGTACCAGAGGGGCGTTTGCGCGCCGGTGATCGGCACCACACGAATTGGGTTCAGCCAGGCAAGCAAACGATGTCGAGCTTTCCCCTGAAGTATGGAAATATCCAAGTCCCAGAACGGACTCATCGTGGCATCGATGCGTTGTCCCAGATCGCTGGCAAGACGGGCAGCCAATTCTTCTTGAGGCCGCAGACACGAGTCGACGGCCAGTCGCAACGCAATACGATAGGGAGTTCGTGCCCCAAGTTTCATTCCCGCCGCGTGCAACGGCCCGACGGTCGCCAACCCCAGAACCAACAAAAGAGCCAGGCAGCAGCGAACCGTCACCGGATTACGATTTTTCATGGATTGGCTAGAATTGCTCACATTATTTCCAAATTCCCAAGAAACGGCCTTGCCAAGCACCATCATGGACATCGCAAAAGGTAACACCGTAACACCGACCTACGGCTCCCGATCTTGCCCGACTTTACGCCACTGGTCGACTTGCTGATAACATGAAATGGGCGATTTGCCAAAGCCGTCAAGCGTCTTGCGATAGGCGAAGTAATTGTACGTTTGCCACAACGGAATCACCGGCAAATCATAAAAGGCAATCTGGTGAACCTGGCGCAAATTCGCCTGAGCTTGTTTCCAGTTTTGCGCCTGATCCAGCCGGTCCAACGCCAACCCCATCGACGGACTGCACCGCCCTGCTTCCCCTCTCGGCCCCAACAGGCGTCTGGCGTCGACCACCGGTTCCCACATGGCCAACTCGGTGTAAAGCAAATCGTAGTCGTCCGCATTGGCGGATTCCTTGAGAGTGCTTCCCGCGTCAGCAGCCAAAACCTGACTGCCCGCGGACACTTCGCGCAGCTCGATGGGAATACCGACCAATTCCAGTTGCAACTTGATCGACTGGCAAACAGCGCGGGCGACCGGTTCGGGCGGGAGCAAAAGCACTAAGGGCATAGTCGCCTGGGGCTGAACCTGCCCCGGCCGATCTTGGACCGGGTCATGCTCTGGCTTCGCGCCGCTCGCAACGGCTGGCGTTGCCCCATGCGACTCGCTCGCAGCCGGTACTGGAGTCGCGTCTGTTCCCAGTTCCGTCGTTTTCACGTCTGCAGTTTCCTCGTTATTGAGCTCCTCGCCTTGAGCTTCCGGCTCGCGGGATTCTACCGTGCGTTGCATGTCCGCTTGGGCTTTATTCTCCGCGGCAATCTTGGCTACCGCAACACGGGCCACGGCGGCCAGCACGGCGGCCAGACGCGGTTCGTACGGGCGCACCGACAACTGCCGATTGTAGGCATACGCAATCGGATCATGGCGAGACTCGCCCGCAGGAAACGGTCCACTCACCGGCTGGAAACCTGGAATGGTCTGGCCGGCAAGCAGGATATCCCGTACCAGTCCGGCACGGTCGATCCCATAACAGAGGGCACGTCGAAATTCTCGCTCCTTCAGCAGCCGTTTACGCGGATTGAACATGAGTACGTGGATGGTTGGCAGTCGGTAGGTTCCGACCACTACCTGATCGTGTGATTTGAGTTTTTCGAGCTGCCAGGGTGGAACACGGTCAAGCAGGTCGACCTCACCCCGCACGAGGGACTCAACCGCCGCATCATCCGTGCGAAAACGGCGTTCCGCAATCACCAGCGGTTCTGCCTCGCCAACTTTCGTTGCGTTCGCCTGCTGGACTGAGCCGGCCCCCCCTATCCTCCTGGCTTCCTTTCGTTGGTAGCGGACCACTTCAGGCTCCCGTGCCTGCTGCCGTTGGAAATACGTCAGGCTGCCTCCCAGAGTAGGTATCCAGCGTGCATTACAACGCACCAGGGCTTCAGGCCGAACCGGAATTGTCTTCCAGCGTATCTCCACCGACTTCCCTTCGATCAGGGAAATATCACGCAACCGGCGGGCATATTCCTCGACATAAAGAGGACTCGCCGCATCGGCCAGCGTCAACAATCCCCGCGCCAGGCCAGCGGCCGTGGCTCCGCGTCCAAACGCTTCGGGGTTCAGCAGCAGGGAAAACTGCAACCCCGAGTCATCCGCCTTCAGACTGGCCCAACGACACCGGTAGACGCCCCCTTCAGCGCCAAAACCGATGCGCTCGATCAGGGGTGGATCGACCAGGGGGGCTACCCGCAAGGCCGCCCAACCGGCTAACGGCGCCGCGGACTCGGGCAAGAAAGCCCCTGGAAACTGGCCACCGGGTGGCCCGGATGATGCTCCGCGCAGGTTCGACCGAACTGGCCCAAACTGTGACACCCCCACGACAATTTCCGGGTGTTCGCGTTCCAACCGGGCGTTGAGAGAACGCACCCCCGGCGCATCCGGCAATATTTCGGTGGCTTGACGCAACGCCGCCCGAGCGGCCCCATACTGCCGCCGATCCAGTGCGGACCGGGCTAGCTTAAGCTGCCGCTGGGACGCCTGGCTAAATTTTTGTTTCCAAACGGAAACGGAGGGTAAATCGAGTCCCCGAGAGGCCTGCTCCAGAAGCCCCAACACTTTTCGGGCCGCATAGTACTTTTTTTCCTTCAGGTGGCTGCGTATCAGGCGATCGCCAACCGCATCGACGGCTTTGGCCAAACCTGGATAGTTTGGATTACGATCGCCCAGGGCCTGCAAAATAACGAAAGCATCTTCATAGCGACTTGCTCGAAACTCGCGGAGAGAATCATGCCATAGATAGAGGTCGGTCATGGACTGCAACCCCGAAAGATCCGGATAGTTCTTGTGCAAGAAAGACAACACGTCAAAAGCCTCGGCTATTTTTTCCGTGTCTATAAGCTGGCGCGCCTCGGTCAGCAACAGTTGTTCATAGAGTTCGATACGAGCGATGGAATTCCAAGAGACTGCGTATTCCAGGGAAGGTTCATCGATTCGGCGTAGTTTGAGCTCACCCGAGGTCGGCAGTGGTTCGGGCACCCGCCGGCCAGGCAGGTCGAGGGGCACGACATCGATCACCGCGCCGTCGTTGGCGGCATTCAGCGTAAGCCGGTCGAACGGTGCCCGAGCCAACAAACGCGTGGGCGGTTCTCCTGTCTCGGCCCCTTGGGCAGCCACGATCAACCAAGCGTGGAGACTCAAAATGCAGCAGAAAATCAGCGAGTTGCAGCGAATCGCGCGAACCGGTCCCTCCCCAGTAACCCTCTCGTGGATTTTTCGAAGCTTGGAGAACATACGCGACTTTATCGATAAAATATCGTTTTTGACATTTGAGTATCTTCGTTGCTGGCTTTGCCTGGCGATGAAGGGCTACGGATCCTCCGCCGCCTGGGGACGATTGACGACCAACAGCGTGCCGTCGTGCGCGGCGAGAACAAACCGGCGGCCAAAGGCGACGGGACCGGCAACCGCCGGTTGGGCCAGGTCCCACTTCGCACTCTGCTGACCATCGCTCAGTTTGAGGAGCGACAAACTGCCACGGGACCACAGCACCAACACTTCTTCGCCCAGTCGCAACGGTCGGCCGCCTGGTCCGCCTGGCAGGGCGGGCTGACGCCAGGCAATCGCTCCGTTGGAGTCAAGGCAAATCAGCTCATCGTCGGCGGTGAGCAAGAGGAGACGATCGCCCATGCTAAAAGGCCCCCAGACGACATTCGCCCCCAAATCGACCAGATCCCGCGGTTCCAACGAGGGCAAGGCGAATCGGGCCAATTTCCCATCCTCGGTCCCCGCCACCACATTATCTCCGACAACGGCCAGGGGTGTTACCAATGCGGATGGTCCAACGCTCACTTCTGCCTGGGCGGCCAAATGAGGAGTCGGTTCGGCCACTCGCTGCAACAGATAAATTTTTTCGCGGCCATCGCTGAGGACCAATTGCGTGCCGGCAGTCGCCGGAGACAACCACGAATACTCCACTCCCGCTTGCAGTGGCGGCTGAAATGGTGCAACAGCCGGCTGACCTGTTGTTTTCTCCGGCTCTCCCGCCCCATTCCAGGTCGAGGCATCGAAATAGTAAACCTGCCCGAGCCGTGTCGGAACCACCACTCCATCACCCCAAGCCACGGGTGGACAGGCCGAAGGGCTGGCCAAAGGAATACTTCGCACGGGCTGGTCCGCCGCGCCGCCCCGATAGAGCAACAGTTGCCGAGCTCCCTGTTCCGCGGCAAATACAATCGCATCCTCTCCCAGTGAAACGCTCTCGGTAAGTGGCACGCCTTGGTTCCCCGGAACCTCGCCTGGCAACCGGCGGGCCTGATCCAGGACGCGCCTTCCCATCGCCGCACGGTCGAACTCGTAGATGGCCCCGGAGGCCGTGGCCGCCGTGATCCGTGGTCCCCGCAAGTCAACGACGGGCGCTCCCGCCAACGGTACGGCCAACTCAATCTCCCAGATTACGGCCCCCGTGGTGCTATCCATCGCGGCTACAATCGCACCCGCTCGACCTGCCGGACGGCGTACATGGATCAGCAGCTTACCTGCCATTTGCAATGGATGATCGAAGCGATCCGACGAGTAAATCTGGTCGATATCGCGAACGGGCAAGCGGCCCCCTGTCGGGAGAATGGCCATTTGATTGAGCTTCGTCCCCGCAACCCACACATACCACTGGCTGTTGGATGGGTCTTGTTGCAGGAGTCCGTACCGAGCCACCGGATCGCCCTGGCCGGCCTCCCGCTGGGCCAGGAGAACCAGCGCGGTGGAATCCTTGCCGGAACTGATTTCATAGACCGTCACCATCCCCAGGCTGGTCAAAGCCACCAGCCGACGCCCTTCCGCCAAGAGCTCAGTACTGACCAGTCCCTGCAACCGCGCGCGGGCCACATCCGAGTCGATTGCTCCAGAAGCAGCGACCTCCAGTAGGCGCAACTGACTCGTCATGGCTCCCGTATTGACTGCTACGGCAACCTTGTCCAGCAAGGCCACCGGGGGCACTTGAACACTTCCCCGGGCATGCCCCAGGTAGAACACGCCAAGACATGCGTAATCGCTGGCATCAAGCGTATAGAGGCTCGATTGTTCACCCACAACGTAAATCCGCTTCCCCTGCCGATCGATGACCGGAGAGACCGTCAAGGGCTGGCCGAATTGGACATAGCCAGTCTGCTCTCCCGAATTGGAATCGATCACCAGGAGTTTTCCCGATGCGACTGCAACCAGGATGCGATCGCCAGCCAACGTGGGTCGAGCCGCGGGGCCACCGAGCAACTGCCGCCAGCGGAGTTTACCCGTTGCCCCGTCGAGCCGCAGCAGCTCTTGGGTACGGGAGTCGATAACCAGGGTGTCGCCCCCGGCCAGCACAACCGGCGCGGTTTGCGACGACAGCCCGACAAAACGTCTCCACAGCAGTCCTCCGTCCCGTGCCCGCAAACCGTAGGTGGCACCATCGATGGTCACCGCCACGTCGCCGCTCACCTGTGCCGCTGCTGGCCCGCGTCGTTCGGCCAATGCCAGCGAAGCGATCACGGGCGATTGACGTGGCGTGGTCTTGGCCGCAATCGGCTCGGACACATAGCGAACCACCTTCAGTTCCGACTGAGAAATTTCCAGCACCTTGCTGACAAGTCGCTCGCTGCTCAACAAGCCTGGATGCTTTTTCAACAACTGCTTGTGAATCGCATAGGCTTCGGTGATCTTGTCCGAGGCGATCGCCTGGTCGATCTGTTCGATGGCCTGTTGCAAGTCAGCATCCTGCGACCGTCGGCGTTCAACGCGAGTCAGGGTCGCTTGCACTTCCCGCAGGGTATTCTCATCGCGGTACGTCTTGGAGATATATTTGGTATTAGCACAAAGGGAAAGCGCGGATTTCGCCTGTTCGGCACGGCGATCCTGGATTTCGGGATCGGTCGCCTGCTCGGCCTGTTCGGCCAGGCCCGTGGCGATCTTGGGCAATAGCGATGCCAGGTCTTCCTGGGCCAAACCGAACTCCGGCTCCTCCTCGATTTTCTCCAGAACCTGCCGGGCGGTCCGCAGGGCTTTGTCATACTGGCTCGAACCCTGCGTTGCTTTCCAGAGTCTGGCAATCCCCAGACGCACCTTCGCCGCGCTCGCTTGTGGGTGATGGGGGAAGTGGTCGACAAATTTCTCATACTGGGCAATCGCCTGCGTGTACGATCCACTGTCGAAGTAAGTAGCGGCTTGCTCCAAAATTTGATCGGCATCTTCACGATTCAGCAGGTAGCCTATGAATAGACCCGCGATCAACAAAGCGATCAGCGACCCCCCGCCTGTCAACAGCAAGGGCGAATCCCATTCGCTCCTTTTGCGACGCTCTTTGCGACGAGCGCGACGAGCTTGCTTTTTCCCAACTTTCGGCAACATCGTATCGGGCGCTGCGTCCGAAAGCAATTCATCTGGTTCGCTCTTGGTGAACACATCGACATGCTCGGCACTCGGACTTTCCGCTGATTCGAACAGATCGTCCGGCTCCTCTTCGGGCACGATCGAAATCACTTCCTCCTCCTGCGTGATTCCGGCCGACGGCGACGTCTCGTCCTCCTCGGGCAAGAGCGACCACGTTTCCTCTTCTTCCGAGGCTCCCGCCGAGGGTGACACCTCGTCTTCTTCGGGCACGAGCGAGAATTCTTCCTCTTCCTGCGTAGCCTCAACCGGGGGCGGTCTCTTTTCTCCCACGTGAAAGCCCAACATGGGACCCGATTCGTCCGTTTTACCCCCGGGAGGTTCTGGTTTTCTCGACTCCGCCGCAGGCGTGTCGCGCTCCAGTGCCGGGTACCCCAGAATGCTCGACTCCGCCTGGTCATCGACCACCAGGACGGTCTCCAACAACTGTTTGGCGGTACGGCGTCCAAGCAGTTTTCTTTGCACCAGGTATTTTAGCAACGCCTCGGAAGTCAGCCGGTGACCGCTGTGTTGCAGCTTATCGCGCACTTTCTCCACAATGCGCGGTGGCAACAATTCGCGCTGTTCCAGCAAATTGAGGAAGTCTTCGGTCTTCATGACAATTATTCCAAGTCCCCATCTTCGTAAGTCATCAGGCTGATACTTTCCATCCCCGCCCCGGAACCGGCATCCAGGGCGGACACGACCCGCCCATGCCGCGCGTCGCCATGAGCCTGCACCAACAGCTTGGGAGGCCCACTCTCACGTGCTTCCCGGAGTTTGATTTGCATTTCCTGGACACTGGGGGCGCGCTGTTCGGCCTCCCATTTGGGAGCCCCTACCCAAAACACATTATCTCCGTCGACACGAATGACAATCGAATCCTGCTCCAAATCTTGAACGGTCCGCGGGGCGGCTGAGTCGGCATCGACCGGTGGCACTTCGATCGATTTTTGCAGTGCAAAAGCGGCTGTCACCATGAAAAATATCAATAACAGGAACGTCACGTCCACCATCGGCGTGAGGTCCAATTCATCCTCTTCCGCGGCAGCACGCCCCGCATGCGGATCGAGCTCTTCCGCCGACATGGCTTCGTCATATTCGTTCATGCTTAATCCTCTTCCAGCACCGCCAAATGCATCTGCATCCCCTCCACCTTCGAAGCCGCCTTGATCACCCGCGCCACCTCGCGATGAGCCACATCGCGATCCGCCTTGATCAAAACATTTTCTTTTGCTTCATCCATCTTTCCCCGCTCCACCGCCGCGTAAATCATCTCGGCTTGCCGGTCGTAGGCATCCGGTAGCCGATTTTGCTCGATCTTGCCATCGGCCAGGTAAACTGGAAAATGTTCATTGCCCTCTTCATCGAGGGTAATCTCCTTGCTGATGGTGATGATCACCGAGTTGCGCTCACCCACTCCCTTCCCATATCGGGCTTGGGGCAGATCGATGGCCGTATCCGCATCGGACGTCGAACAGACCAGAAAAAAAATTAACAGCAAGAAAGTGATGTCAATCATCGGTGTGATATCCATCTCAAAATCTTTTTCGCTCAACTTGCTTTGGCGTCGGGGTAGCGGACTATCCGCATCGTGCTCGGTCGAGTCAGGCATTCCATCCGCGATTTTCATGATAATTCCTCCTTTCGCGACTCACACACGCGATTTCATACTCTCAAACAGCCGGCCCAGGCCGAGACCGATGAGGTCTTCCATCTTGCGAATACGGACGTTGATGCTTTGCGAGCATAAAACCAGCGGCACGGCAATCGCCAAACCGCAAGCGGTCGTGATCAGGGCGAACTGAATATCGCTGGCCATCTGAATCGTATCGACTTTCTCCCCGCTACTCAGGTTCGCAAACGCCCCCATCATCCCCATGACCGTGCCAAGCAGGCCAATCATCGGCGCGCTCTTAATAACCGTACCGACCCAACTCAATCGATGTTCGATGTCGGCCATGACATCCTGCTGGAATCGTTCGGCCACCCGGCGCCGAAGTTTCTGGTAACCCCAATCACGATGGTCGATTGCATAGAGGGCCAGTTGGGGCAGCGCCCGCCGGTCCCCTTCGCACAAACCGACCGCCGTGTCGTAATTTTCCGCCAGCAGCGCGGGTTCCAATTCGCCCAGGAATTCGTCCTGCTCTTCCTCGTCAATAAATCGCGTCTGGGCGACTCGCCGCCAAACCATGATCGCGCAGTATGCGCCCCACAGGGCGATGACCGCCAACACGGCGTAAACGCCCCACCCAAGCAGCTTGAACAAAAATTCCATGGGAGATGCAACTCACATTCACGGGAAACGGGGAATACGGACTAAAAGTACTTCTGTCCCACCACTTCAAATTCGTAGCGGTCGCCAGACCGCTTGACGGTAAAGACCGTTTGGCGAATGGTATTCACGTCGCGGTCACCCGCGTACTTTTTCTCCATTGTCCAAAGGATACTTTCCACATCAAAAGGATAAAACAGCAACAAGATCGAACCGTGCTGGGCGATATTCGCTTTGCGTGCCAATCGCAAGGTCAAAGCCGGCATGGGGCCATCGGTGGGGGCCGCGTAGCCGCGTGTTTCCTTACGCGGGTCTCCGACATGGACCTCGGGCTTGCCGCCACTAAAATGGCCCGCATAGTGTACCCGGTTATCACGCCCCAACACGCCGATTTCTATTTTATAAAAATCGAGCCAGCGGGCATAATCGGCCAGCGACTCGGGCTCAAAGCGAAATTTCCAGCGTTGCCAACGTGGCACTCGCTCCACCACCCCATCGCCGCCCGGTCCCGCCATCCGCGAATCCCCCAGGCCCTTGCCTTTGCCTGGCTGGTTGTCCGCGTCGAGCGTCTCATCGGACAACAAAGCATCGCTGGTGGAGGTCAGGCTCATGAGCGCATCGAGTGTATCCTGCAACCTGGGCTCCGTCAGATCGGGTGCTTCATCGATCCCGGGTGGCTCCGGGTCTCGAGCCAGGCCTTGATTGGCATTCGGACTGGTCGCTTCCACCGGCACCACCGGAATCGGCTCAATCGTCGGCACCATCGTGCTCGCAAAAAATACGATTGCCAGTCACAGCACGCAAAACCCAACGATCACCAGCAATGCGATCAATAGCGTCGCCGTGCGGTCGTACGCGTTGACCGACAACTGATACGTATGCCGCGAGGCAGCGCCGACTGAGTTTTTGGGAGGGGCGGAGGACATGGGGAGTACGGTGTTTCGAGTGTCAGGTGTCAGGTGTCAGGAGGAAAAGGGTTCAGGGTTCAGGAAAGAAGGGGGCAGGATCAGGAGAGCAGGGTCTGGAACCTGTCAATTGTCAATTTTCAATTTTCAATTGGTACCCAAGGCCAACGATTCGTGGCGGATTCTGTTCTTTCT
>JAJRWS010000606.1 GCA_024276705.1 Planctomycetota bacterium | reverse complement strand
TTTCATGTTCGTATCAGCGATCCTCACCAGTTTGATGTCACGTTAAACACCGGACTGGTCAGCCCGGGCCGATGTGCGGACATGATTATAACGTTGGTGCGGTCGCGCCAACAGAATACGCGAAAACCATTCGTGCACCGAATGCAATCGAAAGCGGCAACCACCTCAGATCATGCCCGCCAGTTCCTGTAGCAGGTGCCAGTTTTCCAGGCGGTCCTCTTTTGTTCGCAGGAGTGTCTTGGACGGGTTGCCATCGCGGTCGAAATGTTTGCTGAAGCGGCCTTCGCTCCGAGCGAAGTCGATGAAGTCGATCGTCTCCCCCGTTTTGGGGTTCTTGTACCAATCGGTTTTCACCGCCGGATTGCCTTGCAGCGAAAGGCGCTCTTTCAATCGGCTGCCTTTGCGAGGGTCGAAGATCAGTAGCGGAAAGGCGCGCGTGTCGACGGCCAGACGGGCCTGGTCACTTGCCTTGTGGTCGGCCACGCCATGCTCGGGCTGGCAGGTCGTGTAGCAGTTGACCAGCGCTGGGCCGTCAAATTCCAAGGCGCCTAAAACGGCCTTGTAGAAGTGGTTGGCGTGGGCCGGAGTGGTTTGGGCGACGTAGGTCCGTGGGTGCATCATCGCGATCTGAGCGATTTCCTTGCGGCGTTCCTGCTTGCCATCGATCACCTTGCCGTGAAAACTCATTTTGGCATTCTGGCCCGTGAAGGTGCTCGTCGAGGCCTGGCCGCCCGTGTTGGAGTAGACCTGCGTGTCGAGTACGAATACCTTGATGTTCATGCCCGAGGCGAACATTCGCGAGAGCGACTGGAAGCCAATGTCAAACATTGCGCCGTCCCCGCCTATGCACCAGAGTGGGTAGCCGGTCCAGCCCATCTGGTTCCAGCGGGCACGGACTCCCATCGCATCGGCCGGGGCATTTTCAAACAGTGAGTTGGTCCAGGGGATCAGGTACGGATTGTACGGGTAGGTTGACGTGTAGACCGTATTGCAGCCGGTGGCCGCCACGATGCCCCACTTGTCGCCATACTTGGCTCCCGTCGCCGCACACATCATTCGCAGTGCGGTCCCTTCACCGCAGCCGGCGCACGATCCGGCGCCGCCGACGTAGAGGAGGGTTTGCTCCTTGAGCATCATGTCAATCAATAGATTGTCATTGATGTACGATTCGTCCGATGGGCCCATCTGCTTGAAGAAGCGGTGGCTTTTACGAATGGATTCCATAACCGGCTCACTCTTCGGGATCATCTTCAAGGCGTCGTCGTCGCAGACCGTGACGCATTCCGCGCAGCCTTTGCATTTGGAAGGGTCGATGATGATCGCGAAACGGCCTCCCGCTTTCCCCTTTTTTTTGGGGCCCTCGTAATACTTGCGCGTGGTGGACCATTGCTGGGCAAATTGCTCGCGATCCTCTTCGTCGGTGATGTCCCGCAGTTTGTTTTCCAGATCGGGTTCAGCCAACACCTTTCCCAGGATGGCCGTGTCGGGGCATTCGGTCACGCATTCCATGCAGCCCGTGCAGTTGGGCGCGATGTACTCGGGGATGTCCGGAGCCACGTAGCTGAAATCGCGCAGCGCGGCCGTGCCGACCGGTACCAGGGATCGGGCAACCGACAGGTCGGCTGGAAGGGTGCGGTCACCCTGCCCCGCTTCGTAACGCTTGATGATTCGATCGTTGAAATCATTCACATCCAGGATCGGCAACTCCACGTTGACGTAACCACTGTCAATCAGCGTGCCATAGCTATTGTTGTTGTGCGGATCGCGCTGGCTGGCGACATTCATCGATCGGGATTCTTCAGCGGTTGCCATGAGGGTTTCCTTTTGAATGTTGGATCGGCTTTGGGAAAAGCCTGCTAAGGATAGGTTCCCCAAGGGAAAAAGAGGATCAGCAGACGGTTAATTCGGGGGGAATTTGCTGCATTTCGCTGTAGCCCCGTTTGACGCAGGTCAGATTGTCCTGGACCACTTGTTCGCCTCGTTTACCGAAATATTTTCGTAGCGCCTTTTCCACGCCCGCATGGACCTGCTGGTCGGTCATGCCGCTAGTCTCGCTGAAAGGGGTCAGTTTGAGGAATACGCCTAGCAGCACAATGCCCTGCATACGCATTTCCAAATCGGCGACCGAGGCAACTTCCCGGGCGATTTCGACCATGTCCGCGTAGTAGACATGCAGCTTTCGTTGGCAAATGGTCTGCTTGTGCTGAGCCGGGATTCGGGCCCAGACATCGGCCGGGTTGGAATAGTGGCTCTGCATGAACAACGCGCCCCCTTCGACCATGCCGACCAGCGGGTTGCCACTGAACAAGGCGTTGGTGTCGTTGAGTACCACCAGATTGACGTAGTTCAATTCGCTATGCGAATAGATGTGACTGTCGGCTATTGTCAGGTAGTAGGTTGTGGGCAGGCCTTTTTTCTCGGATCCATATTTGGGATAGGCCTGAACGTCCTTGCCGAAGACCTGGCCGGCGATCGTGGCGATGACCTTGTTGGTGGTGACCGAACCAAAGCCGCCAACGGAGTGGCCACGCATGGAAAATGCGCTGGTGGGGCGCAGGTCCGGATCTTCGTCTACCGTCAGGGCCAATGGATGATCGATTCCCACGCAGAAAAAATCTTGTCCCTCCTCGGCCATGTTGTCGAAGATGGCCATGATATCGCCTGGTCGCACGTCGCGACTGCCCAGGCCGCAAGCCCCATGATAAATTTTCGGGATGCGGCCGATGGGTTCCAGACCACCCTGCCCCGTTAAGGCATCACAGAAGGCCGCCTTCACCTCGCGGGTCAGATGATTGCCGGTGGTCGAAAGCGGATCGTCCATCCGTTCAATGACTGTGAAGGCCTTGCAGTTTTTCAAGGTTTCGACGATTTGACGCATGGGGAAAGGCCGGAAGCAATAGATATTCAAGCAGCCGGCTTTCACGCCCTTCACGTCACGCAGATAATCGACCGTGGTCTGGGCCGTCTCCATGTAGCTGCCCATGCCGACCAGGACGTATTCGGCATTTTCGCACCGGTAGGGTGCGACGAAATCGTACTTGCGGCCCGTGTTGCGATGAAATTCCTCGAACGCCTCTTCGAGCGCCGGCCCAACCCGCTCGTAGTACCAACGCTGGGCGATCTTGCCTTTCATGTACGAATCTTGATTCTGCACCGGGCCGGACATGACCGGGTTGTCGGGATCCATCAAGTTGACAAGTTTATCCTTGGGATCGCCGATAAACTCTTTCATGAAATCGGGGTCAGGCAGGCGGACGCTTTCGACCGTGTGAGTCGTCAGAAACCCGTCTTGAACATTGAAAAAGGGAGTCGACGATTCTTCGGCTGCCCGGCGAGCGATCAGGCAGAGGTCGCATGCTTCCTGGGCGTTGCGTCCCAGCAGCATGCCCCAGCCGACATCGGCCACGCTCATGACGTCGTCGTGTCCCGCATGGACATTGAGCGATTGGCTGGTGAGCGCGCGGGCACCGATGTTGAAAACCACCGGCAATCGTTTGCCCGAGATGGTGTAGAGGACCTCTTTCATCAGGACCAGGCCCTGGCCCGAAGTGAAATTGGTGACCCGGCCTCCCGCCAGGGCAAATCCTTCGCAGAAGGTCGCCGCCGAGTGTTCGCTTTCCGGTTCGACAAACACGAGCTGCTCGCCCCACAAGTTGGGGATACCATTGGTGACGGCCATATTGAAGCCGGCTCCCATCGTGGTGGAACTGGTGATCGGGTAGGCGCCGGAGCCCTGGCTGATATGTGTTTCGACCCAGACCACTGCTTCCGCTCCATCGCAGGTGGTGGGAGTGCCGACGTAGGGGAAATCTTCGCGCACCGATGAGTCGTTGGCTACGTGAGTCGTACGTTCCATGGAATCTGTTGACATCAACGATATCTCCGAGGGGATAGCCAGGCGGGGACGAACAATGGGCAGTTTGCGGCGGAATGGCGGACGAGTTCTTGCCAGTCCAGTTACCGGAGCTCCAGTTATCAGATTCAGTAGGCCGGATAATCAGTAGGCCGGATAATCAGTAGGCCGGAAAAGCAGTGTACCATCAACGGCGGTCGCGCTTCCAAGGACCAGCGCATTAATGACTGTCGTATTGATGCGTCACTCCTAAGTGATTTTCATCCTACACATTTTCACGCTTTCCGCAAGTTCGCATTGCTTGTTCCACATTGGAGACAGGTGCCTCAAAAGGTGTCCGCGGATAGAAATGGATATCTAACTCTTGTTGTCACCTTGGATGTAAGTTTGACCCCGATAGGACCGCGACCAGAGAACGAACAGGCAGGCAGTTACCAGCGGATATGCGGAGTCTGGCCAGCATCGATTTGCATTTGAATCCAGGCGGAGACCGTACCCACCATCGTCAAAATATGCAAGGGAACCGGGCGAGTGGATCTTCTTATCGGAATGAGAGAAATCAAATTTCCTATCAGTTATTTGATTGCGGCAAGCCAAACGCAAGGGTATAACTGTCCTTCTTGCTTGGGTTTGCTTTGCTGGGCCTCGAGTGTGTAGTTCGTCCCATGCTTCTTATCTGGCACCCCATTATTTCCGTCGAAAAAACCCCCGGCTTTGCCGGGGGACTGGCAGAGTTTGACGGTTCCGTAGTGATATTGTTCGTACTCGTACTCGTGCTCGAATGGAATCATTGCGTGCAACAGAAACAAGAGGCCATGGGTATTGATGATGACCGATCTTGCCTTCCAGTTGAGTTCGAGTACGAGTACCGCTTTGCTGAGTACGAGTACGATATTCTCTCCCCGGCTCCTTTGAGGAACCTTCCTCAAGCCACCCGCTATGCGGGTGGTACATGACTCCTTGATGCCCGGCCTTTGATGCCAGGAGATGGTTCGTATGTTCACTCAACGTAAAATGGCCAAACGTAAAACGAATCGCCGTTCTGGTTTTCTGTCTCGTAGTGGGCGGTGGGTCGGCCAGTCGCTCACTCGCCGGCTGCAAGTCGAGCAGCTCGAAGACCGGCGGATGTTGGCGGTCATTACGGTCACGTCGCTGGCAGACAATCTCTTTCTCGATGCAGAAGTGACCCTCCGCGAAGCGATCAGCGCGGCGAATACCGACACCAGCGTCGACGGTTCAACCGCAGGTAGCGGTGCTGACACGATTGAATTTGCTGCGGCTCTTTCTGGCGAGACGATCACTCTCGGCGCGGAGTTGGCAATCACTGAGACGCTGACGATCGACGCCACGGCGTTGGCTGCGAACGTAACGATCGACGCCAACATGCAGTCGCGAGTTCTCAACTTCACCGCCCCAACGGGCGACCTGACGCTCTCTGGCCTGACGATCACCGGCGGCCAGACCCTCGGAGAATTCGACTTTGGCGGCGGCATCCGTTTCGACTCCAGCGATACGCTAACGCTTAACAGCAGCACGGTCAGCGGCAACAGCACCACGGGAGCTAGTGCCAAAGGCGGCGGCATCTTCACGAATTCCGGCATAGTAACGCTCACCGGCAGCACGGTCAGCGGCAACAGCACCACAGGAACTAATGCCAATGGCGGCGGCATCTTCACGTCTTCCGGCGCA
>JAJRWS010000605.1 GCA_024276705.1 Planctomycetota bacterium | reverse complement strand
GGTAAGTCGTAATGACCCCAATCACCAGGGCCAGGCCGATGCCAATCGGGAAAGCGACCGCCATGCCCGCGATATCGATGGCGGCAACCAGCAGGATGTTGGCGATATTGAAAATGACGCCGCCCAGCAGCGCGTAGCCAATGTATTGTCCTTCCGCTTGTTTCAGGTCGTCCAGGAAGCTGCGGCCCCCATCGCCCATGCTGCCGAGAGTGAAAGCAAAGATGAGCGTCAGCAGCAAAACGCCCACGCAATAGTCCCAGTAAAAGAGCTGGAATCGCCACTGGCTGCTGGCCAGTTTCTGAGTGTTTGCCCAGGATCCCCAGCAGAGCATGGTGATGACGCACATCAGCACGGCGACCGAATAAGTCGAAACCAGAACCACGAGGCACCCCTTGTCGCAAGGCGATTATGAGTTTTATTCCGCGCGGCCGTCATTGCCAGCCGAGGCCGTCATTGCCAGCCGAGACCGTCATTGCCAGCCGAGCAAGTCTAGACGCACGAGGATGATGGCTACGTAAACTGCCAGCGTGAGCAACACGATACTCAGCGTGGCTCGCGGGAACTTCCCACCAAATGTCGTTAGCGCGATCATCGACCCCAGGAACAGGACGAATCCGCCAACAACCAGTAATATCATTTCCGTGGAAGGAATATGAGGTCTCCTTTTAACCGCCGATTCTACGTGATCGATGATTGAATGGCAACCATGGCTGATTGAAAACGGATCCTGAGATAGCAATGCTTATTTCCCGATTTCGATCTGGTTATACTTATGGTGAGGTATTGGCTACGATTTTTTTCTCATGGTAATCACCACCTGTGGAATTGAAAAATGATGATGCATCATGCTCGACACTGGTTTATTCTCTTCGGACCACTCCTGGCCTTCGTGACTCTGGAATAATGGAATATTGGAAAGATGACTCAAGTGCGTGAAATGACTGGCTTAGTGTGACCCGAAATCTATAGTATCCGCCCAGGAAATCCATATCGCTATATTGTGCCTTGAAGTAAAATGGGATTATGAATGGACAGAGCAGATCGAAAAGACATACGACGGGCAGGCATCCTATGCAGGGCCTGATCTTGGTCACCCTGCTGGCATCGGCTCGAATATTTTATTATGCAGGTATCGGCCTGTTGCTACTGATTCACAATGTTGCCGCCGAGGTGAATCGGGAAGACATCAACCTGCGCGATCCATTTATCTATGCAGACCGAGGAGCCGACTCGGAGACCGATACCTATGTCATGGTTGGCACGATCACTTATGACGGTGGCCAGGGGTTTGATGTTTACACAACGAACGACCCGACCTTCAGAGTCTGGTCCGATCCGCGGCCAGCCTTCCGTCGGCCGGCCGGGTTTTGGGGAGAGAGTCAGTTTTGGGCACCTGAAATCGTTCCTTACAACGGCTCGTATTACCTGTTCGGGGCGGCCAGTTCCAGCACGGTTTCTCACGGTATGTTTGTACTCAAGGCGGACTCGCCCGCGGGGCCTTACACCCCGCATAGCAGCTTCCAATCGCCAATCACCGATCCGGGATTTTTTTCCATCGATGGGACTCTCTTTCTGGATGATGTGGGAGATCCCTGGATGGTCTATTCGTCCGACCGTTCGGTCGACCGCAACCACATTCTGCACGATATGCGAGCCGTCCGGATGCAGCCTGATTTGAAGCAAACGATACTCGCGACCGATCGTAAATTGTTCGATGCCACGGCTTTTCCACACATCACCGATCTGGGCCATCCTCCGGCGGGCCAGACCTTGAAAATTGTGGACGGTCCCGAGTTGTACCGCTCGAAAAATGGCAGCCTGTTGCTGGTCTGGTCGAGCTTCACCGACATCAACGGCCCGGGCCGGAGCGACTACGCGGTCACCATCGCCCGCTCCAGCAACGGCCGGCTTGACGGTACCTGGGTCCAGGAGACCGAACCGTTGTTTGCCAGTCACGGAGGGCATGGCTCGATCTTCCGCGACCTGACGGGCCAGTTGCGGCTGTCGCTTCACCAACCCAACTCGGGCGCGGCTGCCTACCCTTCGTTCATCCCGATTTACGATCAGGGCGATACGGTCCGCTTTACCGAACCGGGGCAGCCTGCATCGACAGTGGCCTACTTCCGCTTCGAGGAGGGAGGGGCCGGCCGGGAGCTGGTCGCGGGAGTGGACCTGCTCGATATTTCGGGTAGCGGCAATCATCTGCGAACCTTCTCCGACGACACGACCGGCATGTTTAGCGCCCAGGTCGCACGGACCACCGTCCGCCAAACGGGTCGTCCGAACCTGCTCAGTTACGACAACTCTCAAGCTCCGGGCGGCACGGCCCCGACCCGGGATCTCTACGTGGCGTCGGGGCCCCTCGACCAGGCCGACTACAACGAGTGGACGATCGAAGCTTCGATCAACCTGAGCCAGCAGATCGATGGCCACCACCACACGTTTGTCGGCTGCGATGGGAGTGGTTATGGGGCAGACGGCAAGTTGGCGGCACTTTACTTCCAAGTCGAACCGGACAACCGGCTCTCGCTCACTTTCGTCGATCAAGAGCTCGATGTGAACGCGGTTCGCAGCCCGGAGGCTTTGGCCTTGAACCAGTGGTATCATGTGGCCGCGGTGAGCGACGGATCTTCGCTGAAACTTTATGTGGATTCGAATGATGACACCGGTTACACCCTGGTGGATCAGCGCGCGCTGGCCGGCGCGAACAACGGTCTGATCGACAACGGCCGAGTATGGACCCTCGGTCGTGGCATGTACGACAATAACGTCGTCGACCAGTTTTTCGGCCTGATTGATGAAGTGCGGATCAGCAACGAAGCGCTGAATCCAGGGGATTTTCTGTTTGCCAGCCCGGTCGTCGGAGACTTTAACGGCGATGGCAAGGTCGACGGTGACGACCTGGGCATCTGGCAAAACGGGTTTGGCCAGGCGAGTGGGGCGACGATCGCTGACGGCGACGCCGACGAGGATGGCGACGTCGACGGTCAGGATTTTCTGGACTGGCAGGAAAACGCAGGCTTCAACGTGTCGGCTACCAGCGTGGCGGTACGATCCAGGACAGTGCCCGAACCGGGTGCTGTAACGCTCTTGTTATGCACCATGGCATGCTTTGCCAGGAGGGTGCCGCGTGCTGGCAACTACGGGATACAAAAGTCCTCTGAAATGAAACAGGCCAACATTTCCGGCAGCACTTAAATCTTTGACACGACAATGGTTAAGTGCTACGTTGCTGATTGTAGATAACGTCGGAGTTGAGCCGCCCGGGAGTGACACGACGTCACGAGAGGGCGTGGCCGGGTCGGCTCCAACGGAGGTTCGACGGAGCCGGCCAAGCAACTCCGACGTTCGTCCGACACGGATGGAGCCGGGTCGGACGAACCCACATTATACGGAATGCCATTCCAGATTTGCTCCAAATGGCAATTCCTTTGAAGTACAAGTTACATCCTTAGACGCAGACATAGGGACTCGACATGGACATAGACGAGACATTGTCGGAATTGACATCGCTACCGATACCAGATCGACTGCGCGTCGTCGAATCACTATGGGATAGCATCGAATCAGACACCCCTGTATTGCTATCACCCGAACAACGCGCCGAGCTCGATCGTCGCATTGAGGCGCATGAAGCGAATCCTGGTGAGTTGCTCAGTTGGGACCAAGTTCTCGATCGACTCCGAACGAGTAGCAAATGACGTATTCCCTCCGCTTTCGTCCCGAAGTTGTAGGCGATCTGGAAGATGCAGCAAGATGGTACGATGATCGATGCCCGGGACTCGGTGGCGAATTCCTCGAAGAATCCAAAGCCGCACTCGATCGCATTCGCAAAATAATCGACCAGTCAGAATCGAAAGGGGATTGAAACATGATAACGTTAAGCTATGGTACATCATCGGTTTTCTCCGAATGCTTGGGGTAACCCACTGCAGCGATGCACTCAATTTCCACTCGGTGGCGGCTTTTGAGAGTTGCCGGGATCCACGGCTGTGGTTGGTCTGTTCGATCGATCGCGAACCGGACGATTTGCGTGCCATGGCCAGTCAAGATGATGTCGAGCACCGACTGCCGGTACTTGATATTTCGCACTTCAACCTTCCCGAGCCGTTCGAGCAGGTTCGGTTGCAGCCCGATGCCGTCTGGCTCGAACCGCATGCCGACCACCCCATGCAGGAGCATTGCCAGGTAGGCGGTTGCCGCCCAGCTCTGGCCCGGCTGGCTCTTCCAGCGCCGGCCGGTTTGGAGTCCGCCGTCGGGCACGCCGGTTTGCGGATGGTAGATCTCGCGGAAGTCGCCGCTGGCCAAGGCTGAGTGGCCCAGCGCGAGCAGTTCGTGGGCCAACAGATTGGACTGTCCTCGGGCCGCTGCGGCCAGAGCCCAGAATCCCTGGATCTGCGGCCAGACGGCACCCGAATGGCGGCCGATGTCGTGGCCGAACCGTGGAAAGACTGGCCAACTGCAGGGGATGCCATGGGGAGACACATACTGGTGCTGAAAAATTTGTTTGGCCTGCTCTGCGTTGGCCACGTCAAACAGGATTGCCAAGGCCTGGCCAAGCGATTCGCTGCTGGTTTCGAGCTGGCCACGGCGGTCGAGAAAGAAGGCGTACAGGCCCTTGTCGGGCAGCCAGAGCTGCCGGTTGATGGCCCGTTTCAAGCCGGCGGCATCATCACCGGCAAAGGGTTGGGTGACCGCAAAGGCCTCTTCCACGATGGTCAGGCCAGGCGCCTGACGCGTGGTTTGGACGATGGGAATACGTGGCCCAACGAGCGACTGCCCGGTCCAGCGGGCATCTTCCGTCACGACCACCGAGATGCGAGTGCCAAATTCCCGCTTGCCGCGGCCGAAATGGTAGAGCAACTCGCCACTGCGATGGACCAGCGATTTCGACGGGTCATCGGGCAGGCAGATGGCCGTCTGCCACTCGGCGGGCGCGTAACGAAAATCGACCACCCCAGGTTCGGCTGCTAACCGGTCCATGGGCAGAAGCCACGGGAGAAGGAAAGTGAGGATAAAAAATCGAAGTCGATGCATGCGAGTCTCATTCGGTAAATCCTGCGCACAGTGTACGCTAGTTTTGATCACTGCTTATTCCTGTCCGTAAACCACCAGCTCTGCTGGTGAGTACCCATCAGGCTCCGCCGTTCCGTCGTACTCGTACTCGTGCTCGTACTCGTACTCGAATAGAACCATTGGATGCAAACGAAATAGGAGACCATGGATGTCGATGATGACCGACCTTACCTATGACTTTGATTCGAGTACGAGTACCGCTGGGCTGAGT
>JAJRWS010000604.1 GCA_024276705.1 Planctomycetota bacterium | reverse complement strand
ATTTGGTGAAATAGACTTTCTCATATCGACTTCTATTGCCGACCTGAGAGTATTCTAAATAGAGATCATCGGGCAGTGGTGCGAACGTGCGTGTGGCCAGGCGGACGGCGTCGCGAATAACTGAGTGGTAGTTCGTGCTACGGCCAACTCGCGCCCAGAAATCACGATCCTCGATACTCGGCGCTGCGTTGTAAGTCGTGGCGGTGATCGACTTGGTAATCTGGTCGACTCTTGTCACTTCAGGGGCTTGAGCTATCGTAGTGGGTTCAGGTGCCGTCGCGGCGACGCACAGGAGAAAACAGACGACGCAGGTTCTCATGGAAGGGTCCTTGGCGAAGGGTCGTCAGGCCAAATCCCTCTGCGCCACTCGTGATGACCCAGATGGCAACAGGCACAAGAAAGACCCCATTGCAGACAGGAAATAGATACTGGTGGATGTCAATTCAGGTCTGGGTTTACAATCTAAAAAATCCCTGGAGACGGGAGGCAAGTTCGTCGAGGTCCTGCCGCGAATTGAGGGCTCCCAATTGGATTGCAGCCAGAAACGATTCGAGCGAGTCGCCAAAAACAGTTTTGATCAGCTCAATTTCTAAGGCGGTCGTATCTGCTACTCCATTTTCCAGCGACTCAGGTGTTTCCATGCAGTCGTCGCGAGGTAGATCAGATTCCGCCAACGTTTGACAAAGGTTGACGACGAAGTTGCATATCTTTGCCATCTTCTGGTAATTAAGTCGATCCGGCGTATCCGTTACCTGGTGGTAGTGCTGCCAGCGGCCACATGAGAGGAATAAGAAGGGCACGCCACTCAGTCGAAATATGTGATGGTCGCTCATATCTCCCACATTTCGGTTGAGCGAGGCTATTAGGGGCAACTCCGGTCCCGGAAGACAGGATCTCACAACCTGAAGGAGCGCGGGGTGACTCTCGGCACCTGTCATGAAAAGAAGATCTGCCAGTGTGCCACCAACGGCATCCAGACCAGGGAGCGGCAGTTCCACATCGTGTCCAACCAAATCCATGATCAGGGCGACATGAAAACCCTCCGGGCGACGTTGCTCACGATAGAACCGGGTTGATCCCATATCGGGACCATGGAAATACGGTGGTTCTTCGGCATCAAAAATCGCGATTACGACATCCCGCGACAGGTTCGTATTTGCAAGTTTCTCGGCTGCGGATAACACAATGGCAACCGCAGCCGCGTTATCATCTGCACAGAACGAGCTGATGACGCTATCGTAATGCGCACCGACTAGGATAGGCGCAAGACTCCGATTCGTACCTGGGATGACTGCCACAAGATTGGAAAACGTGCGCCTGCCCGACCTGTATGACAACTCCATGGAATCGCCCTGATACGGCTGTAGATTGAGCGACGTTAAACGCTCCAGCAGGTAGCTTTTAGCCACATCATGCCCTGGGGTTCCAACCATTCGCCCTTCCACGGTGGCGAGAGCGGTAACATCAGCCTGAAGTTTTGGAACGTCATCCATTATTGTTCGATCCCTTCATCTACCATGTTAAGCCTGGTCGTAGCGATTTTTTCGCGGTCTTCGATAAGGAACTTTTGATTCTAAGGGTAGAACCCTGGATGATCAACCAAGTTGGCCAGCAGCAGTTCATGCCGGCATGTACGCCAACTCTTCTTGGGAAATATCGGCTGCTTGTGCGGTACCAAGAACCGCGGTAAATATCAGCGTACAAAATTATATTGCCAGTGCATTCTTCATCACAATCTCTACATTTCAATATATGATCCCGGATTATTCACGAGTACGAGAAAACAGCTATAGCGCCATCGTGTGAGCTCCTGTATTGTAGGGGTACAAACACCACTTCCCTAAACACAGAAGGATCACGCGATGGGTGAAGCACAGAATACTCTTTTTGAGCCAGAATTCAACCGGTCGATCAAGGTCCAAGCGTTTTCTCAAAGAATCACCTCGCATGCTGGCGCAGTGCTGTTGCGAGAGGCCGATCATCAACTGGGTCTTGTCGAATCGCTGGCTGGTCAGATCCAGGATCCTCGCAATCCCGATAAGATTCGTTACACGACCACCGAACTGCTGCGGGAACGCATCTATGCCATGGCGATGGGAAGCGAGAACCAAGACGACCTCGACCGCCTCGCGCACGATCCTGCAATGCGGATGGCAACGTGGGATCGGCCGGGCGAAGCCGATCTCATGAATAATCTGGGCTCGAGCAGCGGCTGGCCAGTCAGCCGACACAATCCCGGTTAATCGATTGGTTGGCTTCTCCTGCCAGTGCTTCTAGTAAAGGGGCGCGAAGCCCTTCGCTTTGGTCTCTTTGATTGGATACACCGCCACTTGCGCAGTACCGGTCGAGGTGCGACCACGCCGTAATGCGAGCCACCATCGACGTCGACAGTTTTCCCATCGAGGTCCACGGCCAGCAACAAGGCAGCCCATTATCAAGAAGACAAGGGCAACGGCTATTATCGCGATACGGTTTACCATCCACTGGTCGCCAGTTTCTCGGTGGATGGCGACTACGATAGCACGCGCAACGGGCATCGCTTGGGCAACGGATTTATTCATGCGATACTCAGGCAAGGACAAGTTCACACTGCGCAAGGGATCAAGCGATTCATGCAGCAGGTCATTGGGCAGGCACGTCAGATGACGCGCAGCTTTGACTTGCGTTTGGACGCGGGCTATACAATTGGGCGTGTGATGGATGAGCTGAGCAGCGAAAATGTGCGGTTTTGCGGGCGTTTGAAGAAGAATGCGGTACTCGATCGTTTGGCCGAGCCACACCTTCATCGGCCGCCAGGGCGCCCGCCAGCCGAAGGCTATGAGAAAGTGATTGAGCTTAGTAAGCATCGGGCCGAAGGTTGGGCGCATGCCCAGCGTTTGATCCTGGTTGTGGTCGACAAGCCCGATTCCAAAACCGGGCAGCTCAACTTGCTGCCACGCTACTTCTTCCTGGTTACGAATTGGCCAAGGGCCTTGCGAAGCGGCGAAGAATTACTGGCCCACTATCGCAAGCGAGGCACTTTCGAAGATCGGCTGGGAGAATTCAATGAAGTGATCGGGCCACATCTTTCGTCTCGAGAGTTTGTCGAAAACGAAGTCACCATGCTATTGGCGATGCTGGCTTTCAACATGACCACGATGTTGCGTAATGAGTTTGAAGCGGCAGTTGGGACTTGCACCGATTTCAGCAGTCGGTGTTGCGGGCAGGAGGTCGCGTGGTCAAGCACGCTCGTCGCGTGGGTCTCCACATCGAGGAGAGCGTCTGTTCGTTTTGGAAGGTCATGACGAAGCGGATTGGTCAGCTTCGGCTCGCATCGCGGTGGACTACTCCGCTAGGAGCCCGCCGCCGAGGTTGGGTTCCGCCGCCCCCTCACTCGCACCTATCGTTGGTTCTGCGAGGCTGATTCCTCGGCGATCTGTTTTTCTTCCACATTTTCTAGCACCTCACCGCAACATGGCCCTCCGGGGGAAAGGGGGAGCTGTGCACGCATCGGTGTCATTGCGATCAACATGCCCTAGTGCCGATGTGACAGGCTTTCAAAAGTTCTATCTCGTGAATAAATTGGGTTCAACGCTTCCGGGATCGGTTTGGCTTGCGGATTCAAATTGGAATACCGCCTCAGGTTGGTCAAATGAAATTGCAGGTTCGGGGAGTTGGTCATCACACCGTTCCTGGAGTTGTCCGAAACCACGAGCCAAGTCGCCGTAGTCATCGTCATCGTGTGTAGCATAGACAAATCCTGGTAAAATGAACAGAATGAAGGAATCGGCAACGTGAGGCAAAGTGCTCAGGGCCATTTCTCTTCCTCCAAGATTCACGTGCGAACGCGTTGCCGCGATCGAGAAAAAACGGACGGCTCCGGTAGTATAACCCGGGCTGGGCTCAAAAGTATCCGAATCCTGCAAGTCCCGTCCTGTCTTCACGAATTGCACGAATGGTCCATGGAACACCTTGAGATAGCCACCGACAACATCGATGAGTTGTTCTCATGGGGTGGTGGCTGGGACAACCGGTACTTGCAGCTCTCGCCTGGCCGCCTCGGATTCCGTATGCGACAAATTCGACTGCCAGGTCTACTTACTGAGTGGGATTTCTACGGGCAGTCGGAGTGATGACTGACGCGCCGGACGTCCCCGTTT
>JAJRWS010000603.1 GCA_024276705.1 Planctomycetota bacterium | reverse complement strand
CTTTTTCCTGAACCCTGAACCCTGAACCCTGAACCCAGAACCCTGAACCCTGAACCCTGAACCCAGAACCCAGAACCCTGAACCCTCTTTCCCCTGACACCTGACACCCGACACCCGACACCCGACACCCGACACCCGACACCTTTTATGCTGGCTGTGTTGGAGACGTGTGGTATCATGGATGCCCGGATCGATACCGTTTTCTGGGATAACCATTCGCAGGCAATCAACATGAATCATCACGTCAGTTTCCAGCAATATGCGGCTACCTTGGGTCGCGTTTTCTATCTCGGTGTCCTGTTTATTTTGCCGGCTTTTCTTGGCGTTGAGGCGATTGCCGATCCCGGGGGCGAATCGATGAGTGCAGGGGGTGACAACATGGACCGGTTTTTGTCAATCGACCTGCGTCAGGTGCATGTTGGCGGGCTGATTGGCCAGCGGCTGGACCGGACCGTCAAGAACAATCTGCTGGTTCTTGACGTCGAGAAGGATTTCCTCGAACCGTTTCGTCAACGCAACCAGCATGGCGGCTTTGTTGGCACGGGCAAGCTTGTCGATGCGCTCGTCCATTTTGCCGCCGGCACACAGGATGACCAGGTCCTGGCTCGCAAGCAGCTTGTCGTCCGCGAGCTGCTCAAGACACAGGAAGCCGACGGCTACCTGGGCTTGATGGTTCCCGAAGCTCGGATGTGGGAACTCTGGGACGTGCATGAGATGGTCTATTTGATTCTTGGTTTGACGGCGGACCACGAATACTTCGAAGAAAAACCGTCCCTTGAGGGCGCTCGGAAACTGGCGGACTACATCATTCGTCGCTGGACCGCGGAGCCGGAGATGCAGCCAGGTAGAGGTGCCATCAGCGACCACATGGCGATGACTGGCATCGGTTCGGCCATGCTCGCCCTCGCCCAGCAGACAGGCGATCGTCGCTACCTCGATTTCTGTACCGGGTTGCTCCACATCCCCGAATGGGACTATCCGATCGTCATCGGCCGCCACGGGCGAATTGGCGGGCACGCCTACGCGTACTTGTCCCGTTCCTTGGCTCAGTTGAAAATTTACCGGCTCGCGGCCGATAAGAAATTGCTTACCCAGTCACGCAAAGCACTCGACTTCCTGCTCCATGACGATGGCCTGGTGATCACCGGCACCTGTGGCGACCATGAATGCTGGCACAATACGCAGGCCGGCACGCAGAATTTGGGCGAAACGTGCACGGCCGCCTACCTCATTCGCTGGCTCGACAACCTGTTGCGATACGAAGGCGAACCACGCTATGGCGACATCATGGAGCGGGCGATTTACAACGCCCTGTTTGCCGCCCAGTCTCCCGATGGCCGGCGGATCCGCTACTACACCCCATTTGACGGTCCGCGTGCCTACTTCGATAAGGATACCTACTGCTGTCCAAACAATTACCGCCGTATCGTTGCGGAATTGCCCGGCATGGTCTTTTACCGGGCCCAGGGGGGTGTGGTGGTCAATCTTTACACGCCGGCGACCACGACCCTGGAACTGGCCGATGGCAATCAGATCGAAGTGCGGCAAGATACCGATTATCCGAACTCTGGCAAGGTTGTCCTCCACGTGACACCGGTAGGCGCAGCCACATTTCCGCTGCAACTGCGCATTCCGGCCTGGTGCGGCGAGGCGACCGTTTCCGTCAACCGGCGCGAGGCGGTTTCTGTTCGTCCCGGTTTCCACACCGTGAAGCGAGAGTGGCAGGCGGGCGACACGGTGGAACTGAATATGCCGATGCCGTGGCGGCTCGTCCAAGGCCGAAAGGCCCAGTCTGGGCGGGTTGCCGTTCTGCGCGGGCCCATGCTGTATTGCCTCAATCGGGCCCGTCATCCCGAGCTGGCTGAAGTCGATTTGCGCCTTTTGACGCTCGACCCGTCGTCGCTGACCGGTCCTTTCCCCGACGACAGCGTCCGCCCGGACGGTCTGGCATGCAAAGTCCGTGCCTGGTGGCCTGGCCAGTGGTATCCCATGGCCGAGCCGGGGCTTTCCTTAACGCTCAGCGAGTACGCGGATCCCGCGGGCGAGGCGGTCTACTTCCATGTCCCCGATCCGAACGACCCACGGTTCATGCAGGATGAACTGGCCTTCAGTACAACGGAAAAGATTCTTCGTCGTGAATTCGGTGCCAACAAACGGCAAAATCGGCACGACCCGTAAAAAATCCGAGGTAGTCGGAGGCAACCCTGTGGCAGTGGAAACGTAGACTTGCTTGCCAGGTTTACGATAATCATTTCCAGTGCCAGGAACGATCCCAGTGATTGAAGTTGACGATTTTCACAAAGCGTTTTCCGACCAGATTGCCGTGTCCCAACTGACCTTTCAGGTCTGCCCGGGTCAAACCTTGGGACTGATCGGTCCGAATGGGGCTGGCAAAACTACCACGCTGCGAGCACTCGCGGGGATCCTGCCGGCCAGCCGGGGCCGGTTGGCGGTGGCGGGTTGCGATGTCCGGCTCGATCCGATCGGCGCCAAGGCGCGTTTGGCTTTTGTTCCCGATGAGCCGCCCTTGTTCCACGATTTGACCGTGGCCGAACATCTTGCCTTCTTTGCAAGTGTTTACGGGGTGCAGGATGCCAGCTCCAAGGCGCGGCGGTTACTGGAACAATTCGAGCTCGAGCGTAAATACGATACTCCGGCCAGTGACCTGTCTCGTGGGATGCGACAGAAATTGGCGATCTGCTGCGCGTTTTTGCACGATCCCCAAGTGATTCTGCTCGATGAGCCACTGACGGGACTCGATCCGCGCGGGATCCGCCGTTACAAGGAGGCGCTACGGGAACGGGCCGCCGCGGGGGCGGCGATCGTCGTCAGTTCGCACTTGCTGGCGATGGTGGAGGATGTCTGCACGCACGTGATGATTCTCGACAGCGGCAAGCAGCGGTTCCTGGGTTCGCTCGAACAGCTCCGCGAAACTTTCGGCAGCCAGGCCGAAGACGCATCGCTGGAGACGATTTTTTTCGCGGCGACTTCCGACCATCTGCAGGTGAGCGTGACATGAATGATGCAGTTCATCCACAGTCGGTGCTATGCCTGGTCGCCTGGCAGGGACGCGGTCGTTTACGCCGCATGGGCCGCCGGTTTTTACTGCCTCGTCGAATGATCCTGTCATTGTTGGCCTTTTTACTGGCTGCGGCCTGGCTCGGCAATGCGGCAATGACGGTCTGGCTGCGCGAATCGGCCTCTCCTGAACTGTTACGGGCCATGGTTGGCCTGGGATTGGCCTTTTATGCAATCTGGCATCTGGCCATGGCTGCCTGTTTTCGTCCCCAGCAGTGTCTTGAGTGGATTGCCGCCGAACGGGAAATCCTTGAGGCTTGTCCGTTACGGCCTGGCGATTTGCTGGTCTACAAACTGGCGTCGGTGGCAACGACCACGTTCCTGAAGAGCCTGGTATTGGCCCTTTTGCTGTTGCCTGACCTGGGCCATGTGCCGATTGCCCTGGCGGGCATCTTGCTGGCCATGCTTTTTCTGGAGTTATGGCGGATGGGTGTGGAAATTTTCGCCTGGGGAATGAGCCGGCATGGTTTGCTGGCTTATCGAATCGTGGTGGGGATTGTCCTGTGCGGGCTGGGTGGCACGGTTGCCGCAACGGTGGCTGATTGTCCTCTTGTCCACGGCGAGGTTCGTCTGGGAGCAGGCGTGATGAGCCAGGTGGGGCAACTGCTGTTGGAGCTGGATGCTTCCGTGGTGGGGTGGATTCGGTCTCCTTTCGCTCCTCTGGTAAATCTGGTTTGTACTACCGAGCTAACCTGGGGGACACTGCTATATGGCGAGCTGGCCCTGGGGATGGTCATGCTGGCGGCTGCCTTGGTTTTCTGGCTGTTTTACACCATGCCGCATCGAGTGGTCCGCAGGGAGAGAGCCGAGTACCAACCAGACCGCAACACCGACAGACCCGAGGAGCACGAGGCAACGTTCGTCTGGAGCAACCGCCCCATCGGCCGCTGGGGACCGACCGGCGCGATCGCCTGGCGGCAGTGGCTCGGTTCGCGCCGGTATGCGGGGAGCCTGCTCACGGCGCTGGTCATTCCTGGCATCATGGCCTTGACGCCAATGTTTGTGCTGACCGATCCGCGGGCCGCCTTCCTCTCGACCGCTGGCGCCCTGGCTTTCTATACTTTTTTACTGTTGCCAACCGCCTTGCGGTTCGATTTCCGTCGCGACCTCGATCGGCTGGCACTATTCAAGAGCCTGCCGATCGCTCCCCGTGCATTGATTGTCGGACAATTGGCAACGCCGATTTTGATCAGTTGCCTGTTTCAGGCAATCGTCCTGGTGGTGGCTGCTGTCGTCCTTAGGCAGTCGTTTTTTCTGGTTCTGGGAACGGTCCTCGTCCTGACGCCGATGAACGTCCTGGTTTTTGCTCTGGATAATCTTATTTTTCTGCTCTATCCCTATCGCATGCAGCAGGAAGGCATGGAGATATTTCTGCGGACGATGCTCACCTTCACCGGCAAAGGTTTGCTGTTTGTGCTGGGACTTGGGCTGGTTTCGGTCTGGGGTATGGGGGCGGCGTTGCTGGCTCATGCGCTTGCCAGTCAAATGGGCATGGCGCCTCACGGCTACGCAGTCTTTTCGGCAGGCCTTTTACTAGGGCTGGGCCTGGTTTCTTGGGGTCTGATGCTCGCTCTCGGGTTCGCGTACCAGCGTTTGAACCCGATCGAAGACATTCCCCGATAACGACTCCCTGCCGGAATCAGCCGCCCAGGCTATCCTCGCGCTGATTTTCGAACACGAAACCGTTAAGGAGCGAACGAGGAATAACTTCCCCATTTCAAGTTGAGTATTTTGGCTTCTCTTCGTACTCGACGGCCGTAGGATACTCGCCATGCGACTCGAGTACGAGTACGAAGGTGCATTATCAGAACGCCACGATTTACCGAAGTTTTTTTCTTGAACGTTCCCTACAGAAAACCGGATAGTTATTTATCGGCCAAGCCTAAGTCGAGCGGGCATAGGCGGTGATTGCGCGGACGTTCTCCGCGGGTGATCCGGGGGGAACCTCGCAGCCTGGACCGACCACATACTTCGCGCCGACTACCTGGTGGCACGCCGCGCATTGCTGGTAGACCTCCTCGGGCGTGCCGTTGAGAACATAACGTACCGGCTCAAAATTGCCCAGGATGGCCACTTCCGCGCCCAGGGTCCGCCGGGCGAGTTGCAAGTCCGTCAGGTAGTCGATGTCGATCATTTCTACCTGGAGCGTGGCGATGTCGGCGAGTAAATGATCCATGTTGCCGCAGATGTGCATTCGGACCGGGCAGCCCATGGCATGGATGCCGTCGACCAGTTTTTTTTCGAATGGGTAGACATGCTGGTGATAGAGGTCCGGCCCGATCAGCGAAGCGGCCGCATCGCCGATCCCCATGATATCGACCCCCGCCTCGATCTGGGCTCGGGCAAAGTTCAGTTCCATTTCAACCACGAACTCAAACAGGTCGCGGCAGAAGTCCGGATCGTCCATTAAATCCAGCATGATCCGGTCCATGCCCCGCAGGTCGGCCGCTTCGGCCATCGGACCTTCGACCCAACCGAGAATCGGAATCTGACCGCCGACCTGCTGCCGGAATCGTTCGGCGCCCTGGACCCGATCGAGCATCCGCCCGGCGTGAGGGTCGGGCTGGCGAAGCTTGCCCAGATCGGTTTTTACTTCGAGCAGAGGGTGACTGGCGTCGTGAGCGGTTGGCTGATCGTCGAACCAGACAACCGGAGCGCCGCAGTCCTCAGCTTCGCGGGCCGGATCGCTGATCAGGCCCACGACATCGAATTAGTGCTGCTCGGCGAAGGCGATCTGGGTATCGACCAGAACGCGATGATCACGCAGGTAGTCGCCAAACTTGACGCCGGCCTGCCGGGCCGAGAAGGTCATGCAGATCGGTGTCGAGGGGAGGCGGTCAACCGGTTTGCCCTGGAGCAGATTGAAGAAGCGTTCGTAGGAGTTCATGGAAATTTGGGTTCAGCCTTTCAGGGCAATAGCAACATCGATGCCAATTTCCAGCTCAAGCGGGGATGTGTCGAGGCGATTCCCCTTGGGTCGTTTCGGTACTCGCAGCGCAAGGATTCGGGTACCACTTCGGCTAGGGAGGGTGTTACCGAGGAAAGTCATGTACCACCCGCATAGCGGGTGGCTTGAGGAAGGCTCCTCAAAGGAGCCGAGAAGAGAATATCGTACTCGTACTCAGCAAAGCGGTACTCGTACTCGAACCCGACTGGGAGGCAAGGTCGGTCATCATCAATAT